>CAIRHO010000015.1 GCA_903878415.1 uncultured Actinomycetes bacterium
ATTCTCACAGGAGTTGCTGTAGCAATTTATTGGGGTAATTCACGTTTCGTTCTAATGGGCGGAGCCTCTGGAAAAGTTTCAGAGGTTGCGATTGTTGCTGTACCGCTCGGCGTAATTGGCGGTCGGATTTATCACGTTGTTACTTCGCCAGCAGGATATTTCGGTAAGAACGGTCGGCCAATTGAAGCTTTATATATCTGGCAAGGCGGTTTAGGAATTTGGGGAGCAATTGCCCTTGGCTTAGCTGCGGCTTGGTGGCGTTTCAATCGCAATAATTTGAATTTAGATGGATCGCCAACATTTGCAACTTTTGCAGATGCACTCGCCCCTGGAGTTGTAGTTGCGCAAGCAATTGGTCGTTGGGGAAATTGGTTCAATGTTGAACTTTTTGGTCGGCCTACAAAGTTGCCATGGGGGTTAGAAGTTCCACTTATCTACCGTCCGAATGGTTTCTCAGAATTTGCAACCTTCCATCCAACATTTATCTACGAATCAATCTGGTGTTTAGTTGTAGCGTTACTCCTCTTGCGGCTCGAAAAACTAAAGATGGCACCAGGTTCTATTTTTATAGCTTATGTAGCTCTCTATTCATTTGGGCGGATCGCCATCGAAAGCATAAGAATTGATGATGCAAATTTAATTCTAGGTTTACGACTAAATATTTGGGTTGGTTTCTGCGTGTGCGTAGTATCAAGCGCCACTTTATTTAGGCGCTGGAAAAGTTCGACCAGGGGATAGGATTCTCTTATGCCATTAGCAGACGTCTACCAACGGAACGAACATCATTTAACCCACCGGAGTGGTTGGTTGCGTGCTGCAGTACTTGGCGCAAATGATGGGCTGGTCTCAACCGCGAGTTTAATGATAGGTGTTGCGACCGCTAGGGCTGATAATTTTATTATTACAGCAGGCCTTGCAGGCATTGCTGCCGGAGCTATGTCAATGGCAGTTGGTGAATATGTTTCAGTTCGATCTCAAAATGATATCGAGGATGCAGATAAGCGAATTGAAATTGAACATTTATTGGTTGACCCTGAAGGTGAACTAGAAGAACTGGCGCACATTTACGAAAATCGCGGTTTGCCAAAAGATTTAGCGCTGCAGGTAGCAAAACATATGCATGACCGAGATCCGCTGGAAGCGCACCTTCGTGATGAACTTGGACAATTCGAACACACAAAAGCTAAGCCGGTGCAGGCCGCGATCGCTTCGGCTATTAGTTTTACCATTGGCGGATTTGTTCCTTTCCTTGGCGCTTTTGCTCCAAGCCTTGGCGCCAAAGCTTGGAGCATTGTTCTGATTACATTGGTTGGATTAGTTGGGACCGGAATCGTTAGCGCTAGAACAGCAGGTGCTCCAGTATTTAGAACTACGCTTCGAATTTTTGTCGGAGGGTCTATCGGCATGGCAATCACGGCTGGAATAGGTCAGATAGTTCACCTCTCTGGAATTTAGGCTTTTACCACTCCTTACTTTTCTCGGACTTTGCTACAGTAACGGTCTCATTCGGGCCATTGCTGTCCCAGAATAAACAAACATCGTTCGCAGATGTGATATTTCTGGAGATACCTAGTGCCACTTTTCTCAGCTCTGCCTTTGAAACAGGGTTTATATAATCCTGCGCAAGAGCATGATGCATGTGGTGTAGCAATGGTTGCAACGCTAAACAAAGTTGCAACTCATGAAATTGTGCAGAAAGGTTTAATCGCTCTACGAAATTTAGAGCACCGCGGCGCATCTGGAGCTGAGGTAAATAGTGGTGATGGTGCTGGCATATTAATTAGAGTTCCAGATGCTTTTTATCAGGAAGTAGTTGATTTTGAACTTGGCGCTGCCGGCAGCTACGCAACCGGAATTGCATTTCTCGAAGGAGATTTTTCCGGCAAAGAAAGAATAAGCGAGATTGCCGAGGAAGAAGGACTGAAAATTTTAGGTTGGCGTAAATTGCCAACTAATTCCAAATCACTAGGGAAAACGGCGCTTTCGGTAATGCCGAATTTTGAGCAGATTTTTGTAACCGCGAAAGATAACGCGCTTAACTTAGCCTTAGAACGTAAAGCATTCTGTTTTAGAAAGAGAGTAGAACACGAACTTCCAATCTATTTCCCTTCGCTCTCATCTCGGACCATCGTTTACAAGGGAATGCTCACAACCGGTCAGCTAGAAGAATTTTTTCCAGATTTATCAGATCCGCGATTAGTTTCGCCATTAGCGTTAGTGCATTCACGTTTTTCAACAAATACTTTTCCATCTTGGCCGTTAGCCCATCCATATCGCTACATTGCACATAATGGTGAAATCAATACTGTAAAAGGAAATAGAAATTGGATGGCTGCTCGTGAAACTTTACTTGCCAGCACATTGATTCCTGGCGAAATTTCGCGCCTTTTCCCAATTGTTGATCCAAATGGCAGCGACTCGGCTTCTTTAGATGAGGTATTGGAATTACTATATTTGAGCGGCCGTTCTTTGCCACATGCGATGTTAATGATGATTCCAGAGGCCTGGGAAAACCACGCATCTATCTCAGAAATTCGACGAGATTTCTATCAGTTCCATGCCTCGCTAATGGAGCCTTGGGATGGTCCTGCATGCGTAACTTTTACAGATGGAAAACAAATCGGGGCGGTTTTAGATAGAAACGGGTTACGCCCATCTCGTTATTGGGTTACAAAAGATGGATTAGTCGTTTTAGCTAGCGAAGTAGGAGTTCTAGATATTGCGCAAGATCGGATTGCACGTAAAGGAAGATTGCAACCGGGGCGAATGTTCTTAGTAGATATTGATGAAGGCAGAATTATTGAAGACGATGAAATTAAAGACGAATTAGCAAATGGCGCGCCTTATAGCGACTGGCTCCATGCCGGTTTAATTAAATTAGAAGATCTTCCAGCGCGAGAGCATATTGTTTATCCGCACTCATCTGTAGTAAGGCGACAACGTGCATTTGGTTATACCGAAGAAGAACTTCGAATAATCATCGCGCCGATGGCTAAATCTGGCGGCGAGCCATTAGGTTCGATGGGGACTGATACGCCGATCGCTGCGCTTTCTAGTAAACATAGGTTGCTCTTTGATTATTTTGCACAGCTTTTTGCGCAAGTTACTAACCCACCCTTAGATGCAATTCGAGAAGAATTAGTCACTTCACTAGGTGGATCAATTGGTCCCGAACATAATCTCTTAGATCCAGGTCCGGCCTCGTGTCGTCAGATCTCACTTCCGTTCCCAGTAATTGATAATGATGAGCTAGCAAAAATTATTCACGTAAATGCTGACGGTGATCACCCAGGATTTATTACACATATCGTTCGCGGATTATTTCCAATTGCTGGCGGCGGTGAATCACTCGCAGAACGGTTAGTCGAAATTAGAAATGAAGTATCAGATGCCATTGAAAAAGGAGCACGCCTGATTGTGCTCTCTGACCGTGACGGTGATGCAGAGAACGCCCCAATTCCTTCGCTATTACTAACGGCTGCTGTACACCATCATTTAATTCGAGAAAAGACTCGTACAAAAGTTGGTTTAGTTGTTGAAAGTGGGGATGTAAGAGAAGTCCACCATGTTGCACTCCTGGTTGGTTTTGGGGCAGCGGCAGTTAATCCTTATCTGGCAATGGAAAGCGCAGAAGATTTAGTCTTGCAGGGGGTAATTACTGGCATTGCACCGGAGAAAGCTGTGCGCAATCTTATTAAGGCGCTTGGTAAAGGCGTCCTTAAAGTGATGTCAAAGATGGGAATCTCAACCATCGCCTCTTATACCGGCGCTCAAGTATTCGAAGCTATTGGACTATCGCAAGAAGTAATCGATGAATATTTTGTGGGTGCGACATCCAGATTAGGTGGAGTTGGCCTTGAAGTAATTGCAGAAGAAACTATTAGACGCCACCACGTTGCATATCCGCCAGGGGGCGAAATACCTGGCGCACCTCGCTTAACAATCGGTGGAGAGTATCAATGGCGCCGTGAAGGAGAACCGCATCTTTTTAATCCAGAAACGGTTTTCCTGTTGCAACATTCAACTAAAAATAAACGCTATGACATATTCAAGAAATATACCGAAAAAGTTGATGACCAAAGTAGAAATTTAATGACATTACGTGGGTTGTTTGCATTTAAAGAGGGCCTAAGAAAACCGATCCCAATCGATGAAGTTGAACCTATTACCGAAATATTGAAACGTTTCTCTACAGGCGCAATGTCGTATGGCTCAATATCTAAAGAGGCTCACGAGAATTTAGCGATTGCTATGAATCGAATCGGTGGTAAATCAAATACTGGTGAAGGTGGCGAAGATGCGGATCGATTTTTACCAATGGCCAATGGCGATTCCAAGCGTTCTGCCATTAAACAGGTTGCTAGCGGTCGCTTTGGAGTTACTAGCGAATATTTAGTTAATTCAGATGATATACAAATCAAAATGGCGCAAGGTGCTAAGCCTGGCGAAGGTGGTCAACTCCCTGGCAATAAGGTTTATCCCTGGATCGCAAAAGTTAGACATTCCACACCTGGTGTTGGTCTAATTTCGCCGCCACCACATCACGATATTTATTCCATCGAGGATTTAGCGCAACTTATCCATGATCTAAAAAATGCCAATAAAGAGGCGCGAATTCATGTGAAGTTGGTGGCCGAAGTTGGTGTTGGCACAGTAGCGGCCGGAGTAAGTAAAGCGCATGCAGATGTTGTTTTAATCTCTGGTCACGATGGCGGTACTGGCGCTTCTCCGCTAACTTCACTAAAACACGCTGGCGCTCCCTGGGAGTTAGGTTTAGCGGAAACTCAACAAACTTTAATATTAAATGGATTGCGAGATCGCATAGTTGTACAAGCAGATGGTCAGATGAAAACCGGACGTGATGTAGTAATCGCTGCTTTACTCGGTGCCGAAGAATTTGGTTTTGCAACCGCGCCACTTGTTGTTTCGGGTTGTGTGATGATGCGGGTCTGTCATTTAGACACTTGTCCAGTTGGGGTAGCAACTCAAAATCCAGAATTGCGAAAAAAATTCACTGGAAAACCCGAATTTGTCGAAACGTTCTTTGAGTACATAGCTCAAGAAGTGCGGGAGATCCTTGCATCACTTGGATTCAAGAGATTAGAAGATGCAGTTGGCCAAGTCGAAGCGCTAGAAACAAAAGCGGCGGTTGATCATTGGAAGGCAAGCGGTTTGGATCTTGCACCACTCCTTGCATTTCCAAACGTTAATCCAGGTGTCATTCGGCATAACACTACGAAACAAGATCACGGTTTAGTCGGAGCGCTTGATAATGAATTAATCATTAAAGCAAAAACTGCGTTAGAAGATAGAATTCCAATTAAAATCCGCTCCGGAATTAAGAACGGGAATCGAACCGTGGGCACCATGTTGGGTTCGGAAATTACCCGACGGTTTGGATCTAATGGCCTTCCGGATAACACCGTAGATATTTCTTTTCATGGTTCGGCTGGACAGTCATTTGGCGCGTTCATCCCTAACGGGTTAACGCTAAGACTTTTTGGCGATTCAAATGATTATCTAGGTAAGGGTTTATCAGGTGGCAGAATAATTCTTAGGCCAGATGAAAAATCTTCCTTTAATTCAAATGAGAATGTTATTGCTGGAAATGTAATTGGGTACGGCGCGACGACTGGATCGATCTATATAAGGGGAGTAGTCGGCGAGCGGTTTTGTGTGCGAAATTCAGGGGCAACTGCTGTAGTCGAAGGTGTAGGCGACCATGGTTGCGAATATATGACGGGTGGAACTGCGGTAATTTTGGGAAGAACTGGCAGAAACTTCGGGGCCGGCATGTCTGGCGGGATTGCATATGTTTTAGATTTAGATCCACTTAATGTAAACCCAGAGATGGTTGACATACTTGCAGTTTCTAGCCAAAATGCAGAATTCGTTAAGCAGGTTATTACAAATTTTGCGGATGAAACTGAATCCGAAGTGGCAAAAAATCTATTGGAAAATTGGAGCGAAAATCTCACAAGAATTTCAATGATTCTCCCAAGAGATTACGCGCGAGTTCTCTCAATAATTGCGAGAGCAGAACGCGAAGGTTTATCTGCTGATGAATTAGTTATGGCGGCGGTAAATGGGTGATCCACGTGGATTTATAAGTACGCCTCGCGAAACTCCAAAACGTAGACCGGTTGACGTCCGTATCCAAGATTGGCGCGAAGTATATGAGGTCCAAGATTTTGCGGCGCTGCAAAAGCAAGCTAGCCGGTGTATGGATTGTGGCATTCCGTTCTGTCACCAAGGTTGCCCACTTGGTAATTTAATTCCAGAATGGAATGATTTAATTTGGCGCGATGAAAAATCCGAAGCTATGGATCGGTTGCATTCAACTAATAATTTTCCAGAATTTACCGGCCGATTATGTCCGGCACCTTGCGAAACATCATGCGTATTAGGCATCAATGCTGATCCAGTAACAATCAAACAAGTTGAGTTAAGAATTGTAGAAGAAGCATTTGGCAGCGGCAGCGTTAAGCCGTTAGCTCCCGATCGTTTAAGCGGGAAAACAATCGCTGTAATTGGATCTGGCCCATCTGGTCTAGCCGCTGCCCAACAGTTAACTAGAGCCGGCCATACTGTAGTTGTTTACGAAAGAGCTGAAAAAATAGGTGGATTGTTACGGTACGGAATTCCAGAATTCAAGATGGAGAAATCCATAATTGATCGAAGAATTTCACAGATGGAAAAAGAAGGCACCCGATTTAGATGTGGTGTAAATGTTGGAGTGGATGTAACGGCTGCTTCTTTGAGATCAAAATACGATGCGATCGTAATGGCAGTTGGCGCAAGTAAATGGCGAGATTTGGATATTCCGGGACGTGAATTAAACGGAATTTACCAAGCAATGGAATTTTTGCCGTGGGGTAACAAACAAGCGCTAAATGAAATATCAGAAGCGCCACCAATCAATGCAGCAGGAAAACATGTAATAATTTTAGGGGGCGGCGATACCGGTGCTGATTGTTTAGGAACTTCAATCCGCCAAGGAGCGGCTAGCGTTACTCAAATTGAGATTATGCCGCGGCCAACGCAAGAACGACCAACATCCCAACCTTGGCCAACTTATCCGATGATTTATCGCGTAAGTAGCGCTCATGAAGAAGCCGGAGAACGTTTATACGCAATCTCGACTGAAGAATTTGTTGCTGACGAAGCTGGCAATTTAAAGGCGCTAAAGATTGTGGAAACAAAGTTTGAAAATGGCAAATTTGAAAAAATTCCAGGTACTGAACGTGATTTAAAAGCTGATTTAGTTTTATTAGCATTGGGATTCACGGGTCCGGAGCAAAATGAATTTATTAAGGAATTAAATGTAACAATTGATGAACGAGGCAATATAATGCGAGATTCTAAATTTTCCAGCGAAGTAGAAGGTGTATTTGTTTGCGGTGATGCTGGCAGAGGTCAATCTTTGATTGTTTGGGCTATTGCCGAAGGTCGAAGCGCTGCTGCTGCAGTAGATGAATTTTTGGTGGGTCGGACACAGTTGCCTGCACCGATAGCGCCAACCGATCGTTCATTCTCTATTTAGCGCTCTATTAAAGATAGAATAACCACCATGCGTAGAGCCAAAATTGTTTGCACTATGGGCCCTGCAGTCGCCAATCCAGAAAAAATTGCAGCGCTGATAGAAGCCGGCATGAATGTGGCTCGATTAAACCTATCTCACGGTGGCTATGAGGAACATAAAAATGTTTACGATCTAATTAGAGCGGCTGCTTCCAAAGCTGGCAAGCCTGTTGCGATCCTTGTGGATTTACAAGGGCCGAAAATTAGGTTGGGAAAATTTAAAGACGGTCCGCATTCGCTAGCCCGCGGTGATATTTTCACTATTACAACTGATGATGTTGAAGGTACAAAGGAATTAGTAGGAACAACTTTTAAAAATTTGCCCGGGGATTGTAAATCAGGAGATCGCATACTCATTGATGATGGAAAAGTCACAGTTGAGGTTGTAAAAGTTGATGGTAATAAGGTAGTTACAAAAGTTATTGAACCCGGAGTTGTCAGTAATAATAAAGGTATTAATTTGCCCGGCGTTGCCGTCTCAGTGCCAGCAATGTCTGAGAAAGATGTTGAAGATTTACGGTGGGGTTTAAAAATTGGCGCAGATTTTATTGCGCTCTCTTTTGTCCGATCTGCAAAAGATATATTTGATGTCCATAAGATCATGGATGAGTTAGGAATTAGGATTCCGGTAATTGCTAAAATTGAGAAGCCACAAGCAGTTGCAAATTTGGAAGAGATAGTTGCTGCATTTGATGGCATTATGGTTGCGCGCGGGGATCTAGGCGTGGAGATGCCAATAGAAGATGTTCCGATGGTGCAAAAACGTTGCATCACGTTAGCTCGTGAATCTGCGAAGCCAGTTATTGTGGCGACTCAAATGTTAGATTCAATGATCGTTAATTCAAGACCGACTAGAGCAGAAGCATCTGACTGTGCAAACGCTGTATTAGATGGTGCAGATGCATTAATGCTTTCGGGTGAAACTAGCATCGGTGAATTCGCAATCGAATCAGTAGAAACTATGGCTCGGATAATTGAAAAAACTGAAACAGATGCGCTAGATCTAATTCCAGCTTTAAAGCACAATCCACGTACAAAAGGTGGCGCAATAACAAAAGCAGCAGCAGACGTTGGTGCGATTATTGGCGCGCGCTTTCTTGTGACTTTTACGCAGAGCGGCGATTCAGCACGCAGAATGTCGCGGCTGCGGTCACCAATTCCGATCATGGCTTTCACCCCAGAAATTGGAACTTATAACCGAATGGCTCTTTCTTGGGGGATCGAACCGATGATTACTCCAGTGGTGGCGACCACCGATGAAATGGTTAAGCAGTGCGACACCTTACTTATTGCTACTGGACGAGTGAAAATTGGCGAACAAGTATTGATTGTTGCTGGCTCACCTCCGGGAATTCCAGGCTCAACAAATGCTATGCGGGTTCATAAAATTGGCGATGCCGTAGGTGGCGCTGCACCGGCATATCGCTAATAAGTTTTTCGCACAATTGCGTTAATTCCTTATACTTATCCATCTAGCTTTAAGCCTCGGTACTCCAACGGTAGAGAGGGCAGTCTCAAACACTGCATAGTGTCGGTTCAAATCCGACTCGAGGCACATGAATTCAGAATTTAGCACGAGCGCCGAAAAATCCCGCGGCCGAATATTGGTAGCTGAAGATGAAGCATTGATCCGATTAGATCTAGTAGAGATGTTAGTCGAAGCCGGTTACGAAGTTGTCGCTGAAGCAAGTAACGGCGAAGAAGCAATTGCCCTTGCTGAAAAACATAAACCTGATTTAGCAATTTTGGATGTGAAGATGCCAATTCTTGATGGAATTTCTGCTGCGGAAAAAATTATTGCAATTTCTCCGGTCTTGATTTTGACCGCATTTAGTCAGCGAGATTTAGTTGACCGAGCAAGAGATGCCGGCGCCATGGCTTATGTAGTTAAACCCTTTTCTATCTCGGATTTAGTACCGGCAATTGAAATTGCGATTAGTCGCCACCGACAGCTCAAAGCGCTGGAAGCCGAAGTCGCCAACCTAAATGATCGGCTAGAGACCAGAAAGATTGTCGATCGCGCCAAAGGGATTCTGATGCAAGCTCTAAATCTTTCCGAACCCGAATCCTTTAGTTGGATTCAGCGGGCGGCCATGGACCGACGGATCTCCATGAAGGCTGTCGCCCAGGCCGTTATTTCCCCAGATGCGGCCCTAGATAAGTAAGTAAGCCGAACCGCGCTGGAAATTGCCAAAAATGGTTACCTAAACGTTACTTGGTGAGCGGGATTGGGCTTGGCGAAAATACCCAAAGGCGGCATACTTCGCGATACCTAAGGAGTACCTATCCCGGTCTTCTTACATTCGAATGAAGGGAACACTGTTACATGAAAAAAAACAACAAGGCTCTCGTAGCGCTTGGTGTCGTAACTTTGGCAATGAGCATCGTTGGTTCAACTATGGCTCAATCTGCAACAGTTACTTTGACTGTTTCTTCTGACCTACCTCTGCAGGGTGGATCGGCTGATCAAAGCGAATCGACAAACAACGTTATCAAGTTGCTTCTTAAGCAAATGGGCAACAAAGCTGGTAAGTATGCAATTAAGTTCAAAGAATATGATGACTCAACCGCAGCTAAAGGTTCATGGGACGATGCACAGTGCGCAGCTAATGCACAAGCACACGTTGCTAACAAGACCGAAGTTGCAGTTATGGGTACATATAACTCAGGTTGCGCAAAAATTATTGTTCCAGTACTAAACCAAGATCCAAAGGGTCCAATGGTTATGGTTTCAAATGCGAACACAAACCCTGGTCTAACCAAGGCTTGGAATCCAGGCGAACCAACTAAGTACTACCCAACCGGTTTCCGTAACTACTTCCGTGTTGTAACAACTGATGACTTCCAAGGTTCAGCTGCTGCACAATTCGCTAAGAGCCAAGGCGTGAAGTCAGTTTATGTACTTAACGACACTCAGACTTACGGTCAAGGTGTGGCACAAGCTTTCACAACTGAAGCTAACAAAATTGGCTTAACAGTTCTTTCTTCTGGCACAGCTGGCGAAGGTTGGGATGCTAAGCAACCTAACTACGAAGCTTTGTTCACAAAGATCAAGGCTCTTAACCCAGACATGATCTACATTGGCGGAATCTTCGACCTAAATGGTGGCCAACTTGTTAAGGACAAAGTAAAAGTTCTTGGCGATAACACCAAAGTTAAGTTGATGGCACCAGATGGATTCACTGGATACCCAGACTTCTTGGCTCTCAAAGAAGCCGATGGCGCATACCTATCATTCACAGGTCTATCAATTGACCTATTCCCTAAGAATGGCAAGGCTGCAACATTCCAGAAAGATTATCTAAAGGCATACGGCAAGGCACCTACAAGCTCATTCTCCGTTTACGGTGGAGCAGCTATGCAGGCAATCCTTGATGCGATTTCACGTTCAAACGGAACTCGCAAAGATGTATTCCAAAAGATGAAATCTGTAAATATTCCTGCAGCTAAGTCTGTTGTTGGAACTTCAATTCAATTTGATGATGCTGGCGATACTATCTATCACGACATCACCATCCTTGTAGTGAAGAACAACACAGAAACAACGCTCAAGAAGCTCACAGTTAAGTAGTACTTATTTACAGAGTGGGTGGTTTTGGATTATTCCAAAGCCACCCACTTATTAAATTTATTTTTTAAATTATTTGATTAAACATTCGCAATCAAAATAAGGGCGGGTAAATTGAAAGCCACAGTTGAAGCCAAAAAGTTTACCGGCACGCGCGGCCAAGTAAGACGTAAAAGAATTGAGTTATCTGGCGCAGCTATTATTGGATTATTGTTAGTTGTTTGGTTAGGCGCAAACTTAATAAAAGCGCCAACGCAATTTGCGCAAGTCACAGTTCTAGGTCTTCGCAATGGTTTGTTATATGCCTTGATCGCCCTTGGATATACCTTGGTTTATGGAATTATTGAATTGATTAATTTTGCCCACGGTGACCTATTTATGTTAGGTGCGCTCTTTTCCTCATACTTCATCACGATTTGGTTCCATCAAGAAAATTCAAATTTAGCTGGCTGGGTAACTTTCTTGTTAGCCCTGATTGCAGCAATGCTATTCTGCGGCACCATAAATGTTTTAATTGAACGTTTGGCCTATCGAAAATTGCGTCGAGCTCCGAAACTAGCTCCGCTGATTACGGCGGTCGGTATGTCATTCTTATTACAATTTATCGGCATTAAATGGAACGGTTCAACGCCACGTCAATGGCCAACCGTGATTCCACATGGTGAATATGTTTGGTTTGGTGTAATTATTAGCCAAGTAACCATAATTTTGATTTTGGTTGCGGCTCCACTATTGACGCTTCTAACGTTCGTTGTAAATAAAACTAAGCGCGGCAAAGCAATGCGTGCAACAGCGCAAGATCAAGATGCTGCCCGTCTTATGGGTATCGACGTTAACAAGACCATTTCTTTCACTTTCGCAATTGGTGGCGCCCTTGCTGGTGCTGCCGGCCTGCTATATCAACAATCGGTAGGTACAACTAACTACAACTTAGGCTTCCAGCTTGGTTTGATCGCATTCACTTCTGCAGTTTTGGGTGGAATTGGAAACCTAAATGGCGCGGTTCTTGGTGCGTTGCTAATTGGAGTTGTTCAAGGACTTAATGATGGTCTACCAATTGCGCTCGGTCAGAGATGGTCCCAAACGGTTGTATTTACAATTTTAATTTTGATTCTTGTATTGAAGCCGGCTGGCTTACTAGGTAAAGCAACTACGGAAAAGGTGTGAAGATGGCTGTTTCCTCACAACGTAAGTGGGCTACTGGATATTTAATCGCAGTAGTACTTCTCTTTATTACCTACCAATTCTTATTCCCATGGGATGGCTTGCCAATGGGAATTTATGATTTCCTTCAACTTTGGTTGCCACCTATGGCAGTTAACGAGTCACTTGTTTATGTAATTTGCGCCCTAGGTTTGAATATCGTGGTTGGTTATGCCGGGTTATTAGATCTTGGATACGTAGCGTTCTGGGCAATTGGCGGATATTGTGCTGGCTGGTTTATGTCGGAGTTTTTCTACATGGTAAACCTTCACTTCTTTGGTTCGGTCGCTAAGGTTGCGCCTGGAATTCACGTCAATTTCTGGGGCGTATTACTAATTGGTGGCTTAGTCTGTGCATTCTTTGGAATATTAATCGGTGCGCCAACACTTCGCCTAAAGAGTGATTATCTAGCAATCGTAACATTAGGTTTCGGTGAAATTATTCCGCAAGTATTCTTCAACGGAGATGACATCGGTGGCTTTAATCTTTCAAATGGAACTAAGGGAATAACTATTCTCGATCCTATTCCAGCAGGTATTAAAAATATTGGGCCATTTGATTTTGGTTACAAGTTCATTATTTTCGTTTTCTTGGCATTTGTGATGATCTTTATCTCGCTTCGATTGCGAAAGGGTCGACTAGGCCGTGCGTGGTTAGCTATTCGTGAAGATGAGCTAGCAGCAAGCATGATGGGCGTTCCGCTAATGCAGACCAAATTAGCTGCTTATGCAGTGGGTGCTTTTGCTGGCGGTCTCGGCGGCGTTGCCTTCGCAACCCACGTAGACGGTGTTTATGCAGAACGATTCAACTTTTCAATCTCTATCTTCTTGCTCGCAATGGTGGTGTTAGGCGGCATGGGTAACGTCTGGGGTGTCATTCTTGGCGCGCTATTGCTCTCGTGGATTAACTCCACCGGATTGCCTGCATTTGGTCAGACATTCAATAACAGATTTGGAACTGAAATCAATTTCCCATCATTCACATTCTTACTATTTGGTTTAGTTCTAATTTTGATGATGTTATATAAACGCGAGGGTTTGATTCCAGAATCGCGACTTCGTTTAATTCTTCATGAAGGTGACGTAGAAGAAGATTTATCAGCAAAGGAGAGTAAATAATCATGGCGCTCTCACCAGTAAAAGTCTTACAAGCCTCAAATATCAGCGTGGCATTTGGCGGTTTGCTAGCCGTCAATGACATCTCTTTTGATGTTCCAGAGAAATCTGTAGTTTCACTAATCGGTCCTAACGGTGCCGGCAAAACGACTTTCTTCAATGTCTTAACTGGCCTCTATAAACCATCTGCTGGAACTGTTAACTATGATGGCACCGATACCACTGATCTGCCGCCACATAAAATTGCTGAACTTGGTATGGCTCGTACATTCCAGAATATTCGACTCTTTGGTTTGATGACTGCCGAGGAGAATTTATTGGTAGCGATGCACTCCCATTTGAATTCAGGAATTCTCGCCACAATTTTTGGCACACCAAAGCAACGTAAAGAAGAGAAAGAAGCGCTTGATCGTGCTCGCGAAATTCTTGATTTCGTTGGAATCGGGAAGTGGGCTGGCGAATATGCTCGAAACCTTTCTTACGGTGATCAACGGCGCTTAGAAGTTGCACGAGCACTTGCATTGAATCCTAAAGTTTTACTTTTGGATGAACCAACTGCAGGAATGAACCCGCAAGAATCTCAAATCTTTATCGATTTCGTTTACAAAGTTCGCGCCGAACGTGACGTCGCGATTTTGTTAATTGAACACGACATGAAGGTAGTAATGAGCGTTTCGGAGCGAGTTACAGTGCTAGACCAAGGCGAAAAAATTGCTGAAGGTTCACCAGCTGATATCAAATCAAACCAACGTGTTATCGAGGCTTACCTAGGTAAAGCTAAGGGAGGCAAATAATGTCCGCGCTATTAGAAGTTAAAAATCTTAAAGTCGGCTACGGCAAGATCATTGCTGTTAAGGACATTTCAATAACCGTTAATCAAGGTGAAATCGTTACTTTGATCGGCTCTAATGGAGCTGGTAAATCAACAACACTTCGCACTATTTCCGGACTTTTAAAACCAAAATCTGGCGAAATTCTTTTCGAAGGTAATCGAATTGATGGCAAAGAAGGTCACGAGGTTGTAAAGCTTGGAATTTGCCAATCCCCAGAAGGTCGTCGAATATTCCCGCGTATGACCGTTAGCGAGAATTTGGATCTTGGTGCATTCCTTCGTAGTGATAAAGAAGCAATCGAAGCTGATCGCGAACGGGTATTGAATTTATTTCCAAGACTTCGGGAACGTATTTCGCAACGAGCTGGAACTATGTCGGGTGGCGAACAACAAATGTTGGCGGTAAGTCGAGCCTTGATGGGTGCACCGAAGCTATTGATGTTAGATGAACCTTCAATGGGTCTAGCCCCAGTGCTCGTTGATATGATTTTTGAAACGATCATAAAGATTCGTGAACAAGGAATTACAATTCTTTTGATCGAGCAGAATGCAGCGGCAGCTTTAGATGTTGCCGATCGTGCTTACGTTTTGGAATCTGGCACTATCAAGATGAGCGGTAAGGCTTCAGATCTTGCAAAAGATTCTGCAGTAACAAAAGCTTATCTAGGCGGATAAAACTTAACGCTTAGCAAGAATTAGATTTGTAATTCTGGCAGTGCAAGTTCGTTCACCTTTATCGTTAGTTATGACGATTTCGTGACAACAAAGCGTTTTGCCTAAAGTTATTGCTGTTGCTACGCCGGTAACGATCCCCGAAGTGGCTGATTTATGGTGGGTGGCATTAACTTCAATACCAACAATTCGGCGATCTGGTCCAGCATGTAACTGTGCCGCAATCGAACCTAAACTTTCAGCTAATACAACACTTGCGCCACCATGCAATAAACCCATTGGTTGGGTGTTGCCTTCAACCGGCATTGTCCCGACCATCCGTTCAGGTGAAGCTTCAATAACTTCGATACCCATTTTTTCGCCGAGCGCGCCACGTCCTCGGACTTTTAAGAGTTCCATGTAATCATCTTTGCTGAATTCCATGACGTCATTCTAGGCAATAACTCCATAGAATCACCGATGTGAAGCCGCGTCTCTTATTACTAGATGGCCATTCGTTGGCTTATCGAGCCTTTTTTGCGCTACCGGCTGAGAATTTCACAACTTCTACTGGGCAGCACACTAATGCGGTTTACGGATTTGCTTCAATGTTAATGAATTTAATTCGCGACGAACGACCAACTCATATAGCAGTTGCCTTTGATGTTTCTCGCAAAACTTTTAGAAGTGAAAAATTTCCAGAATATAAAGCGAATAGATCAGCCACGCCTGATGAATTTAAGTCCCAATCTTCATTCCTATATCAATTAGTTGATGCATTTGGGATAAAACGTTTTGAATTAGCAGGATTTGAAGCCGACGATATTTTGGCGACCATATCCACTGCAGCAAAAACTGAAGGTTTTGAAGTATTGATCTGCACTGGCGATCGAGATAGTTTCCAATTGGTGGATGACGATGTAACTGTTTTATATCCCAAAAAGGGAGTTACCGAACTCGCTCGAATGACACCTGCAGCTGTTACTGAAAAATATGGGTTAACACCAACTCAATACCCAGATTTCGCTGCGCTACGCGGCGACCCTAGCGATAATTTGCCATCAGTTCCCGGCGTAGGGGAGAAGACGGCAACTAAATGGATTCAGGAGTATGGATCCCTTAGTGAATTACTTGCAAAAGCAGATAAATTGGCTGGCAAAGTTGGCGAGTCATTGCGAGCGAGTATTGAAAGTGTAAGAACAAATCGCGAACTTACCCAATTACTTCACGATGTTCCGATTGATTTCAAAGTTGCTAATTTACTTTGGGAAGGACCACACGAAAGCGATATCTCTAAACTATTTGACCACTTGGAGATCCGTACTTTAAAGGAACGCTTGAAAGCAATCGGAGTTTCAGCAAAGGATGCGCCAGTAAAAAGCGCCACAGTAACCAACATTTCAGTATTGCAGATTTCCAGTAGTGAATTAGAAAAGCTGATTGCAGAAGAATCTTTGCCAATTACGATCGCGGCATCTTATGTAGGTAACCAAATTCTGGAATATTCAGTTCATCTATCAAGTGGTAAAACTCTCCATATCCAATCAAATGAAATGGGTAAATGGTTTCTAGATCCAAAAATTAAGAAAATAACTCATGGAGCAAAGCCGTTAGTGAGAGACTTCGGTATGCAAGGTTTGATCTTCGATACTGAGCTTGCTGGATATTTGGTTAACCCAGGGACTAGATCGCTGGAACTAAGTGATTTGACGCAAAGGTATTTGGGTTTTGCAACTGACTCGCAAGGTGGCGCCACCGCAGAGACGCTCTTCGATGAATCTAATTTCGAACCTCGCTCTGCGACTTGGATTGCTGAACTAGCTGCAGTTCTAGAAAAGGATATGAAAGCTCGGGAGTTGTTAAATCTATTTAACGAGATGGAAATTCCAGTTCTAAATTTGCTCGCGCAGATGGAAGCTTTAGGAATAGCGGTAGATGTTAAAAAATTGAAAGAGCTTGAAACGTTATTGCGAAATGATGTAGAGCGTGAAACAGCAGCAGCTCATAAAGCAGCCGGTAAAGAATTTAACGTCGCATCCCCAAAGCAATTACAAGCAGTACTTTTTGAAGATTTAGGGCTACCAAAGACTAAGAAAATTAAAACTGGGTATACGACAGATGCTGACTCTTTAGATTGGCTTTTCACCAAGACTGCTCATCCGGTATTACAAAGTTTGCTGAGAATTCGGGAAGCCGGCAAGTTAAAAACCACAATTGAAGGGCTACTTACTGCTACTGGAAAAGATGAGCGGATCCATACAACTTTTCAACAAACTGTTGCCGCAACCGGGCGTCTCTCCTCAACAGATCCAAATCTTCAGAATATTCCAGTACGTACTGAAGAGGGGCGAAAGATTAGAGATTGTTTTATTGCACAATCTCCGTTCGTTGATTTGATGACCGCTGATTACAGCCAGATTGAAATGCGAATAATGGCGCATCTTTCGAAAGATGCGAAATTACTCGAAGCTTTTCATTCGGGCGAAGATTTGCACTCCACGGTGGCATCCGAAGTTTTTGGAGTCCCACGCAATGAAGTAGATGCCGAAATGCGCCGGAAAATTAAGGCGATGTCCTATGGACTTGCTTACGGGTTATCATCCTTTGGGCTCGCACAGCAATTAGATCTTTCGCCAACGGATGCTAGTGAATTGATGGCGCGCTACTTTGAAAGGTTTGGCGGAATTCAAACTTATTTAAAGAGCGTAGTTGTTGAAGCCCGAGCTAAAGGATATACCGAGACAATTATGGGACGCCGACGGTACCTACCGGATTTGAATCAAGACAATAGGCAGCAGCGCGAGATTGCCGAGCGGATGGCACTGAATTCTCCGATACAAGGTTCTGCGGCAGACATTATAAAAATTGCAATGTTAAATGTAGGGAAAGCAATCGCCGAATCTGGAGTGAAATCTAGATTGTTATTGCAAGTACATGACGAATTGATATGCGAAATCGCGCCAGGCGAATCGGAAGTTATGGAGAAATTAGTTCGCAAAGAGATGGGGAGCGCATATCCGTTAAATGCGCCTTTGGAGGTTAATGTTGGTTTTGGAAAAACTTGGGATTTAGCCGCGCATTAAAGCTATCTATTTTTGTCAGCGTTATCTTCCATTGCATTTAAATCAGATTCATTAGTAGGTAATTCATTTGCTCGTACAAAATGTTTTTTCCCAGCAGTCAAAATTAAATAACCAATGAATACTGAGACGCTAGTCATTGCAAAACACCAGCGCGGCCCATAATTTTCAGCGATAACACCGCCGATTGCTGATCCAATTGCAGCAAATGTTCCTTCTACCGTCCATAGCCAAGCAAGCGCTGATACTGCAGTGCCTTTAGGGCGAACCGCTTCAGTAACTTCCCAATAAAAAACTTGTTGCACACCTCCTACTAAGCCGATTAGGGCTGCAAGGAGCATTAGCGACCAATCTGGATAAGCTAGCGATAACGGCGCTACCGAGATTATCCAGAATCTATATGTAACAAGAAAACCCTTTAGCGGCGAAAGTTTTCTAGAAATGGTTCCAGCTATTACGCCCCCGAAAACATTAAATAACCCGAATACTGCAAAAAGCAATGCCGCTCGCGAAGGAAGATTTTCTTGGGTAGTGAAAGCTGGTATTCCAATATTGAACGCGCCCCAACCAAGACCGATTACTACGCCTTCGAGCGCCAGTATTTGCATAGCGGGGACACGCCAAATTGGGAGCGTGCCAATTTCTTTTTTCTCTGGAATCCACTCACGCGAAATTTTTGTAAACGCTATTGAAATTCCACCAATAAACATCAAGAGCGCGCATATTTGTAACGCAGAATTAGGTCGCGAACTTAAGGATAATGAAGTTGCAATTACTGGACCAAAGATTCCGGTCGTGCTAAGCACTGCAGTATCGAGCGCGTAGGCGGTACGCCATTGATCTTCTGGGAGCGCAATTCTCCAAAGTGGCCTGATTGATAAATTTATTGGTGGTGAAAACAACCCAAAAAGAAAAGCCATAATAATTAATTGTTTGGTATTGGTTGCAGTGCTGAACCAAAAAATAGAAATTGCAAATGCTGGAACCATGATTCGCAAAGGCCATTTCTGTCCGTACTTATCTATAAACGCGCCACGCAAACCCGCTGTGCCAGCTCCAGCAATTGAATTTGCTCCGATTGCTAAACCTGCTAACGCGATGGATCCAGTTTCCCGTTGAACTTTGAAGAATATTGAAAGTGAAATCATGCCATATGCGATTCGTGCGGGGAACGCGGCAATTATCAAGGTTCGCGCTGCTGGCACGCGCAAAAGCTCTAAATATCGGCCCATTTTGGAAGTCTATCTACCGCGAGCTTGCGGGAATTGACCTAGGTGGCGCGCCTTAAGTAACCTTTGCCCTCGCTCACATCTCTTGCACTGACCTCGGACAGAGTAGGAAAGTGCCCAGTAAATCCAAAAGATTTTCTGGAGTCGGGTTGTGTGCATACCTACTAGTTTAAATTCCCCAATCGGAGCACCTTGAGTATTGCAAATGTAGCTATAAATGACATTGGATCAGCAGAAGATTTTCTCGCCGCAATCGAAGGCACAATCAAAAATTTTAATGATGGAGATTTAGTAACTGGAATTGTTGTCCAGGTAGATCGCGATGAAGTACTTCTTGATATTGGTTACAAAACCGAAGGTGTAATTCCATCCCGCGAACTCTCTATCCGCCACGATCTTGATCCAAGCGAATTGGTAAAAGTTGGCGATCGTGTTGAAGCGCTAGTTCTTCAAAAGGAAGATAAAGAAGGACGCTTAATTCTTTCTAAGAAGCGCGCCCAATATGAAAAAGCTTGGGGCGATATTGAAGGCAAGAAAGAACGCGATGAAGTTGTTATCGGTACTGTAATTGAAGTTGTTAAAGGTGGCTTAATCGTAGACATTGGTCTTCGTGGCTTCCTGCCTGCATCACTTGTTGAGATGCGTCGAGTACGTGACTTAACTCCATATATTGGACAACAAGTTGAAGCACGCATCATCGAACTTGATAAGAATCGCAACAACGTTGTGCTTTCTCGTCGTGCATATTTGGAACAGACTCAATCTGCATCACGCACTACATTTCTTAACCAATTACAAAAAGGTCAAGTCCGAAGTGGCGTAATCTCTTCAATCGTAAACTTCGGAGCTTTCGTTGACCTAGGTGGTGTAGACGGCTTAGTACACGTTTCAGAACTATCTTGGAAACATATCGATCACCCAGGTGAAGTTGTAGCCGTCGGTGATGAAGTTACTGTAGAAGTTTTAGAAGTTGATTTTGAGCGTGAGCGCGTTTCACTATCGCTTAAAGCTACTCAAGAAGATCCATGGCAAGCATTCGCTCGCACCCACACCATTAATCAAGTGGTTCCAGGTGAAGTTACAAAGCTCGTGCCATTTGGCGCATTTATTCGCGTATTCGATGGCATCGAAGGTCTAGTTCATATCTCTGAACTTGCCGAACGTCATGTTGAAATTCCAGAACAAGTTGTTCAAGTTGGCGATCAATTGTTCGTCAAGATTATTGATATTGATTTAGAACGACGTCGAATCTCACTTTCGCTAAAACAAGCTAACGAAGGCCACGATATTGAAGTTGAAGCTTTTGACCCAACTCAATATGGAATGCCAGCTCGTTACGATGCCGCTGGAAACTTTATTTATCCTGAAGGTTTCAATGCTGAAAATCAAGAGTGGCAACCTGGTTTTGAATCTCAACGTGAAGAATGGGAACGTCAATACGCTGACGCGCAAACACGTTTCGTCGCGCATAAGAAGCAGAAAGCTGAAGCGCAAGCCGCTGATGCCGCCGCTGTTGTCGCCGAACCAGCATCAGATGCTGTGACAGAGGCAGTAGCCGAGTAATTCAACTTAAGGAAAGCCCCGAAACCACTTAGGTATCGGGGCTTTTTTTATGGACGCTCAAACAGGCGAGTAAACTCTGGAAAAGATAGGCTGAAGCAATGTTGAAAGTAGCGCTCACCGGAGGAATCGGTTCCGGTAAATCATTGGTGGGGGAGTATTTCGAAATTCTCGGCGCAATTGTTTTTGATGCGGATCAATTAGCTCGAGATGTTGTAGAACGTGGCACTGTTGGTTTCGATCTGATTTTGAAGAGGTTTGGTGATGAAATTCTTTCTGAGGGTCAAATCAACCGAAGCAAGTTGGGCGAAATAGTTTTCAACGATCCCGCAGCTCGAAAAGATCTGGAAGAAATTATTCACCCGTTAGTTAAAGAAGCTGGCGATTCCATAATTAGGAGCGCACCATCGAGTGCAGTAGTTGTGAACCAAATCCCATTGGTATTTGAGACAAACGGCGCGAATAGATTTGATTACATCATCACTGTTGAGGCTCCAGAAGAACTCCGTTACGAACGGTTAAGAGCGCGCGGAATGAAAGATTTTGAAATAGCGAAACGAATAAGCGCACAAGCCACTCGGGATGAGCGAATCAGCATCTCCAATTTAGTAATAGAGAATGATGGCGATAGAGATCAACTTCTTCGGAGAGTTGAATCAGCCTGGGAGAGCGAGCTTTTGCCTCGCGCATCGCAGAGCGAATGAGCCAAAAAAACTATATCCCGAAAGCGCTAAAGCCATTTAAAGTTATAAGCGATTATGTACCAGCCGGTGATCAACCAGATGCGATCAATGAGTTAGTAGAAAGAATTGAACGCGGCGAGAAAGATATTGTTCTGCTTGGTGCGACTGGAACTGGAAAATCTGCAACGACTGCTTGGCTAGTTGAACGGTTACAACGTCCAACTTTAGTTTTAGCCCCAAATAAGACGCTAGCTGCACAACTAGCGAATGAATTTAAAGAGCTATTTCCAGAAAATGCGGTTGAGTATTTCGTTTCCTATTATGACTATTACCAACCTGAAGCTTACGTACCTCAAACCGATACTTTTATCGAAAAGGATTCGTCGATAAATTCAGAAGTTGAACGCTTGCGCTACTCCGCCACACACGCGCTGCTTACCCGTCGCGATGTGATCGTGGTTGCCACGGTTTCCTGCATTTATGGCCTTGGTCATCCACAAGAATATTACGAGCGTATGGTGCTTCTTAAAGTTGGCGAAAGTATTGAACGCAATAAACTTCTGCGGCAATTTGTAGATATCCAATATAAAAGAAACGATATGGCATTCGAGCGCGGAAATTTTCGAGTGCGTGGAGACACCATCGAAATAATTCCAGTCTATGAGGAACTTGCCATCCGAATTGAAATGTTTGGCGATGAGATTGAGCGCTTAACTACGCTGCATCCACTCACCGGTGAAATAATTAGTGATGTTCCAGAGATTTTGATATTTCCAGCAACGCATTACGCAGCTGGGCCAGAGAAAATGAAGATAGCAATTGCAAATATCGAAGCTGAATTAGAAATTAAGCATAGAGAATTTGAAAAGCAAGGGAAACTATTAGAAGCCCAACGAATCCGGATGCGGACCACATTTGATATCGAGATGATGCAGCAATTAGGTTTCTGTTCTGGAATCGAGAATTACTCACGTCTCATTGATGGGCGTGCAGCTGGCTCTGCACCTAGTTGCTTATTAGATTATTTCCCAGAAGATTTTCTCTGCGTAATAGATGAATCACATATTACGGTGCCTCAAATTGGCGCTATGTATGAAGGTGATGCTTCGCGTAAGCGAACTCTCGTGGAGCATGGCTTCAGATTGCCAAGTGCGATGGATAATCGCCCGCTTAGGTGGCCTGAGTTCTTAGAGAGAACCAAGCAGAAGATTTACCTCTCAGCTACACCAGGAAAATATGAATTAGCAAAAACTGGTGGCGAATTCGTAGAACAAGTAATCCGACCTACTGGGTTGGTGGATCCGCAAATTATCATCAAACCGATCAAAGGACAGATTGATGATTTGTTAAATGAAATCAGAATCCGGGCAGAAAAGAATGAAAGAGTGTTAGTCACTACGTTAACGAAGAAAATGTCTGAAGATTTGACTGACTATTTCACTGAGGCGAATGTCAGGGTTAGGTATCTGCATTCCGAGGTAGATACCCTCCGACGAGTGGAATTACTGCGTGAACTCAGGCTTGGCGAATATGATGTTTTGATCGGTATCAACCTACTACGCGAAGGTTTAGATTTACCAGAAGTCTCATTAGTAGCAATTCTCGATGCCGACAAAGAAGGTTTCTTACGCTCTACAACTTCTTTAATCCAAACAATTGGTCGTGCAGCGCGAAATGTATCTGGCGAAGTTCACATGTACGCCGATAATTTAACTGATTCTATGAAACGCGCTATTGATGAAACTAACCGCCGCCGTGAGAAACAAGTTTTATATAACAAAGAGCGCGGTGTTGATCCACAACCCCTTAGAAAACGAATCGCAGATATTACCGATTTAATTGCAAAAGAAAGTGACGATACCGATCAACTTCTAGCGACTGGCAAAAAATCGTCGAGCGGTGGGGCTGGTGTTTATGTAAAACACTTAGTGCCGTTGCCTAAACAGGAGCTGATGAACCTCATAGAATCGCTCACTGAACAGATGCGTAATTCCGCTAGCCAACTTCATTTTGAATTAGCCGCTAGATTGCGTGATGAGATTGGTGATTTGAAGAAGGAACTTCGAAGCATGGATGACGCGGGGGTGAAATAATTGCACGATCGTTTAATTATTCGCGGTGCCCGCGAGCATAATTTAAAGAATGTTTCGCTAGATCTACCTAGAAATTCGATGATAGTTTTCACAGGTTTATCCGGTTCTGGAAAATCAAGTTTAGCTTTTGACACTATTTTCGCAGAAGGCCAACGACGTTATGTAGAATCGCTTTCAGCATATGCGAGGCAATTTCTTGGCCAGATGGATAAACCAGATGTCGATTTTATTGAAGGATTATCGCCAGCAGTATCAATTGACCAGAAATCAACCAATCGAAACCCAAGATCCACTGTTGGAACTATTACTGAAGTTTATGATTACTTACGTTTACTATTTGCGCGAGCTGGCCGTCCACATTGCCCAAGTTGTGGCAAAGCAATAGCGAAACAAACGCCACAGAATATAGTTGATCAAATATTAGAATTACCTCCTGAAACAAAATTCCAAGTTCTAGCACCAATGATTCGGGCGCGCAAAGGTGAATTTGTTGACTTATTTAAAGATTTAGTTGCGCAAGGTTATTCCAGGGCACGAGTAGATGGCGCTGTAATTCAACTTACTGAGCCACCTAAATTAAAAAAGCAAGAGAAGCACACTATTGAAGTTGTGATTGATCGATTAACTGCGAAAGCTGATTCAAAGAGCCGCTTAACGGATTCCATAGAAACTGCGCTTCGGTTAGCCCAAGGTTTAGTAACCCTGGATTTTGTTGACGGCAAAGGTAAAGATAAAGAACGCACCTTTAGTGAAAAATTAGCTTGCCATGATTGTTCACTATCCTTTGAAGAGATGGAGCCACGATCCTTCTCATTCAATTCGCCTTTTGGCGCTTGCCCGGAATGTACTGGTATTGGCACCAAGCTGGAAGTTGATCAAGAATTAGTAATTCCAGATGATTCAATTTCTATTAATGAAGGCGCCATCGCACCATGGGCATCTCGGCAAACTTCCGAATATTTCTTGCGGCTTTTGGAAGCGCTAGCAGGCGATGTGAAATTTTCCATGGATGCGCCGTGGAAGAAATTATCTGAAAAAGCTAAGACCGCGATTTTGAATGGGTACGAATATGAAGTACATGTTAAGTACAAGAACCGTTATGGCAGGGTAAGAAATTACTCTACTGGCTTTGAAGGCGTGGTTTCATTTATCCAACGCAAACATGGTGAAACCGATAGTGATTACAGTCGGGAAAAGTATGAGTCTTATATGCGGCAAACGCCGTGCCCAGTATGTAATGGAACTCGATTAAAACCAGAAGTTCTTGCAGTTAAATTAGGCGAGAAGTCGATCGCCCAAATTTGTGAACTCTCCATAGAAGATTGCGCCAAATTTTTGAAATCGCTGAAACTTACCGCGCGCGAAAAGCAGATTGCCGAACGCGTACTTAAAGAAGTGCACTCCCGTCTTGGTTTTCTTTTAGATGTTGGTCTCGATTATTTATCGCTAGATCGCCCAGCCGCAACGCTCTCTGGCGGTGAAGCTCAACGGATCAGGTTGGCTACTCAGATTGGTTCCGGATTAACTGGCGTGCTTTATGTTTTAGATGAACCTAGCATCGGGTTACATCAACGCGATAACCGTCGTTTAATTGAAACACTTACCCATCTTCGTGATATCGGAAACACTTTAATTGTTGTAGAACACGATGAGGACACAATCCGTACCGCAGATTGGATTGTTGATATCGGCCCCGGCGCCGGTGAACACGGCGGCGAGATTGTCGTTTCCGGAAGTTACGAAGATTTAATTAACTCAAAAACTTCCATCACTGGCGCGTATATCTCGGGTAAGCGCAAAATTGAGATACCTAAGAAGCGCCGCCTAATAGATCCAAAGAAATCGGTAGTTGTGAAGGAAGCGCACGAAAATAATTTAAAGAATATTACGGTTTCATTTCCGCTTGGCACTTTCGTCGCTGTTACTGGCGTAAGCGGTTCTGGTAAATCAACTTTAGTAAATGACATTCTGTACACGGTATTAGCTAACAAATTAAATGGTGCTCGCCAAGTTCCTGGTCGACATCGGACCATTACTGGCATAGACCTTCTTGATAAAGTTGTGCACGTTGATCAATCTCCAATTGGTAGAACTCCAAGATCTAACCCAGCTACCTACACTGGCGTATTCGACAAAGTTCGCGCGCTATTTGCTGAGACAACTGAAGCAAAAGTTCGTGGCTACCAACAAGGGCGATTCTCGTTCAACGTTAAAGGTGGACGGTGTGAAAATTGTTCTGGCGATGGCACTATCACTATTGAAATGAATTTCTTGCCCGACGTCTATGTGCCGTGTGAAATTTGCCATGGTGCGCGGTATAACCGAGAAACTTTAGAAGTACATTACAAAGGTAAAACGATCGCTGAAATTCTTGATATGTCGATCGAAGCTGCAGTTACATTCTTTGAATCAATCCCAGCAATTTATCGCTATTTGAAAACTATGATGGACGTTGGGCTTGGTTATGTACGACTTGGCCAATCAGCACCAACTCTCTCAGGTGGCGAAGCCCAACGCGTCAAATTATCAACCGAATTGCAACGCCGTTCTACTGGTCGAACTATTTACGTTCTAGACGAACCTACGACAGGTTTACATTTTGAAGATGTCAATAAACTTTTGCATGTTTTACAAAGGCTAGTAGATACTGGCAACACTGTAATTGTGATTGAGCATAATCTCGATGTTATTAAATCCGCAGACTGGGTTATAGATATGGGTCCAGAAGGTGGCAATAAAGGCGGCACCATCATTGCGGAGGGAACTCCTGAGGCAGTCGCGAAAAACAAAGCGAGTTATACCGGCAAATATTTAGCGGAGATTTTAAAGAAGTAGCTATGGCTGACCCACAAAGTTATCGGCCTAAAGATATTCCAGATTCGCCCGGCGTATACCGATTTTTCAACGAGAAAGATGTAGTTATTTATGTCGGTAAAGCAATCTCACTAAAATCGCGACTCAACTCTTATTTTCAAAATAATCTCGCCGAAAAAACTAGAAAAATGGTTAATGCTGCAGTCCGAGTTGATTGGACGTTAGTAAATACTGAAGTAGAAGCGCTCCAACTCGAGTTCAGCTGGATTAAAGAAGAGAACCCGCATTTCAATGTGCAATTCAAAGATGATAAGTCTTATCCGTTCTTGGCGGTTTCGATTAAAGATGAATTTCCAAGAATTTACATAACGCGGTCACAGAAGCAAAAAGGTGTTAAACATATTGGTCCATTCGCGCATGCTTGGGCACTTCGCAGTACCTATGAAGTTCTATTGAAACTATTCCCAGTTCGTTCCTGCACGGAAAGCAATTTTCTACGAGCCCAGAAATCAAATCGACAATGTTTACTTGGCGATATTGGAAAGTGTGCAGCCCCATGCGTTGGGTGGGTGACGCCGGAAGAGCATCACGAAATTGCCAAGAACCTAATTAAATTTTTAGATTCAAATCCAGAGAGCGTGACTGAGAAGTTAACCGATGAAATGCTTACTGCTTCAGCAGCGGAACAATTCGAAAAAGCTGCCAAGCTTCGCGACCAACTGCAAGCGCTGACAAAGGCGCAAGAATCAACTGATGCAGCGCTCTCCGAAGAAATTACTGCAGATTTCATTGCAATGCACGAAGATATAACGCACGCCGCATTCTCAATATTTATCGTGCGCCACGGTCGAATCACCGGTTCGCGTTCTTGGGTCGTTGATTTACAAGAAGTTCCAGAAGGTGATTCCGTAATGGATGCTGCGCTACCTAAGATCTATCACGATTTTGAGGTTCCGCGTGAGATTCTAATTAATCAGCCAATTACTTCCGAAGCCGGTGTTATTGAATGGCTTTCACAGAAACATGGGAGTTTGGTGGAAGTTAAAGTGCCACAACGCGGTGAGAAATTTGAATTACTTCAAACTGTTAAGCGCAATGCCAATCAAGCGCTAATTCAATTTTTAAGCAAGCGCGCAAACGATGCTGGCGTTTCTGGCCGAGCACTGGAGGAGATCGCGACCGCATTAGATCTAGCAGAGCTCCCACTCCGTATCGAATGTTTTGATATTTCAAATATTCAAGGAACTTCGGTAGTGGCTTCAATGGTGGTATTTGAAGATGGTCAATCTAAAAAGAGTGAGTATCGCCGTTTCTCAATCGATGATGAGGCTGGATTTGATGACACCCGCGCTATGCATCACGTCATTACAAGAAGATTCAAGAGATATCTCGCTGAAAAAGATCTTGATTTAACTGAATTAGAGATGAGCGGTGCTAATCGACCAAAGTTTGCATACCCACCTCAGCTAATAATTGTTGATGGCGGAGTGGGCCAAGTTAATGCAGCCGCAAGAGCGCTATCGGAATTAGGAATTACAGACATTGCGCTCTGTGGTTTAGCAAAAAGGCTTGAGGAAGTTTGGCTTCCGGAAGTGAAAACCCCAGTTATGTTTCCGCGACATAGTGAGGCGCTCTATCTCTTTCAACGAATTCGTGATGAAGCACATAGATTTGCAATCACATTCCATAGATCTAAGCGTTCTAAATTGATGCTCGAATCTTTATTGGATGAAATTCCAACTCTAGGTACTACGCGAATTTCTGCGTTGCTTGAACACTTCGGATCAGTATCAGCTATTCGCAAAGCCGATGAATCGCAAATTTCTCAAATACCTGGAATCGGAGAGAAGATTGCCAAAATAATTGTGGATTTCTTGGCTCAACAAAGCGCGCCCGAGAATGTAAATACCAGTACCGGTGAAATTACTTAGGATGCTTGACAGGTATAGCAAGATATTGGACATGAGGGGATCTCGATGAATCGCGAGTTGGTAGTTATTACCGGCATGAGTGGAGCTGGTCGTTCAACCATTGCGCACGCCATGGAAGATGCGGGTTGGTATGTCATTGATAATTTGCCCCCATCGCTCTTGGCTAACCTTTTTGATTTAACCGAGAAGACTGTTGAATCTATTGCGGTAGTTGTTGATGTCCGTGGCCGAGAATTTTTCGATGATCTAAATAGATCGTTAGCAGAATTAGTTGAAAAAGGGATATCGCGTCGAATTCTATTTGTTGATGCCTCTGATGATGTTTTAGTGCGAAGGTTCGAATCGACACGTCGCCCGCATCCACTTCAAGGAAATGATCGAATTGTTGATGGGATCGCAAAAGAGCGCGCAAAATTACAGGAGTTGAGATCTGGTGCAGATTTAATTATTGATAGTACTGATTTGAATATTCACCAATTGGAGAAGAAGACGGAAGAGCTTTTCCATAAGGAGGGGAGCGCTGATTTAAAAGTTAATGTGCTTTCATTTGGATATAAATACGGAATTCCAGTTGATGCTGATTTAGTTATGGATTGTCGCTTTATCCCGAATCCTCATTGGATCCCAGAGTTGCGACCATTGAACGGAACTGATGCGCCAGTTCGTGAGAAAGTTTTGGCAGCAGAGAATGTAAGTGAGTTCCTGGATCGTTATATCGCGCTATTTGAAACCATCGCGGATGGATATATTCGCGAAGGTAAGAAATTTATTACACTGGCTGTGGGATGCACTGGTGGTAAGCATCGAAGTGTTGCGATTGCAGATGAATTAGATCGCAGATTGCAAAAGGTTAACTTACCGAGGAGCCAAGAAATTTCAACACAAGCAATTCATCGAGACTTGGGACGTGAACGGTAGCCGTGTTGCTAAATCCAGATTTGAAAGTTGTGGCTTTAGGTGGCGGCCATGGGCTTGCCGCAACGTTGACTTCGCTTCGTCGGATTACTGCGCAATTAACTGCAATTGTTACCGTTGCTGATAATGGTGGATCAAGCGGAAGGTTGCGCGAAGAATTTAATACTTTGCCACCAGGAGATTTAAGAATGGCGTTGGCAGCGTTATGTGCAGATGATGAGTGGGGTAGAAGTTGGGCCGAGATAATGCAGTATCGGTTTACATCCACTGGGGCGATGCATGGGCATGCAGTTGGAAACTTACTTCTGGCTGCTCTTTGGGATAAAGATAGCGATCCGGTACAAGGTTTAGATCGTGTGGCCTCGCTATTGAAAGTTGTGGGACGGGTATTACCTATGGCGATTGAGCCGCTAGATATTGAAGGAACATTTCAATCATCGGTAGGTAGAACGATTATTAGAGGGCAGAAAGAAGTGGCTGTCGCCAAAGGTAAATTAGAATCTTTGCGTTTGATCCCAGAGGATGCATCATCAACGCCAGCGGGATTGGCAGCTATTGCCGATGCCGATTGGATAACTTTCGGTCCAGGGTCTTGGTTTTCTAGCGTTTTACCACATTTCTTAATTAAGCAACAAATTGATGCGATCATAAAATCAAAAGCGAAAAAATTAGTGATATTGAATTTGGATGCAGCTCCATCAATGCGCGGTGATGAGTTTGCCGGAAGTTCACCTGCGGAACATTTGTCGATATTGCAGAAATTTGCCCCAGAATTTCACTGTGATATTGCACTTGCGGATACATCGGTTTCATTAGATAAAGGGGCCATGGAAGAAGCTGTCAGCGATATCGGGGGCGAATTAGTTGTGGCGGATATCGCATCTGGTGGCAGTGTGCATCATGATCCTGAAAAATTGGGTCCCGTAATCAGCCACATTTTCTCGCTATAGATGCTTGGATACGGGCAGGACTAAAGGAGTTATTACATGGCAATGACAGCATCGGTAAAAGATGAGCTAAGTCGACTCTCGATTACCAAACCTTGCTGCCGTAAAGCAGAGGTCTCATCAATTTTAAGATTTGCTGGTGGATTACATTTAACTTCTGGAAAAATCATGGTGGAAGTAGAACTTGATACTGCGCAGAGCGCTCGTAGATTGCGTAAAGATATTGCCGACATATATGGCCACGAAAGTGATTTAGCGGTTATTAGCGCTGGTGGCTTACGTAAAGGAAGCAGATACGTAGTTCGTGTTATTAAAGATGGTGATGCGTTGGCTCGACAGACCGGTTTAGTAGATAGCAACGGCCGTCCAGTAAGAGGTTTGCCACCACAGGTTGTATCGGCTGCGTTATGCGATGCTGAAGCTGCTTGGCGCGGTGCGTTCTTGGCGCATGGTTCATTGACCGAACCTGGTCGTTCCTCAGCGCTTGAGATTACTTGCCCTGGTCCAGAAGCGGCGCTTGCGCTAGTTGGTTCTGCACGTCGACTTGGTATTGTTGCTAAAGCACGTGAGGTACGCGGGGTAGATCGCGTTGTAATTAGAGATGGCGATGCAATTGGAGTATTACTAACTCGACTAGGCGCACATGAAAGCGTGTTGGCTTGGGAAGAGCGGAGAATGCGTCGCGAAGTTCGTGCGACCGCTAATCGATTGGCTAATTTTGATGATGCAAATTTACGTAGATCGGCAAGAGCGGCCGTAGCTGCTTCAGCACGGGTACAACGCGCAATGGAAATTTTGAGCGCCGACATTCCGGATCATTTGCGTGAAGCTGGCGAGCTTCGAATTCAACATGGCCAAGCGAGCTTGGAAGAACTTGGATCACTTGCATCGCCACCGATGACTAAAGATGCAATTGCAGGTCGAATTCGAAGACTCTTAGCGATGGCTGATAAACGAGCCCAAGATTTGGGTATACCGGACACCGAAGCAGGGTTATCGCCTGATCTATTGGGATAACTCGAAGTTCTTCGACTGTTAAGATTGGCTAGAACCACAAAGTCGTGGCATTAAAATATCTTTAGCCGACAAATCTTTTAGAACTTGTGGGAACTTAGGAAGTGGAGTCATCGTGGTAAAAGTAGGAATCAATGGATTCGGTCGGATCGGCAGAAATTTCTTCAGAGCAGCGCTCGCCCCAAATTCAAATATTGAAATTGTTGGAATAAATGATCTGACCGATAATGCAACTTTGGCCCACCTCTTGAAATATGACTCAATTCTAGGTCGCCTTGGACTTCCAGTGACTTTTACTGATGACACCATCACTGTCGGTGGCAAGACAATGAAAATTTTTGCAGAACGTGATCCAGCGCTACTTCCTTGGGCTGCAGTAGGGGCTGAAGTAGTTCTCGAATCGACTGGCCATTTCACGAAAGCTGCGGATGCTAAGAAACATATAACTGCAGGAGCGAAGAAAGTAATTATCTCAGCGCCGGCAACTGACGAAGACATTACCGTTGTGATGGGCGTGAATCACACGCAATATGACCCTGCTAAACATCACGTTATTTCAAATGCTTCTTGTACGACTAACTGTTTGGCTCCGATGGCTAAAGTTATTAACGATAACTTCGGGATTGTGCGTGGTTTCATGACTACGGTGCATGCTTATACAAACGACCAAGTAATTTTGGATTTCCCACATAAAGACCTACGTAGAACGCGGGCCGCAGCAACAAATATCATCCCAACTTCGACAGGTGCTGCAAAGGCTATTTCGCTAGTTCTACCAGAGTTAAAGGGAAAGTTAGATGGTTATGCACTTCGCGTTCCAGTCCCAACAGGATCAATAACAGATTTAACTTTAGAGCTTTCCCGCGAAGTAACTGTGGCAGAAATCAATGCTGCTATAAAAACTGCTTCTGAAACCACTTTAAAGGGCATCTTGCTGTACACCGAGGATCCAATTGTTTCTTCTGACATTGTTACCGATCCGCACTCATGTATTTTTGATGCTGGAATCACTAAGGCAAACGGCACAACTGTAAAAGTTGCTGGTTGGTATGACAATGAATGGGGTTACTCAAATCGATTAGTTGATCTAATCGGCTATGTAGGTAAATCGCTCTAATGTCTATCCCGAACCTCGCCTCTCTTGATGTAAAAGGGAAGCGAGTATTTCTGCGCTGTGATTTGAATGTTCCGCTAAAAGATGGCGTAATTACAGATGATGGCAGAATTCGAGCTTCGCTTCCAACGATTAGTGCACTACTTAATAGTGGCGCTTCGCTAGTAATTTGCGCTCATCTTGGACGCCCAAAAGGAGAACGAAAACCGGAATTATCGTTAGCACCAATTGCAATAAAGCTTTCCGAACTTTTAAATGAAGAAGTTGTATTTGCAACAGATGTAATTGGTGAATCTGCCACAAGAGCTGTTGCTGCGTTAAAAACTGGTGGCGTAGTTTTACTTGAGAACGTTCGTTTTGAAGCGGCTGAAACCAGTAAAGACGAGAGCGAACGTTCTGCGCTAGCTAGGAAACTAGCTAGTTATGCAGATTTATATGTGGGTGATGGTTTTGGTGCCGTACATAGAAAGCACGCATCAGTTTTTGAAACTGCAAAGTTATTACCGCACGCCGCCGGGTTTTTAATCTCCGCTGAAGTAGATGTACTGCAAAAACTTACCCATCAACCAGATCGCCCTTACTGTGTAGTTCTTGGTGGCGCAAAAGTTTCGGACAAAATCGGCGTTATCGCGAATTTATTAGAGAAAGTCAATGTTTTGGCAATCGGTGGTGGAATGCTATTTACTTTTCTAGCGGCGCAAGGGAAAGAGATCGGAAAGTCACTGGTAGAAATTGAATCTATTCCAACTGTGAAAGATTTATTAATTCGCGCGGACGCGCTAGGTGTAGAAATTTTATTGCCCACAGATATTGTGGTTGCCCCAGCTTTTGCAAACGAATTACCGACAGTTGTTTCCGCGGATGCAATCCCAGCGGATCAAATAGGGTTGGATATTGGTCCAGTTTCAGCAATGAAATTTGCAGAAGCAATTAAGAAGTGTCATACCGTTTTTTGGAATGGCCCGATGGGTGTTTTTGAATTTTCAAACTTCTCTGCTGGAACCAAAGCTATTGCAGCGGCGCTTACCGAGGTTCAAGGTTTAGCTGTTGTAGGTGGGGGAGATTCTGCTGCTGCAGTGCGCGCCCTTGGGTTTACTGATTCACAATTCGGTTATATTTCGACCGGTGGCGGCGCTGCTCTCGAATATCTTGAGGGTAAAGAGTTGCCAGGTTTAATAGCATTGCAATCTTAAATTATTAACATAGAACTAAGAGGAGTGAATAGTGCGTAAGCCGTTAATTGCTGGTAACTGGAAGATGAATCTCAATCACTTAGAGGCAATTGCGGTGACCCAAAAATTAGCTTACTCAATCGATGATAAAGATTATGATGCAGCAGATATTACGATAATTCCACCGTTTACAGATATTCGATCGATCCAAACCTTGGTTGATGGCGACCGCTTAAAATTAACTTATGGAGCGCAAGACCTCTCGCCAGATTCATCTGGCGCATTTACTGGGGATATCTCGGGGTCCATGCTCAAAAAATTGGGTTGTACCTATGTTTTGGTGGGCCACTCCGAACGTCGCGCAGTTCACAAAGAAGGTGATGAACTTCTTAATAAGAAAGTGAAAGCAGCGTTAGCTAATGAATTAACGCCAATTTTCTGCATAGGCGAAGAGCTGCCAATTCGCGAAGAAGGCACGCATGTACAACATGTGCTTAACCAGATCAGAACCGGCTTACGCGGTTTCCATAAACCTGATTTGAAGAAGATAGTTTTTGCATATGAGCCAATCTGGGCGATCGGCACTGGAAAAACCGCAACTCCAGAAGATGCACAAGAAGTTTGTAGCGCAATTAGAGAAGACCTTAAGAAATTCGGTAGCGATGAAATTTCCGAGAACGCTAAGATTCTTTACGGCGGTTCGGTGAAATCTGCAAATATCGTCGATATTATGAAACAACCAGACGTGGATGGCGTATTAGTAGGCGGCGCAAGCCTCGATCCAGAAGAATTCGCCCGCATTTCGAAGTTTCATCGAGTGCTATAGCGCGGTATCCTTACGCCTTGGAAATGTCCGTTACAGCGATGAAAGTTCTGCAATCTTAAACTTGTTAGGGGAAATCCAGTGAAGTTAGCGCTCTCGCTCCTTTTGATAATTACAAGCGTTTTGATGATTCTGCTTGTTCTTTTACATAAAGGTAAAGGTTCGGGTCTCTCGGATTTATTTGGTGGCGGAGTTTCTTCCGCTTATGGTGGTTCTTCCGTTGTCGAGCGAAACCTTGATCGAATCACGATCGTTGTTGGCGGACTTTGGTTTGCAAGCGTTGTTGCACTTAGTTTGTTATTAAAGAATTAATTTCTTAACTGTAAGAAAGGGAAATCATGGCCGGTGGTAGCGCAATACGTGGATCTAGAGTTGGTGCGGGTCCAATGGGAGAAGCCGAACGCGGCGAGGCAATTGCACGTTTTCGAGTTTCATATTGGTGTTTAAATGGTCATGAAACCAAACCCTCCTTTGCTGAAGATGGCACAGTTGTAATTCCAGAAGAATGGGATTGTCCTCGTTGCGGATTTCCAGCAGGACGGGATAAGAGCAAGCCGCCGAGTCCAGTAGTAAATACGCCTTATAAAACTCATCTCGCATATGTAAAAGAACGTAGAACTGAAGCTGAAGCGCAGAAAATTCTGGAAGATGCGCTCCGCAATCTACGTGGTGATGACGAGGAATAAAGTAGGGTAGACTTCACCTGCATCGCATTCGCGGTGTAGTTTTATTCATACGAGCGTCACATACGCTCTCTTGCGAGTCTTAGCTACCAATCTTTACGAGACGCGCTTGTTGTCTCGATTGGTGTTTACATGTCATTTCAAAATTTGGGCGTTAGCGCTGCGCTCGTACGTACTCTTACTCAAAACGGTATAACGGCACCGTTTCCAATTCAATCCGCATCGTTACCCGATGCAATCTCTGGGCGCGATATTTTAGGTCGCGGACAGACCGGATCTGGAAAAACGCTTGCTTTCGGTCTTGCGCTTCTAACCCGCCTAGCTGACCGTAAAGCTCTAGCAAATAAACCTTTAGCTTTAATTCTGTCGCCAACGCGCGAACTAGCAATGCAAATTACCGATGTAATCGGAGATTTAGCACCAGTTGTCGGATTAAATGCACAAGTTGTTGCCGGTGGCCTTTCATATCATAAACAGCAACAAGCGCTTCGTCGCGGGGTAGCAATAGTCGTCGCAACTCCTGGTCGATTAATGGATTTAATGGAACGGAAAGATGTAATTCTTTCCGATGTTGAAATCACAGTTCTAGATGAAGCCGACCAGATGGCTGATATGGGCTTCTTGCCTTCAGTGCGAGAAATACTCAATAAGACTAAAGCTGATGGACAACGAATGTTGTTCAGTGCGACTCTAGATCGTGACGTTGATTCGTTAGTTAAAAAATACCTTAAAGATCCCGCAACTCACTCGGTACAGAATGAAACAGCATCTGTGACCAAAATGAGTCACCACGTATTGGTACATGAAGCAAATCACAAAGATGAAATAACTTCACAGATTGCGGCTCGAGATGGCCGAACAATTTTCTTTGTTCGAACCAAACGCGGTGCTGATAAGTTAACCGAAAAATTATTACGTGCAGGCGTAAAAGTTGGGGCACTTCATGGTGGAAAAACACAAGCGGTGCGAACTCGAACGCTTGAGCATTTCAAAAATGGAAAAACTTTGGCTTTGGTAGCAACTGATGTTGCCGCTCGAGGTATCCACGTTGATGATGTCAGCTTGGTAGTACATGTTGATGCACCTGCTGATCACAAAGATTATTTACACCGTGCCGGTCGTACAGCTCGCGCTGGCGAAAAAGGAACAGTTGTTTCATTGGTAACTATGTCGCAACGCGGCGAATTGAAACGCATAACGGAGAAGGCGGGCATCCGTCCAACCACAACTTCAGTTCTTCCAGGTGACAGTGAACTAATCAAGATCACTGGATCACGTCAACCAAGCGGTGTACCGATCGTAACAACAGTTACAAAAAGTGATTCGGTACAACCAAATTTTCCAAGGCGAAATCGTCCGTCAAAAGCGCGTCGAACTTCAAACGCACGGAGCGAATCCCGCGGTGAAAATACTCGCAGCGAATCTCCTAGAAGTTCATCTTCTAGAAGTACAACACCACGAAGTGAAGGCGGCCGTAGTAACTCTGGCCCAAGAAAATATGGAACTGATCGCGGCGCTGCTGGAAAGCCAAAGAGTCGAACCGGCGAGCGTAGACGAGCTCGTTAAAGCGAATTAACAATCGCAAGTAATTGGGAAATCCCGTTCTTTCGTTCACGCAAGTGAATTCGAAGGAGCGGGAATTTTCGTTTCTGTAACGCTTCACCATCACCGAGCGCTTGCGCCATTATCAAAGTTTGAAATCCAAAACTTTGATCAGGAATTTCTATATCGCTCCTGCTCTCACCCGTGATTTGTATAAATGATCCAACTTGCGGTCCGCCTTTGTGAAATTGTCCAGTGGAGTGGAGAAATCTAGGTCCCCATCCAAAAGTAGTTGGAGTATTCGATTTTTTTGCAAGTAGTTCTCGAATCGCAGATACTTCATAATCTGCGATTCTATTTAAATAAGCCATAATTGCGATGTAGCCGCGTTCTGAAATTGCATCAATTAAATATTGCGAAATAGTCGAAAAAGTTTTTTCAGAATAAATGTCAATATTGTCATCGGATAAAGTAGGAGCTGATGATTGTGGTCCAGCATCTGCCCATCGAGTTAAGAGCGTGCTAGTTTGGCTTTTGGCTTCAGTCACATTTGGCTGGTTGAATGCATCAACTTTTAGCGCTACACAGAGAAGCGCCGTGACCCATTCCCAGAATATGAAGTGTGCTCCGATGGAACCAACTACCGAAAGTTCACCGGTTCCATCAAAAGTAATCAACGGATGTTTGCCACCGATGGCAGAATTTGGATTAGTAATTACTATCGGCAGAATGCCTTTTTGATCTTTACCAGTTGACTCCGCGACTAGTTGTTCAATCCAATCACTTAAGCCAGGGACTGCACTGCCTTGATCTGAAAATGCAGTGAATGCAAAATCTGGTTGAGTTAGCAAGTAAGCAATTTTAATTGCAGGTGAATCAGAGTTGAGAAATTCCGCTTGAGCTTCTAGCGCATCATCAATTAGTACAGATACATCTACGCCGATTAATGCGGCGGGGACTAAACCGAAAGCGGAAAGTGCGCTAAATCGACCGCCTACATTTGGATCTGCATTTATAACCCGGAAGCCTGCTGCGCGAGCGGAGAGATCAAGTGGTGAACCAGGATCGGTAACTATTACTAGATGGTCCAACGGATCTAATTTTGCTCCTTCAAATCTTGATTTAAAGAGAGCGAACAGTGAAGCCGTTTCAATGGTGGATCCGGATTTAGAACCAACAACAACTATCGTTTCCTTCAGCTCAGTTTTAAGCACATTTGCAATTTGTTCCGGATCTGTTGTGTCAACGACAATTAATTCTTTTTGAAAAGTTTTAGCAATTACTTCTGGAGCAAGTGAAGATCCACCCATGCCGCAAATCAGTACCTTGGTTAGTTTCTTCTCCCGAGCCCAAGCGGTTAACGCATCAAGTTGTGGCAATAGATCTCGCGATGAAATCGGCAAATTTAACCAATTCAGCCGAACTCTAGCTTCAGTTGCCGCAGCTTGGCCCCAAAGATTTACATCTTTTTTTGCTAGTTTTGCAGAAGCCGAAAGAAGTTGAGCGAAGAGTGGAGAAGCTTTATCAATTTGCGATAACAGTGCGCCAGAAACGGTGATACCAATGGCTCTACTCAATTGGAAGCAACTTTCTTAACAGTTTCAATAAGTTCAATCCAAGGAGCAACGAATTTATCTATACCCTCTCGCTCTAATTTAATTGCAACTTCTACCATAGAAATTCCGACTGCTTTCAAAGCAGCCAAATCAGCTACCGCGTTTTTAATATTAGGAGTTAAGGCATCTCCTCGTGAAACGCCATGATCTTTCACTGCATCGAGAGTTCCTTGCGGCATGGTGTTTACAGTATCTGGCCCAATAAGTTCAATGACATATCGAGTGTCATCGTAAGCCTTATCTTTGACTCCAGTGGAAGCCCAAAGTGGTCGTTGGATATGTGCACCGTTCTTCGATAGAAGTTGCCATCTGGCACTTGCTCTTACCGTTATAAATTCTTGGTAGGCCAACCTTGCATTGGCAATCGCTGCCTTACCTAAAAGCGAAGCAGCGTTAGGTTCTGATAGTGCTTTTAAATGAGAATCTACTTCAGAATCAACACGACTTATAAAGAATGAAGCAACTGAATGGATTTCGTTCACTGGCTTACCATTAGCTAACCGTTCTTCTAGACCATCCATAAATGCGTTTAGCACTTCCTGATAGCGTTCCACCGAAAAGATAATGGTTACATTGACGCTAATTCCATCAGCAATTAGCGCAGTAATAGCTGGCAACCCTTCGACTGTTGCTGGAACTTTAATTAATAGATTTGGGCGATTCACGAGTTTCCAAAGTTCTTTACCTTGTGAAATAGTATTTTTGGTATCGCGGGCCAACCTTGGATCAACCTCAATGCTGACTCGGCCATCTATCCCATTACTTTTATTATGAATTTCGGTGAACAAATCACATGCATCACGAACATCATCCGTGGTGAGTTTGGTAATGATTGTTTCTGAATCAGCACCACTTTTTGCTAGAGCCTTTATTTCTCCAGCGTAAAGGTCTGATTTACTTATTGCTTGCGAAAATATAATTGGATTTGTAGTTACGCCAGTAACAAATTCATTTTTTATCAAAAAGCTAAGTGAATTAGGGGTGGCAGATTCAACTAGTCGTTCTCTCGATAGATCATCTAGCCAAATAGAAGTTCCGCTAGAAACTACGGCAGCTAAATGCGACGACATTTAACTATTCTTCACGCTCTTGAGAGTTCGATGTGCGGCATCAACAATTGCGGCTGGAGTAAAGCCAAATTCCTTAAATAGCGTTCCCGCGGAAGCTGATGCGCCAAAGTGTTCTAGCGAAACGCTTTCGCCACAGTCTCCAATGAGTTCGCGCCAACCGAGGGAAATACCGGCTTCAATACTTACTCGAGCTCGAATTTTCGGCGGCAATACTGAATCACGATAACTCCTAGGCTGTTCGGCAAACCATTCCAGCGAAGGCGCGCTAACCACACGGGTAGCAATTCCTTGTTGCAGCAACATTTTCTGACCTTCAATCGCTAGCGCTACTTCCGAACCAGTTGCAATCAAAATCAATTCCGGAGTATTTTCGGAATCACTCAAGATGTAAGCACCTTTACCCACTTCGGAAGCTGGGGTCATTTTTGTGCGATCGAAGACTGGAAGATTCTGACGTGATAATAAAATTCCAGTTGGCTTTTTTCGTTCGAGAATTTCCTTCCAAGCATGAACCACTTCATTGGCATCTGCTGGCCGCACCACAGTAAAACCGGGGATAGCACGTAACGCTGCTATATGTTCGACCGGTTGGTGAGTTGGTCCATCTTCGCCTAAACCAATTGAGTCATGGCTCCAAACATATGTGACCGGCAATTTCATGAGCGCTGAAAGTCGCACTGCACCGCGCATGTAATCACTAAATACTAGAAAGGTGCCGCCAAAAGTTTTCGTTAAACCATGTAGCGCAATTCCATTCATGATTGAACCCATTGCGTGTTCTCGGATTCCATAATGAATAATTCGCCCATAAGGATTTGCGTTCTGCAGTCTGCTAGCCAATGGCAAGAAGGAACCGCCGCCTTCAATTGTGGTGTTATTGCTCTCCGCAAGGTCAGCAGAACCGCCCCAAAATTCTGGAAACGTTTTAGCTAAAGCTTGGATTGTGTCACCTGAGGCTTTTCGAGTTGCAATTTCTTTCTCATTAGAAAAGGTAGGTAGCGCATTTTGCCATTCGCTTGGCAATTCTTTTAATTGCAATCGTTTTAGAAGTTCTGCGCGATCCGGATTGCTCTTCCGCCAAAGGTCAAATTCATTTTGCCATGCAGCTTTTAAAGTAGCGCCGCGGCTCTTAACTTTTCGCACATGCACTTCTACTTCTGTTGGAAAGTAAAAATCAATTTCAGGATTTAAACCAAGAATTCTTTTCGTTTCCACAATTTCTGCTGCCCCGAGTGCAGAGCCGTGGGATTTCGCAGTATTTTTTAATATAGGCGCGGGCCATGCAATCACAGTTTTCAAACGGATAAGTGTAGGTTTATTAATTTCCAATAACGAAGCCTCCATAGCATTCTCTAGCGCTTCGCGATCAACATCACCATCGCTCTTTGCTGCAACTTCAATTACATTCCAGCCGTATGCCCGATAGCGCATTGAAACATCTTCGTTAAATGCTAAGTGAGTATCTCCTTCAATAGATATTCGATTATCGTCATAAATAACTTTCAAATTCCCGAGTTGCTGCACGCCTGCAAGCGATGACGCTTCTGCGCTTACCCCTTCTTCAAGATCTCCATCGGAACAGATCACCCAAATATTGTGGTCGAATGGACTAACTCCCTTGTTTTCTGGATCAAATAAACCGCGTTCGTATCGCGCGGCCATTGCCATTCCGACACCGTTGGCAACGCCTTGTCCAAGCGGACCTGTTGTAGTTTCCACGCCTGCGGTATGGCCGTATTCCGGATGACCAGGAGTTAAAGAACCCCAGGTGCGAAAACTTTTCAGATCATCTAACTCAACACCATAGCCGCTAAAAAATAATTGGATGTAAAGAGTTAGCGATGAGTGGCCACAAGAAAGAATGAATCGATCGCGACCTAACCAATTAGGATCAGTCGGATCGTGTTTTAGAAATCTTTGAAAAAGCGTATAGGCAACCGGAGCTAGAGTCATAGCCGTTCCAGGATGGCCATTTCCAACCTTTTGTACTGCATCCATTGCAAGTGCACGCGCAATTTTTACCGCCTGGTCGTCTATTTCCAGCCAAGTTGAATTCTTTGCTTGCGGTGTCATTTCCTAAAAACCTTTCCAGTAATTGCCAGGTTCCAAGATGAAATCCAAACCAATGTTGCCCCTAAGAGATGGAAACCAACTAAGAGAATTGGTACACCATTAAAATATTGCACATACCCGATTACTCCTTGTGAAAGCGAAACTAGTAATAGCAAGGAAACCTTTCTTCCGAATTTTCGTTGTATTTCAGATGGCTCAATCATGCGCACCGCAAATAGAAGTGCAATTGTGAGTAGTACGAATATGATGACAACATCTGCATGAATTTGCGCAATCAAGCGCTCATCAAAATTGAATCTTTTTGCTTGGGCATCGCCGGCATGTGGACCATTTCCAGTAACCACAGTCCCAAGAATTATCACCAGAACACTTATTAACACAACAACCCGTGCAACTTTTTGAGTCAAGGGTTTTAATGGAACCCTCAAATCTTTTCCAAAGGCACGTTGTCGAAGTGAGAGCGCTCCTGCAATCAAAATTATTGAAAGCAGAAAATGACCCGCAACTGGGATTGGATTTAAATTAGTCAAAACAGTAATGCCGCCAAGAATTCCTTGGCCAAAGATTCCAGCAAATTGTCCGAACGCCAGCCACCGCAATTCACGTGCTCGATTTTTTAGAACAATAACAATTACGGCGAGCGCTGCGAATACGAGCGCAAAAGTTAATAGGCGATTCCCAAATTCAATCCATGAATGGAGCGTGCCTTCAATTTGACCTGGCACCGGAGTGATCGAACCCGGCGTACATTCTGGCCATGTTGGGCAGCCAAGCCCGGATCCAGTTAGACGAACCGCGCCGCCAGTTACGACTATCGCTACTTGCAAGAAAACCAGAAGGTTTAAGAAGAAGCGTTGAATTTTGGACATGCCCCAACCTTATTGCCGACACGAGCTAGAAGAGCTGAGGCTGGATTGGCGGTTTAATGCGAATTACGCAACACTACTGTTGTGAAAAAGACTAGCCCTCAAATGCCGCCAAGTGAAGATAAAAGAACCCGTGATCGCCTGGTGCGAGCAATTTTAGAGGCAGGTCCTTCGACTGCGGTTGTGCTTGCCGAAAGATTGAAAATTACCCCTGCCGGAGTGCGTCGACACCTTGATGCATTGGTCAAGGATGGAGTACTTGAAGCCCGCGAACCGCATCAAAGAAGTTTAAATAATAGGGGAAGAGGTCGTCCTTCTAAGGTTTTTGTGATGACAGAAATTGGAAGCGAGAAGTTCGAACATTCTTATGATGATCTAGCAGTTCTCGCTTTGAAATATATGAATTCACAATCAGGCTCAGCAATGGTCTCTGGTTTTGCTAACGCCCGTGCCGAAGAGATGGAACGTAAAGCCAAACCTTTTATTGCTAAAGCTAAGAACGATCAAGAAAAATTCGAAGCCCTAGCCGAATTCTTGACCAGCGAAGGTTTTGCCGCGAACGTTCATGATCAAGGTTTAGGACAAGAGTTATGCCAACATCATTGCCCGATAGCACATGTCGCTGCGCAATTTCCAGAACTTTGTGAAGCAGAAACAGCGGCTTTTTCAAGATTAACCGGCACCCATGTTCAAAGATTGGCAACCATTGCACACGGAGATGGTGTTTGCACCACATTCATACCAAATGTAACGAAAAAAACAACAACGGAGAAAGTTGGAAAACGCGCATGACACAAATAGCACATCCAGAACTTGAAGGTTTAGGTAAGTATGAGTTTGGTTGGTCAGACAAGAATGACGTTGGTGCAAATAGTCGTCGTGGTTTAAATGAAGAGGTAGTGCGCAACATCTCCGCAAAGAAGAATGAACCGCAATGGATGCTAGATCTGCGGCTTAAAGGTTTGGCTTTATTTGATAAGAAACCGATGCCTAATTGGGGCTCAGATCTCTCTGGAATTCATTTCGACACCATTAAATATTTTGTTCGCTCAACTGAGAAACAAGCAACAACTTGGGAAGAATTACCCGATGACATTAAAAATACTTATGATCGACTAGGAATTCCGGAAGCCGAAAAAATGCGCTTGGTATCAGGCGTTGCGGCTCAGTACGAGTCTGAAGTTGTCTACCATTCGATCCGCGAAGATTTAGAAAAATTAGGCGTACTTTTTCTTGATACTGATACTGCTCTTCGAGAGCATGAAGATATTTTCAAAGAATTCTTCGGTTCGGTAATTCCAGTTGGTGATAATAAATTCGCAGCGCTCAATACTTCGGTTTGGTCAGGTGGATCCTTTATTTATATTCCTAAAGGTGTTCATGTAGATATTCCTTTGCAAGCCTATTTCCGTATTAACACCGAAAATATGGGCCAATTCGAACGTACCTTAATTATTGCCGACGAAGATTCATACGTTCATTATGTAGAGGGTTGCACTGCACCAATTTACTCTTCTGATTCATTGCACTCCGCTGTTGTAGAAATTATTGTAAGAAAGAACGCGCGCGTTCGTTACACCACAATTCAAAACTGGTCCAATAACGTTTACAACCTTGTAACCAAACGCGCTGTTTGCGCTGAAGGTGCAACCATGGAGTGGATCGATGGAAATATCGGTTCAAAGGTCACAATGAAATATCCTGCCGTATTTTTAATGGGTCCTCATTCAAAGGGCGAAACACTCTCAGTTGCTTTTGCTGGTGAAGGTCAACATCAAGATGCTGGAGCAAAGATGGTGCATGCAGCGCCATATACATCTTCAACTATTATTTCTAAATCTGTAGCACGTGGCGGAGGTCGCACTTCGTATCGCGGGTTAGTTAAGGTAGAAGAAGGCGCACATCATTCCAAGAGCACAGTTAAATGTGACGCTCTATTAGTTGACACTATTTCACGATCTGATACTTATCCTTACGTAGATGTTCGAGAAGACGATGTTTCTATGGGACACGAAGCTACCGTTTCGAAAATCAGCGATGATCAGCTCTTCTATCTTATGTCCCGAGGGCTATCTGAAGATGAGGCTATGGCGATGATTGTTCGCGGATTTATTGAACCGATCGCACGGGAATTGCCAATGGAATACGCGCTTGAACTTAATCGCTTAATTCAATTACAAATGGAAGGCGCTGTTGGATAGTGACAACGTTAACTACAAATCTTTTAAACCATGCCAAAACGCCTACTGGCAGGGAAGAGGCTTGGCGTTTCACGCCTTTGAAGAGAATTGCCGGTTTTCATGATCGAGCTATCGAAATAACTGATCAAGTTTCGCTATTTCTCAAGAGTCCTAACCAACACGGCTATACATTGCAATTACAACCGGCGGATTCAGTACCTCCTTCTTCAGCTACCGACGATGTAATTGTCGAAAGAATTCGGGAATCCGTTTCGCAAGTAACCCTCTTAGAAATCAATCGTGATGCTGAGATCTCAGAGCCAATTACGTTAAATCGTAAAAATAGTTCTAATCGTGAACTCTCACGTACCGTTATTCGTGCGGGTTCAAATAGCAAAGCAACGGTGATTATTGAAAATACGGGGGAGTCACTAATCGGTGAAGAGATCGAAATCATCCTAGATTCTGGAGCTACTTTAAATTTTATAACGCTTCAAGAATGGGAAAACTCAACTGTACATTTAGCTCGGCATCATGCAGTTATTGGTAAAGATGCTACTTTCAATTCAGTTACAGTTTCATTGGGTGGTTCAGTAGTTCGAATTTTGCCTACTGTTGAATACACAGGCCCCGGCGCAAGCGCAGAATTATTCGGTGTTTATTTTGCAACTGACGGCCAACATTTAGAACACCGTATTCATGTTGAACATGGCGTTCCTCAAGCAAAATCGAGAGTTAATTACAAAGGTGCTCTCGCTGGCAAAGACGCTCGCACTGTTTGGATCGGCGATGTTTTTATTCGCGCTGTTGCAGAAGGTACCGATACATACGAATTGAATCGAAACTTATTACTCACCGATGGGGCTAGAGCTGATTCTGTGCCAAATCTGGAGATTGAAACGGGCGAAATTGTTGGTGCGGGTCATGCAAGTACAACTGGTCGATTTGATGATGAACAATTGTTTTACTTAATGTCGCGCGGAATTCCCTCCGATGAAGCCCGCCGACTTGTGATTCGAGGGTTTTTTGCAGAAATAATTGCAAAGATTAGTGACGAAGTTATCCAAGAACGATTAATGGCTCGAATCGACACTGATTTATCAAAGGTTGGTGCGTGATGGCTTCGATTTCACTAGCCATAAGCGAATTGACTCCTGGGAAACCTCATAAAATTGAAATAGCAGGTAAAGATGTTTGTGTTGCACGAATCGGAGACGAAGTTTTTGCAATCGGAGATGTTTGTACCCATTCAGAAGCTTCGCTTTCTGAAGGTGACATTTCGGATTATAAAATCGAATGTTGGTTACATGGCGCAGAATTTGATCTCAGAGATGGTAAATCGTTAACCCCACCAGCTACTGAAGATGCCGAAGTTTTTGTAGTAACACGTGATGGAGATACCGTCACGATCAGCCTCAACTCATAAGGAATAAAATGTCGTCATTAGTTATAAAGAATTTGCGCGTCGGTGTTGAGACAGATACTGGCTTAACTGAAATTTTAAAGGGAGTGGACCTAACTGTTAACTCCGGTGAAACGCACGCGATTATGGGTCCGAATGGATCTGGAAAATCAACACTTGCATATTCAATTGCCGGTCATCCCAAATACACCATTATCGGTGGCACTGTAACTTTAGATGGCGTAGATGTTTTAGAGATGTCAGTTGATGAACGTGCTAAAGCTGGTTTATTTTTAGCGATGCAATATCCGGTAGAGGTTCCAGGAGTTTCGGTTTCAAATTTCCTACGCACTGCGGCGACCGCACTTCGTGGCGAAGCACCAAAGATCCGTACCTGGGTTGGTGAAGTTAAAGCAGCAATGACCAAATTGAATATGGATCCAGCATTTTCGGAGCGGAGCGTTAACGAAGGATTCTCTGGCGGCGAAAAGAAGCGTCATGAGATATTGCAACTGGAATTATTGAAACCAAAAATTGCGATTCTTGACGAAACCGATTCTGGCTTGGATGTTGACGCTCTTCGAATCGTATCTGAAGGTGTTAATAGAGTTAAGGCAGAGTCAAATATTGGCGTGCTTCTTATTACCCACTACACCCGGATTCTTCGCTACATAAAGCCAGATTTCGTACATGTATTCGCAAACGGGCATATTGTGGAAGAAGGCGGAGCTGAATTAGCCGACAAGTTGGAAGAGAACGGTTACGCTGAATACATTAAAAGTTAAGTTTAGTAATTTCAGATAGAGGGAATATGTCGGGATTGTTAGATGTAACGACGATTAAACGGGATTTTCCGATCTTTAATCGAACAATTCGCGACGGACAACGCTTAATTTATTTGGATAGCGGTGCAACTTCTCACAAGCCAAAAATTGTTCTTGATGCTGAACGAGATTTTTATGAAAATCATAATTCTGCAGTTCATCGTGGTGCTCATCAGTTAGCTGAGGAGGCAACGGAACTCTTTGAAGAGGCCCGACTAGAAGTGGCTCGTTTTTTAAATAGCGATGGTTCTGAAATAGTCTTCACTAAAAACGCTACTGAATCTTTAAATTTACTCGCTTATTCTTTTAGTAACTCCAGCAAAAATTCTAGATTTCATTTAAATCCTGGGGACCGAATTGTTGTGACGGAGATGGAGCATCATGCAAATTTGATTCCGTGGCAACAATTAGCTGCCCGAACTGGCGCCGAACTTACATGGTTACCAGTAACTACTGATGGCCGGTTAGATTTAAGTAGTATCGATTCCATTATTAACGCTAAAACTAAGATTGTTGCAATAACTCACCAATCAAATGTTCTTGGAACAATTAATCCAATCAAAGAGATTGTGGCGGCTGCAAGAAACGTAGGTGCGCTATTCATTTTGGACGCCTGCCAATCGGTGCCACATTTCAAGGTTGATGTAAAGGATTTGGATATCGACTTCCTAGCGTTTTCTGGTCATAAAGCGGTTGGACCTACTGGCGTAGGAACACTTTGGGGGCGAGCCGAATTATTAAACGAAATGGAACCATTTTTGACTGGTGGCTCAATGATTGAATCTGTGACGATGTCTTCAGCCACTTTTGCTGAGGCGCCACAACGATTTGAAGCTGGCGTTCCGAATATGGCGCAAGCTGTAGGACTCGGCGCTGCAATTCGATATTTAAATGGCATCGGAATGGAAAATATCCATAATCATGAAGTTGCGTTAACAAAATATGCGCTTGATAAATTACAAAGCATTCCGGGTTTGAAGATAATCGGACCAACTGAAATGAAAAATCGTGGAGCAGTTTTCTCTTTTACCATGGAAAATATTCATCCCCATGATTTAGGGCAAGCCCTTGATCAGAATGGGATAGCTGTTCGTACCGGTCATCATTGCGCGTGGCCGCTAATGCGCGTACTGAATGTTCCAGCAACAACCCGGGCATCCTTATATTTTTACAACGATTACAGCGATATAGATGCCTTAATTTCCGGAATATATGAGGCGAAAGAATTCTTCACTGCTCCAAGAACCAAGGAGCGAAAATAATGAATCTAGATTCCCTCTATCAAGAAGTAATTTTAGATCACTATAAAAATCCTTTAAATAAAAAGCTTATTCCGAACCCAATTGCTCAGGTGACACATCTAAATACCAGTTGTGGTGATGAGATTATTTTGAATTTACATTTGAATGGAGATTTAGTTGAACATATAACTTGGGAAGGTATCGGATGTTCAATCTCGCAAGCTAGTACCTCTGTTATGTCGGATTTACTCACCGGAAAACAAATAAATGAAGCTATGTCGATTTTAGAGAGCTTTGTAGAGGTTATTCAGAGTAAAGGAAAGCTAAATGGTGATGAGGAGATTATTGGAGATGGCGTTGCTTTTGCTGGAGTTTCCAAATTCCCAGCACGAGTGAAATGCGCTTTGATTGGCTGGATGGCCTTTAAGGATGCGTTGTCACAAGGATTAGCCAAGAAATAGTTTTGTAAAACTAAACAATAGATCGATAGGGGAGATGATGGTTGAGAAGCTAGCAACGCCAGATGATGTTACGGAGGCGATGAAAGATGTTATTGATCCAGAACTTGGAATCAATGTAATAGATTTGGGTCTCGTCTATGACATCTCGATAGATAATTCCAATGTTGTGGTTTTGGATATGACACTTACTTCTGCAGCTTGTCCGCTTCAAGATGTGATTGAAGATCAAACTAGACAAGTTTTGCAAGACTTAGTGAACGATGTGAAGATTAATTGGGTCTGGATGCCACCCTGGGGTCCAAATAAGATCTCTGATGATGGCCGTGAACAGCTACGTGCGATTGGGTTTACTGTATAGCCCATGTCAATGCATGCAACGTGGATGTCACTACGAACCCTAACTCAAGACCAGTCAGTAAAAGATCAAAAATTAAAACCGGGAACGGTTAAGCGAATTGCAAGTTTTGCTGTTCCGTATAAAAGTTACCTAATTATCTATTTGATTACGGTCGTGCTCGATGCGCTATTAGTTGTTGCAACTCCGCTGCTATTACGGAAGTTAATTGACGAAGGCGTTATTCCAGGTGATGCCAAACTTGTTACTAAATTGGCAATTGCCGTAGGGGTGCTCGCGGTTTTTGATGCACTTTTGAGTATGGCCGGACGTTGGTTTTCCGCAAGAATTGGTGAAGGGCTAATTTACGATTTAAGAACCCAAGTTTTTCAACACGTGCAACGTCAATCGATTGCCTTTTTCACCAGGACTCAGACTGGGGCTTTGATTTCCCGAATAAATTCAGATGTTATAGGTGCGCAGCAAGCATTCACTGCCACACTTTCTGGAGTCATTAGTAATGTCATAAGTTTGGTATTAGTAACCGTGACCATGTTGATCCTTTCTTGGCAGATAACGATTGTTTCACTGGTACTTTTGCCGGTTTTCTTAGCTCCAACAAAATGGGTCGGAAAGCGATTACAGAAATACACCAGGGAATCATTTAATTTGAATGCGGAGATGTCATCCACAATGACAGAACGGTTCAATGTTTCTGGGGCACTCCTAGTCTCCCTTTATGGTGATCCAATCGCGGAACGAGATCATTTTTCCAGTCGTGCAAAAAAAGTTGCGAATATTGGAATCAGTATCGCGCTCTTAAATCGGATTTTCTTTATCGCTTTAACATCGATAGCTGCGGTTGCCACGGCATTCGCTTATGGAATCGGCGGTCATTTAGCTATTCATGGCGCCGTAACTGTAGGGACTCTGATCGCCATAACATCGTTACTAGCTCGGCTTTATGGGCCATTAACTGCATTATCAAATGTGCGAGTAGATGTAATGACTGCTTTAGTTTCCTTTGAACGAGTTTTTGAAGTTTTAGATTTGCAACCAATGGTAAGAGATAAAGAAACTGCATTTTCTTTGCCGGACAAATCGCTAAGTATCACTTTTCAAGACGTTAAATTTTCTTACCCTAAAGCCGATGAAATTTCATTGGCATCACTGGAATCAGTTGCTAAGCCCGAAACGATTGAAAGTGGCGAGATCCTTAAAGGCATCTCATTCGAATGTGCGCCAGGAACACTCACAGCTTTAGTTGGTCCTTCTGGTGCAGGTAAGACGACGATCAGTGCATTAGTTCCGCGACTTTACGATGTAACAAGTGGTTCTATTCGAGTGGAAGGCATAGATCTTAAAGATTTAAAAATGTCGTCGTTGCGACATGCAATTGGAGTCGTCACTCAGGATGCTCATATGTTCCATGATTCGATTGCAGCAAACCTTTATTACGCAAAAAAGGATGCAACTGAATCAGAGATGCGTGCTGCATGCGAAGCCGCTCAAATTTGGGATTTGATTGCCTCCCTGCCAAATGGTTTTGATACCGTCGTGGGCGAACGTGGCCATAGGTTATCTGGAGGTGAGAAACAACGGCTTGCAATTGCACGATTATTATTAAAAGCGCCGAAAATTGTAATCTTGGACGAAGCAACTGCACATTTAGATTCCGAAAATGAGGCTTTAGTTCAAGAAGCGCTGGCCCATGCACTCAAAGGCAGGACAAGTATTGTTATTGCGCATCGATTATCTACGGTACGCGCTGCCGATCAAATTTTGGTTTTGCAAGATGGCCAAATCGTTGAACGAGGCAAGCATGACGAATTAGTGATGCAAGGCGGTTTGTACTCCGAACTTTACGCTCGACAATCACTTGTTGGAGCGTAGCTCTTCCCTAAAAATTAAGATTCTGCCGAATAGCGCCAAACAGGCAATGAGCAACCATTGCAATGCATAAGCAAAATGCGGACCATCGGTTAATTCCGGAAGCGGATTTGGGAATTGCGGAGTTAAAAGCGGATTACTGGCTTGCATAAGATCTAGCGAAAAGTCTGCCGTCTTGACCGATTGACTGCTATCCCACTTTTGTAACTCGGTTTTGCCGTTACTTGGAAGTGCAAAGAAACTTCCTTTTACTCGGTTATTTAAATCGTTGGTTCGCAATCTAGCTGATATCTCTATTTGTCCAGTTGAAGTTCTTTCTACATTTGGTGGAGTTTTTGCATCCTTGCCGGCTTGAATCCAGCCGCGATCAACCCAGAAACTTTGACCTGCATTAGATTTAAAAAGTGTTATAACTCCAAATCCATATTTTCCTTCAACATATCGATTTCGAAGCAAAAGTTCGTGCTCTGGAATAAATGTGCCGGTAACGGAAACAGTACGCCATTGATTTTTCTGTAGCGCTGTCGAGTCATTAACGATCGAATTAAACTCTGACTCAGTGAATACAGGGAGCGCAATATTGGCTTTAACTTGTGAGTTCGCCTCATGACGAACGACTCCTCGATGGTATTGCCAAAATCCGGCTTTAGCACATCCAGCAATTGTTAATAGCGTTAACAAACTCAAACCAATTGCAATTGGCGAAAGCAGGGCTCGTCTCATATGAGAATCCTATTTAACTATTGTGCAGTTTTATCGCCAGCTGAAATTTCTTTTGCGTCAGCATTGAAATAAGAAGTATTACCCGAAACTGTTTCTCTTCCAGCATTTGCAATGATTACTGAAATGTAGGGCAGAGTTAATGCGCCTACTAGAAAGTACCAACGGAATGGACTTGGCGTAATTACGGTAAGAATAAAACAAAGAGTGCGGATCATCATGGAGATGAAATATCGCTTCTGCCGCGCTGGAAGATCATCGCTTAGCGCTATTGGTGCTGAGGTAATTCGATGCGACTTCACCCACTTAGCCTAAGACTTAAGCGCCTTAATCGCACCTCAGATTCCTACTTACGCCTGAGTAACAGGTAGATTTCTCACATGTCGCGAAATGTTTTAGTAACTGGTGGAAATCGTGGGATAGGTCTAGCTATCGCTGAACATTTTAAAACTTTAGGTGACAATGTAGTTATTACGTACAGATCTGGTAATCCGCCAGCAGGATTTGTATCAATCAAGATGGATGTTACTTCTACCGAAAGTGTGGAAGCTGGGTTTGATGAGATCGAGAAAACTCACGGAGCAATTGAAGTTCTTGTGGCAAATGCTGGCATAACTCGAGATGGTTTAGTTTTGCGTATGAGCGATGCCGACTTTGAAGATGTTTTCCAAGCAAACTTGATGGGATCGTTTCGAGTTGCACGACGCGCTAGTAAAGCAATGCTCAAATTGAAACGTGGCAGCATGATTTTTATAGGATCGGTTGTCGGAAGCATTGGCGCTGCCGGACAAGTAAATTATGCCGCGAGCAAAGCTGGCTTAATTGGAATGACTAAATCATTAGCGAAGGAGTTAGGTAGCCGCGGCATAACCGCGAATGTTGTGGCGCCGGGTTTTGTCGAAACTGACATGACGGCATCTTTAGATCAAAGCCGCCGGGATGAGATTGCTGGAGCAGTACCGCTTCGTAGATTTTGTAGCGGTGCCGAAGTTGCTAGCGTGGTTGGTTTTATTGCATCAGAAGGTGCGCGTTATATAACCGGAGCCGTCTTACCCGTAGATGGTGGATTAGGGATGGGGTCATAGTGGGAATTGTTGAAGGTAAGAATATTTTGGTTACAGGCGTACTGACTGACGCATCTATCGCATTTCACATTGCTCGAATTGCACAAGAAGAAGGCGCAAATGTAATTCTTAGTTCCTACGGAAGAGTGCACCGTTTAACAGAAAGAATTGCGGGTCGATTGCCAAAACCAGCGCCGGTAATTCAGTTAGATGTAACTAACGATGAAGACTTAGCCGCGCTACCAGAACGCGTTAAGGAGCACCTGCCGTACTTAGATGGTGTGGTTCATTCAATCGGTTTTGCCCCAGAAAGTGCACTCGGTGGAAATTTTCTAAATACCGAGTGGAACGATGTCGCTATTGCTCTGCAGGTTTCAGCATTTTCGTTCAAATCGTTAACCATGGCCGCGAAGCCGTTGTTTAGAATGAACGAAGGAGCAAGTATTGTCGGCTTGGATTTTGATGCAACAGTTGCATGGCCGAAATATGACTGGATGGGTGTTGCTAAAGCGGCGCTTGAATCAACTTCGCGCTATTTAGCAAGAGATTTAGGAAGTGAAAACATTCGCGTCAATTTAGTAGCTGCCGGCCCGATTCGTACTATGGCTGCTAAATCAATTCCGGGATTCTCTGATTTTGAAACTGTCTGGAATGATCGTGCGCCGCTTCATTGGGATGTAACTGATCCAGTACCGGCTGCGCAAGCAGTCGTTGCACTACTTTCACCATGGTTCCCTAAAACAACAGCTGAAATCATTCATGTTGACGGCGGACTTCATGGAATGGGTGCTTAAGTACGCTCAATTTCGGCTTTCGAGGTTTCTCCGATAACCTTTCCCTTGTTCGGTTCTTGAAACCGATGCCAAGTGGAGCTGCCGCTCCCACCTTCGTCGCCACTCTAGAGTGAGCGAGCTGGTCAAGGAAGATCGCAGAATTTATGCGGTCATGAGCACTTATGTGCGCATTGCGGCAAAACTACTTTCATTTGATTCAAGGGCTTAACAATTCGCTCTAAATTTTTCATGAAAGGAAGTAATTATCAGCACTGAACCACGCATCAATGATCGAATCCGCGAATCGGAAGTTCGTCTCATTGGAGCATCTGGCGAACAAGTCGGAGTTATCGATATCGATAGCGCACTTCGGATGGCCGAAGAAGTAGGACTTGATCTCGTTGAGATTGCTGCAGAGGCAACACCACCTGTCTGCAAAATTATGGATTTCGGAAAATATAAATACGAAATCGCGCAGAAAGCTCGCGAAGCTCGGCAAAACCAGACCCACATCGTGGTCAAGGAGATGCGTATGCGGCCAAATATTGAGAGCCACGATTATGAAACCAAACGGAATCATATTGAAAAGTTCTTAAAGGGCGGCGACAAAGTGAAGGTAACTATTCAATTTCGCGGAAGAGAACAGAGTCGACCAGAGCTAGGTTATAAATTACTGCAACGTCTTGCTCAAGATGTTACAGAAATTGCTTTCGTTGAATTTGCTCCAAAGCAAGAAGGACGAAGCATGACTATGGTTCTTGGCCCGGTAAAACGTAAGAGCGATGCGTTAGCTGAAGCGAAGAAGGCGAAGAAAGCGGCCGAAAAAGCTGCTGAAGCGCAAAAACTTTAAACCGATTTAAATTTCGAAGATAAACAAAACGGAGGAATGAAATGCCAAAGATGAAATCACATAGTGGCGCGAAGAAGACTTTCCGCGTTACTGGTACCGGGAAGATTATGCATGAGCGTGCCGGAAAGCGTCACCTCCTTGAGCGTAAATCATCACGCCATACCCGTCGCCTAACTAATGATGCGGCTGCAAGCAAACCAAATACTTTTTCTGCTAAACGCTTATTGGGCTTGAAGTAGTCGAACGCATCGTTCGAAAATAAATTTAAGAAATTAGAAGAGGAGATAGAAAATGGCAAGAGTTAAACGTGGTGTTCATGCGGCTAAGAAACGTCGTACCACCCTTGAACGTGCAAGTGGCTATCGTGGTCAACGCTCCCGTCTTTTCACAAAGGCAAAAGAACAAGTTACCCACTCGATGGTTTATGCATTCAATGACCGTAAAGATAAGAAAGGCGATTTCCGCCAACTTTGGATTACTCGTATTAATGCAGCTTCTCGTGCGAACGGCTTAACATATAACCGTTTAATGCAAGGTCTTAAAGCTGCAGGCGTAGAAGTTGACCGTCGCGTTCTTTCAGATCTAGCAACTAATGATCCAAAAGCATTTGCTAATTTGGTCGAAGTTGCTCGCAAAAATGTAAAAGTTTCTTAACCTAAAATGATTACGAGCCTTCATTCGCCGCATGTTGAGCGAGTGAAGGCTCTTTTAGGTTCTAGGGGAGTCAAGGAACGAAAAGCTGAATCTAAATTTATTGCTGAGGGCTTGCAATCGATTCGCGAAGCAATCAATTTCGGAGATCCGAAACTGGACACTCTTTATTTAACTGAAGCAGGTAGAGCGAAACTAGAAGATGAAAATCTTTTGACTAGCGAGGTTCTTGGGAAAACGGTGGAAGTCACCGATGAAGTAATGCGGGCCATGGCAGATACCGTTACCCCGCAAGGCATTTTGGCGCTCTGCGATATTTCTAAACACAATTTTCCAAACTTCATTTCAAAACAACCGCTTCGTATTGCCTATTTCTGGCAGATTCAAGATCCTGGTAATGCCGGAGCAGTAATTAGAACTGCTGACGCATTTGGGTTCAATGCCATTGTTTTCTCTGACCAATGTGTTGATGTTTATTCGCCAAAAGTTGTCCGCGCAACCGCGGGATCGCTCTGGCATATTCCGGTTTTCGAAGATGTTTCAATTTCGGATTTGAAGCAACTTGCTGAAAAGAATGGAATACAAATCTTTGGCACAGATGGAAATAGCAAACTCGCGTTGCCAGATGCGTTGCAAGAATTGAATAAGAAACCATCAATCTGGGTTTTCGGGAATGAAGCCCGTGGTTTACCAAGCGATATTTCAGCCGATTTGAATTTAGTCACAATTCCCATGGAAGGGCGAGCCGAGAGCTTGAATTTGGCCGCCGCAGCCACCGTTGTGATGTATGAAGTTTCGCAAGCAACCAAGCGTTAATTCGCGATTAAATAACGCATCTCGAGCAAGTCACTTAGTAGACTCCCATCGTGTCATTAACCGTAGATTCCATCGAAACCGATAAGAAAGCAGCTCTGGCCGCGCTTTTGGGAGCGGCGAATCTAGAAGATTTAAAAGTGGTCCGATTGGCTCACGTTGGTGATAAGTCGCCGTTGGCAAAAGCAAATCAAGCGTTAGGTTCTTTGCCTGGCAATGAACGAGCTGAATTTGGCAAAGTGATTGGTGCAGCTCGGGCTGAAGTTAACGCAGCATATGCAGAACGTGAAGAATTTTTAATCGGCGAACGAGATGGCAAAATTTTAGAATCTGAACGAGTTGACGTCTCACTTCCTACAAAACGCAGAAGCGTTGGCGGACTTCACCCGTTAACTATTCTCACTAACGAAATTTCTGATTTATTCGTAGGACTTGGCTACACAGTTGCAGAAGGTCCCGAACTGGAATCCGGTTGGTTAAATTTTGATGCGTTAAACATTCCGGCAGATCATCCTGCGCGAACGATGCAAGATACTTTTTTTATTGAACCATTGGACTCCGGTTTGGTTATGCGCACTCATACCTCGCCAGTTCAGATTAGAACGATGTTAAATCGTAAACCACCTATCTACGTCATCTGCCCTGGTCGTACTTATCGGGCTGACGAATTAGATGCGACGCATACGCCAGTTTTTAACCAAGTTGAAGGTTTAGTAATCGATAGCGGAATCACTATGGCCCATTTGAAAGGCACCCTAGATTTCTTCGCAGCAAAAATGTTCGGGCCAGATGTGACAACTCGAATTAGACCCTCTTTCTTTCCATTCACTGAACCCAGCGCAGAAGTAGATTTCTTCTATCGCGGGCGATGGATTGAATGGGGCGGTTGCGGCATGGTTAATCCAAAAGTTTTACAAGCGTGCGGAATTGATACCGATGAATACTCTGGTTTTGCATTTGGAATGGGGCTAGAACGAACCCTTATGGTGCGCCATGGTATTGCTGATATGCACGACATAGTTGAAGGCGATATTAGATTTTCTCAAGCATTTGGAACTGGTACTCGATGAAACTCCCGCTATCTTGGCTCGCTGAATTTGTCGAAATTCCGAAAAGCGAGAGCGTCTCATCAATTGCAGAGCACTTTGTTAGCGTTGGTTTCGAAGTTGAATCGATCGAAAATGCTGCCGATAATATAAAAGGCCCACTTGTTATTGGCACCGTAATTGCAATTGAAGAATTGAAAGATCACAAGAAACCTATTCGGTATGTGGAATTGGATTGCGCAGAAAAAGAACATCGGTTTGTAATCTGCGGCGCTACTAATTTTTTAGTCGGAGATAAAGTCGTTGTAGCTCTACCTGGCGCTCTACTTCCCGGTGATTTTGCGATCGCAGCCCGAGAAACTTATGGAAAAACAAGTAATGGCATGATTTGTTCTTCGCGCGAACTAGGCTTAAGCGAAGATCACAGCGGCATCATGGTTGTGAACGATTCTCTTTTAAAAAATGGTGACGACGCCGTAAAAGTACTTGTAATTGACGATCCGGTTATCGATATTGCAGTGAATCCTGATCGGGGGTATGCACTTTCAATTCGTGGTGCTGCTCGAGAATTAGCTAGCGCCTTAAAAGTGCCGTTTAAAGATCCAGCCGATTCTACCTTGCCCGCAAATTTAAAGGTTCAAGGAAAGAGTAAAGCTATTGAAGTTGTAATTGACGAATCAACCGGTGCGGACTTAATTTTCCTAAGAACTTTAGAGAACGTTAATACAAATAATCCCTCGCCAATTTGGATGCAACGTCGAATTCAAAAATGTGGGATGCGTTCAATATCGGTTGCGGTTGATATCACCAATTACGTAATGCTAGAACTTGGCCAACCGTTGCATGCTTTTGATGCAGATAAATTATCTGGAAGAATTCATGTACAAAGTGCCGGGAAATTTTCCAAGATTAAAACTTTAGATGGCGTAGAACGTAA
>CAIRHO010000016.1 GCA_903878415.1 uncultured Actinomycetes bacterium
CCCGAAGAAACAACTAATACTTCTTTACCCGATTTTTTTAACGCTGCGACAACATCTACAAGTGCATCAACCGCTTTTGGATCTAATTGCCCACCAGATTTTCCAGTGAGTGAAGAGGAACCAATCTTTATAACTATTCGATGAGCGGCGGAAACTCGATCGCGCATTAGCGAACCTCGCCCTCGATGCGTGGATCGGTTGGGTCAGCAACTTTGTATTCCCATTGTTGTGCAATCTCGTCATCATCAAGTTGATCAACGGCTTCAACTTCCATTCGCTCCCACTCACGTGGAATCCGCAGATCATCACCGCGCGGTCCAGCAAGTAACTCTGCGCCAGCTTCAATAGTTGGTTCCCAATCAAAAATAATTGCGGCTTCGCCGGTACCGATACGGACTTCGCTCCCTTGTTTTGCACCAAGTGCGAAGAGAACCTTTTCCACGCCAAGTCGCGCTAACCGATCCGCTAAGTACCCAACTGCTTCTTTATTGCTGAAGTTAGTCTGATGAACCCAACGTTGCGGACGGTGTCCAGTAACAGTAAAAGATCCATCCTCTTCTGCTTTCACATCAAAGCCAGAGTCATCTACTGCAATTGGTCGAAGCACAATGCGCGTCTTCTCTTCACTCGCTCTACTTGCACGCGAAGTTTGAATAATTTTTGCCATTCCATAAAGTAATTCGGTTAAGCCCATGCGAGCTGCTGCCGAAACTTGGAAAACTTGATAACCGCGCTCTTCTAAAGTTGATTGCACCATATCTGCCATCGCTTTTCCATCTGGCAAATCAATTTTGTTAAGCGCAATTAAACGTGGTCGATCATTTAGGCCGCCGTAATGTGCGAGCTCGGCTTCGATAACATCTAAATCAATTAGCGGGTTTCGATCAGTTTCTAGCGTGCCACAATCTAAAACGTGAACTAAAGCCGCGCAACGTTCCACATGGCGCAAGAATTCCAAACCTAAACCTTTTCCTTCACTTGCACCTGGAATTAAGCCAGGTACATCTGCAACTGTGAAACGAGTTTCGCCAGCTTGTACTACACCTAAATTAGGAACCAGAGTTGTAAATGGATAATCCGCAATTTTTGGTCGCGCTGCAGAAATTGCAGCGATGAGTGAAGATTTACCAGCGCTTGGATAGCCAACTAAAGCAATATCAGCAACTGTTTTTAACTCAAGAATTAAAGTTCGTGCTTCACCCGGTTCGCCGAGCAGTGCAAAACCTGGTGCACGACGGCGAGAAGAAGAGAGCGCAGCATTTCCTAAACCACCGCGACCACCTTGTGCAGCGATGAAGCGGGTACCGTTGCCAACCAAATCTGCTAAAACTTTTCCTTCAGTAGTTAATACAACAGTTCCATTTGGAACGCCCATCACCATGTCTTCGCCATATGGACCATCTTTACGGTCGCCTTGGCCTTGCTTTCCTGAAGTTGCAGAGCGATGTGGTGAGTGGTGAAAATCTAGGAGTGTTGTGACATTTGGATCTACAACCAAAATAATGTCGCCACCGCGACCACCATTACCGCCATCAGGTCCACCAAGTGGTACAAATTTTTCGCGTCGGACTGAAACACAACCATCGCCTCCGCCGCCAGCAGAAGCATGTAAAGTTACACGATCCACAAAGCTGGTCATCTTTACATCCTCTCTATTAGCAAAAGTTTTCCAAATAAAAAACGGGCCCGTGCATACGGACCCGCAATTTATGAAGGTCGTTTATTAAGAAACCGGAACCACGTTAACTACTCGACGACCACGTGCTTTACCGAACTCAACTGCACCAGCAGCAAGTGCGAAAAGCGTGTCATCTTTACCGCGTCCAACATTCTTACCTGGGTGGAAACTTGTGCCACGTTGGCGAACTAAAATTTCGCCACTGTTCACAACTTGTCCGCCGAAACGCTTGATACCTAAAAATTGTGGATTTGAATCGCGACCGTTACGCGTGGACGAGACACCTTTTTTACTTGCCATTGTTTCTCAGCTCCTTATTTCACGCCGTTGATGGCGGTAATTTTTACGCGAGTGCTCTTTGCACGGAAACCTTGACGACGACGGTAACCCGTCTTGTTCTTGTAACGCAGGATGTGAATCTTTGGACCTTTTACTTCTTCAATGATTTCTCCGGTGACCTTTATGCCAGAGAGAATCTTTGGATCAGAAGTAACAGCATCACCATCGACGACTAGTACTGCTGGGAAAGTTATGGTTGAACCTGAAGCAGCGTCAACACGGTCGACGAAAACGGTATCGCCAATAGCGACTTTCTCCTGGCGTCCGCCAGCTTTTACTATTGCATACACCGGAATATTTCCTTTCGAGATGTTGAACAGGGGGTCAGCGTACGGATGAGCATGGCCTTGGGTCAAACTGGGCTTTATTCACCGCTTACTACCCCACTACTGGTTGCCCGTCGGCGACGGCGACCAAATCGTGGCTTTTCATCTAATTCAGCGACGCCGGCAGAGCTATTGCCTGGTTCATCGTTTGCTGAGCTATTTGAATTCTCATTTTCGATTTCACTCATATCCGAAACATCATCTTCTTCTTCACTATCGTCAGATGCATCAAATTTTGGCGTTAATTCACGATCAAGTGATTTCTTATTTACAGGTTCCATATGAATATGAATTCCTCGTCCAGCACAACTTTCGCAAGTCGTAGAGAAAGCTTCAATAAGTCCTTGACCAACTCGCTTACGGGTCATTTGAACTAAACCAAGCGAAGTAACTTCGGCGACTTGATGCTTAGTCCGATCCCGACCTAAACATTCGACCAAGCGACGTAAGACTTGTTCGCGGTTTGATTCCAAAATCATATCGATGAAATCGATAACAACAATTCCGCCCAAGTCGCGCAGTCTTAGTTGACGCGCAATTTCTTCGGCTGCTTCCATATTGTTTTTGGTAACGGTTTCTTCTAAGTTTCCGCCTTTACCAATAAATTTTCCAGTGTTGACATCGATTACGATCATCGCTTCAGTTTTATCAATAACTAACGAGCCACCTGATGGTAAATAAACTTTCCGATCAAGAGCTTTTGTTAATTGTTCATCTACGCGATGCTCAGTAAATAGATCGCCGGTTCCGACCCACTTCTCAATTTTGGAAGTGAGTTCTGGTGCAATGTGGTTCAAGTAATTATGAATATCATCCCAAGCCTGAGCGCCTTGTACTGTTAGTTTCTTGAAATCTTCATTGAAGATATCGCGAATAACGCGAACGGTTAGATCTGGTTCACCGTAAAGAAGTGATGGTGCAGCTACGCCGGTTGTTTCGGATTTAACTTTGATATCTTCCCATTGGGCTTTCAATCTGGTTACATCACGGGTTAACTCATCTTCGCTCGCACCTTCGGCAGCAGTTCTAACAATCACGCCTTCTTCATCTGTAATTAAATTCTTAAGAATAGATTTCAATCGCGCGCGTTCATTCTCAGGTAGTCGTCGGCTAATTCCGCTCATGCCGCCGCCTGGAACAAATACTAAGTAACGGCCCGGTAGCGAAATTTGGCTTGTTAAGCGAGCGCCTTTCTGCCCGATTGGATCTTTAGTAACTTGTACTAATACTGATTGTCCAGTTTTTAATACATGTTCAATTTTCTTAGGTTGGTTATCGGTTAAACCAGCAGCATCCCAATTAACTTCACCAGCATAGAGAACCGCGTTACGACCTTTACCAATATCAACGAATGCAGCTTCCATTGATGGCAATACGTTCTGAACTTTTCCAAGATATACGTTGCCAACATAAGAAATGTTGCTATTTCGATTTACATAATGCTCAACTAAAATTTTATCTTCGATAACTGCAATCTGAGTGCGGTCACCTTTTTGACGAACCAACATCTCGCGATCTACAGATTCGCGACGAGCTAGAAACTCAGCATCGGTAAGTATGGTTCCGCGTCTACGGTTTTCGCTATAACCCCCGCGACTATCATTACGGGAAAAGCCGCGATCGCGACTGCGATCCCGTTCTTTAAATCGACTAGTGCGTTGTGGTCGGTCTTCTCGCTTTACAAATTCTTTTTTAGCTGGCGTGCGGGCTTCGCGAACCTTAACAACAGTTGTTACACCATCTTCTTCAATTATCTCGCCAGCAGCAACATCATCTCCAGCAGATCGACGTCGGCGCCGTCTTTTTCGAATAACGGTTTCAGCATCAATAATGGAATTTGAATTTGAGCCACTATCGCTCTCTGAGCTTTCCAAATCGCTACCACTATCGGCACTTGCCGTTGTTGTGAACTCTCCTGGACGACGACGGCCACGGCCACCGCGACGGCGGCGTTTACGATTTCGTGGATCAGAATCATCACTACTAACTTCAGTTGCAACTACGGCTGGCTTTTCAACAGCAACCTTCGCGACTTTTGCTACCTTCTTTGCTGGCGCAGCAGTTGCCGGCGCTGCTTGAAATAGCGGAACTGGAATTGCTTTCTTAGAAACCTTTGGCGCCTTTTCAACTTTTTCAGTGGGTGCAACGTCGATTGCTGGTGCGGAGGTTTTTTTAACTGCGCGCTTCCGCGCCTTTTTAGGCTCAATAGCCATATCTTCAAATCCTTTTTACGCCCTAAAGCGTTCTCGTCGCACCCGATATATGGCGCGTTATTCTTAAAATCTTCGGTTGGCTCAGGCTGCGATCTGGATCTGGCTATCAATCCGATTTAGCGGAGATAACTACTGACATCAGATGCGCTAAGCGCTGGGGAAAGTATGGCAGAAGCGGGGTGCTCCGCCTAATCCCCGCACGGATAGGAGCTATCGGCTTCGGAGATGAACGTTTTGCAACAGCCCAATTCCGATCAAGGTGGCAAACATGCTGGAACCGCCATAGGAGATAAATGGCAGCGGCACCCCAGTCATCGGCATCAGCCCCATCGTCATGCCAATATTTTCAAAGGTCTGAAATGCAAACCAGGCAATTACACCGATACACATCAATCGACCAAAATAATCTTGAGTTCGACGGGCGATCGTAAATGCCCGTACCAAAATGATTGAATAGAAAAGGAGAATTAGCGCAGAACCAAGAAAACCTAATTCTTCACCAGCTACGGTAAAAATAAAGTCCGTCTGTTGTTCTGGAACAAAGCGACCATTTGTTTGTGGACCATTAAATAGCCCTTTTCCAATTAATCCACCTGATCCAATCGTGATTCGAGCTTGTCGCAATTGGTAACCACTCTGTTGCGGATCTGCAGATGGGTCTACAAATGATTGCAAACGTTTCAATTGGAAATCGCTCACAACTCCAGCTTTCACTGCAACGAAGCCACCAAGAAGTGCTAATAAAAGTAAACCAACTACCCATCTTGTAGGTGCGCCCGAAACCGCAATCATTGTTACAACCGATGCGCTAATAATTATTGTGGTTCCAAGATCAGGCTGTGAAACAATTAATAGCATTGGTACTGCTGCAACTAATAGCGCTTTCATGACATCGGTATTACTTGGGTAAGAATTGTGATCATTTTTCTCGGCCAGAATCATTGCGATTCCCACAATAATTGAAATTTTTGCTAATTCAGCTGGTTGAATTTGAAATCCACCAGGAAGAGATATCCAAGCACGTGCGCCATTAACGGTACTTCCTAGCGCTGGAATCAAAACAATAATTAAACCAATTACTCCTACACCCCAAACAATTGGTGTGTAAGCACGAAGCAATCGATAATCAATTAATGTCGTGCCAAAAGCTAATAACAACCCAATAATGATGTTAACAATATGGCGCTTCAAATAATATTGTGGATCTAAACCATTGCTGGCAAACCATTGCCTAGTGCTTGCGTAAACCAGCGCTACCCCAAGGCCCAATAAACCAATAACTGCGCCACTTAACCAGTGATCAAAACCAGTAAAAAGCCCTCGTCGTTGGCCAAATTCATTCCGTCTAGTGCGTAGTGAAAATTGCGAACTCATGGTTTCACCGCATTCTTGAGTGCACCAAATTTAGTGACATCAATATTTGGAATCGTACTTGGAATTCCCATTGGCATTACTGATTTCTGGCCATTAGTTCCAAAAATTGCTTCGTAAATTTTGCGAACTCCAACACCGCTCGTACTAGCTCCAAAACCACCTTGGCTGACCACCATGACAACTGCGTATTGCGGTTTTTCAGATGGTGCGAAAGAGGCAAACCAAGATGTATCGGCTTTTGAAGTTCCGTCCCAATTCTTACCGAAAACTTGTGCAGTTCCAGTCTTGCCACTAACTGCAACAGGTAGTCCGGCAAATGAACCAGCTCCAGTTCCTGAAGTGACAACAGCTCGAAGTGCTGAATGTAGAAAATCAATAGTTTTCTTATCTACCGGGATTTTTCCATTTATAATCGGTTCAAACTTCTTAACTAAAGTTCCATCTGACTTTACAATTGCTTTAGCAATTTGCGGTTGGTAAAGCGTGCCCCCATTTGCGATTGCTGAATATGTAGCTGCAAGCTGCAGTGGTGTCATCAAGGTATCGCCTTGTCCAATCGAAAAGTTAACTGCATCGCCAGCACGAACTTTATCGCCATCAATACAATTTTCCCGAGCGATTTCTATCAGTAGCTGTGTTAACTGTGTTTTCTTAGCTCTATATTTGTAATTGCAATAGAAATCCTTATTCTGGGCATACCAATCTAATTTCCATTGGCGATCTGGAAGTCTGCCGCTGATTTCAGAAGGTAAATCAATGCCAGTTTTTTTACCAAGTCCAAAACCTTTTGCTGTGGTAAAAAAATAATCGTTGGCATTTGATTTTGGCCGTAGCCCACCATCTCTTACCCATTCATCGTAAGCAATTTGATACCAAAGTGAGTCACATGAAATCGCAATCGCAGTTTTCAAAGGGATTCGGCCAGCTGATTTGCTATCGAAGTTCTTGAATTCTCTATTGCCGATCTGCACTGATGCTGGGCAGCTATATGAGGCATCGGTGCTATATCCAGCGCGAACTGCAGCTGCAGTTGAAATTACTTTGAAAGTTGAGGCTGGTGCAAACGCTCCTTGAATCGCCCGAGAAAGTGCAGGAACTGCAGACTTCTCTGAGTATAGATTCTTAGCTTGCGTAACCGTGATCCCGTTTTCCCAAATATTTGGATCGTAAGTTGGATACGAAGCCATTGCTAATACGGCACCCGTTTTAACATCTAGAACGATAGCGGCACCTGAATCTGCTCGGTGTCCAAGAGAGCGTCCTCGTAATATCGAAGCGTACAACTCTTTTTCAACTGCAGCTTGCAACTTGGCATTTATATTTAATATTAAGTTATCACCTGGAATTGGTTTTGTATCTCGAGATTGCTGGGTAATTGCTTCTTTTCGATCTACGATCACAGTTTTAATTCCAGCCGTACCTCTTAAATAGGAATCGTACTGATACTCCAATCCCGACTTTCCAATCAATTCATTTCTAAAATAATTTTTGCCCACACTATTGTTCATGTCAGCTTCGGTTACTGGACCAACATAACCGAGGACATGCGCAGCATTTTCACCTTCAAGTGACGGATAATTACGGATTGAAATTGGCTCTGCATTAACTCCTGGAAACAAATCCGAGTGTTCCATAATATTTAGCGCTTGATCTTGTGTTGCTTCTTTTGTTACAGGGATTGGTTGGTAACGAGTTCCATTCCAGCATCCTGCCCGATCTCCTTTAGGTAACTCGGGACATAATCTGGTGCGAATATAAACATCGTTATAATTTAGCCCCAACACGCTTGCTACTTTTTGTAATATCGAAAGACCTTTATCCGGCGTCTTATCAATAATTGATCGATCTACAGTTACAACCAATCCTGCGCGATTAATGGCAATAGGAGTTCCAAGATCATCAACAATCACACCGCGGTTAGCTGGCGTAACGATATCTCGACTCTGAATATTTAGCGCCGCTTCGCGATAACGGGGACCATCAGCTATCTGTAGGTAAAAGAGGCGACCCACTAGCGCCACCATTAATGATGCAATAAAAATCTGCACCACAATTAGATTTAAGCGAGAACGATCATTCATCAAATATCCCTAGATGAAAGCGTAAATTCATGGAATTTACCGACAATTGGTATGTATAGCGGAGCTAGTATCAAAGTCCAGATTAAATTCCCGGTTAGCTCTTGCAGCGCTGGGAAGAACGAAATCAATTGCTCCCCCAAAATTGCGCTAGTGATTAAGTATGTAACCAGAGTTATTGTGACTCCTAGGCCAACTACTAGTGAGAGTGTCAGAGGTCTAGATACTAAATCTCCGAGCCCTTCTCTATTCACTGAAACTAAATAAGCCATAACAGTTAAAACCAATGCCCACTGTCCAAATGGCGAAGCAATATTAGGACTTAAATCCAGAAAGAATCCGGCGATAAATCCGGAAATTAGCGCACCATTTCTACTCTCCATGGCGATCCAAGTCATCACAATTGCCAAATAGATGGAAAATCCGCCAATCAAAAAATGAATTTGGTTAAAAATAATCTCCTGGATAAAAAAGAGTGATGCAAAAAAACCAGTGGTTATAAAAATTCGACTGGTAAACATCGTTCTTCGCTCGCTATGCCGAAGGTGATGGAGTTGGTGTAACGGTGATTGTTACAGTCGGAATCGGTGTGGCTCTAGGTTTTGGCGGAACTAGCCCATCTTTTGGATCTCCCCCAGTTTGAGCAAGGACGACTGAAACAATTCCGATAGCGGTAAGTTTTGTATAACTATTAACTCGCGCATGCTTAGTTAATTGCCCAGAAGAGTTGTCAACATATGTAACTAGACCCACTGGAATACCTGGTACAAATGGTCGACCGCTATCACTGCCACGAGCCAACAAAACATCACCAATTTTTACAGTTTCAGTCGCATCAAGAAGTTCTAATTCAAATGATCTGCTCCCTGTCCCGGAGAGGATTCCCATTACCTGTGAACCGGCAACTCTTACGCCGATTCTAAAAGAAGGGTCACTCATTAAGAGAACGACCGCTGAATTACTGGTAACTGATTTAACTGCCCCTACAAGACCAGCACCTGACATCACGGTCATATCGCGAGTAATTCCAGAGGAAGATCCAGCGTCAATAGTGATGGTTTGGCTAAATGAAGTGGTATTACCCCGAGCAATAACTTGAGCTGTAACAATTTTATATTGTGCCTCGCCAGCTAATTTCAATATTGAATTTAGTTGCATTAATTTTCCCTTTAAATCTTTCTGTAAAACTAATTTCTCATTTAACCTCTGATTTTCCCGCTTTAAAGTTTCAATCTCGTTACCAGATCGGCCAAGATGACTGACATCGCTGAAAAAATTACCAATTGGTGAGAACAATCGTGAGGTAAATCCTTGGATCGGTGAGAAAATTGTTTGGGTTGCGGTGCGAGTACTAGTTAGCAAACTAACCCCGCGCAAATCTAAAGTAATTAGAAAGAGCGCAGTAACTAACAAGATAACAAGAAGGAGCCGACTTCGGCTATTACCTCGCGGAGCCATCGTTACTTCCTGACGAGGTTATCGACGTGGCTCGGAGATTAAGACTTTTTCTAACGCCTCAAACTCTTCAACGCACTTTCCAGAACCTTCGGCAACAGCTTGCAGCGGACGATCTGCAATATGAATAGGCATATTAGTTTCGTGACGCAATCTTTCATCGAGGCCGCGTAGAAGTGCGCCACCACCTGTTAGCACGATGCCACGATCCATTAAATCACTTGCTAGTTCAGGCGGACATTTATCAAGCGTCGCTTTAACAGCATTAATGATTGCATTTACTGGTTCTTCTAGCGCTTTACGAATATCTTCTGCAGAAACCACAATTGTCTTTGGCAAACCTGTCGCTAAATCGCGACCACGAATTTCGGCATCAGGTTCATCACGAAGTGGAAACGCGGAACCAATCGCCATTTTAATCTCTTCAGCAGTTCGCTCACCAAGTAATAACGAAAATTCTCGCTTTACCCAACTAATAATTGCTTGATCTAATTCATCGCCACCAACGCGAATCGATAGCGCAGTAACAATTCCACCAAGTGAAATAACGGCCACTTCAGTCGTTCCGCCGCCAATATCAACGACCATATTTCCAGTTGGTTCGTGGATCGGTAAACCAGCACCAATCGCAGCAGCCATTGGCTCTTCAATGATGTAAACCTTTCGTGCGCCGGCTTCATACCCAGCATCTTTAACAGCGCGTTGTTCAACGCCAGTGATACCGCTTGGTACACAAACCACGATACGAGGTTTGGCTAAGTAACGGCGCTTGTGAACTTGGCGAATAAAATATTTGATCATCAAAGCAGTCGTATCGAAGTCTGCAATCACACCATCTTTTAATGGTCGAATCGCAACGATTGATCCAGGAGTACGACCAATCATCTTCTTAGCTTCCATTCCAACTGCAAGCACGGCGCCAGTATCTTGATTGACTGCAACCACGCTTGGCTCGTTAAGAACAATGCCGCGACCACGTACATATACCAATGTATTTGCGGTTCCTAAATCAATCGCCATATCTCTACCGAGAAATGACCATCGGTTGGTGTTCTTCGACATTTTGCTCTCCTCTTTGATATTTACTACGGGGAAGTTATTACTTTCTAGCTAAAGAAAATCTTTATTTCACGTTCAGCAGATGCAACAGAGTCAGATCCGTGAACAATATTTTGTACAACTTTAGTTCCTTGGTCACGAGCTAAATCTCCACGGATAGATCCAGGAGCTGCAACTGTTGGGTCTGTTACCCCAGCCATAGTTCGGAAACCTTCGATTACGCGTTCGCCTTCTGCAACCATCGCAACGATTGGTCCCGAGGACATGAATTCAAGTAGTGGTTCAAAAAATGGCTTCCCGTTATGTTCTTCATAATGTTTTTCTAAAATCGAACGGTCCGCATTCAGCATTCGCATCGCAGTAATTTCATAACCTTTAGTTTCAATTCGCGAAATAACTTCGCCAACTAATCCGCGGCGTACGCCATCAGGCTTTACCAATACCAAGGTGCGTTCTTTGCTCACGGGGTTAGTGTATTGGCGGTCTGGCTATTCTCTTAATTTTGGCTTTGCGAGTAGGGCTGCCCGCGCAGCCTCACCTTTCCGACCCACAACTATCGCGGCGACCCATAGCCCCGTGAATAGCAGCCCCATAAAGAACATCATCGGCACCACAAATCCATAAACAACTATCAGAAATTGCAATATCGATCCAGTAATCCAACCAAATTTACGTTTTAATAAACCCGCATTTAAGAGCGCAAGAATTGCTAACAATCCACCAAGGGTGAGTGCTAACGCACCATGGTTATCTTTAGCAATTAATAATGCGAATCCCATTAAGAAGAACTCCATTGCTAATACTGCAGCACCAAGCACGCGCATTAATCTCTCATTTCATTTGAAGTGTTTACATGCGACCCATATTTCTTAACAATTGTGCGACCTTCGCCAGCGGTAACAACAGATCCAGTTATTAAGACCGCGCAATTTCCATCGTTAATATCGTTATCCAATTTTACCTGCTCTATTGATTTCCTTATCGCGTCGCTCAAAGTTGGAATTGCAGTAACTCGATCATGGCCAAATATCTGCTTTGCTAACCGCTCTAACTCGGCAATATCCATTGCACGCGGTGATGAATTAGCTGAAAGTACTACTCTGTCTGCAATAGGTTCAAGCGCTTCTAGAATTCCAATTACATCTTTATCTCCCATTGGTGCGACAACTGCGATAATTGTTGAGAAATCAAATTCATTAGAAACGGTTAAGGTAAGCGCAGCAGCACCATGTGGATTGTGAGCCGCGTCAACGATAACCGTAGGATTTCGGTAAATCACTTCACATCGCCCAGGCGAATCAACTTGCGCAAAAGCGGTGCGTACTAAATCGGGATCTAGTTCTTTACTCCCAGCAAAAGCTTCAACAGTGGCTAGCGCGACCGCTGCATTCTCACCTTGGTGTACACCATATAACGGTAGAAAAATGTCTTCATAAGTTGCGGTAATTCCTTGGATTGTGAGCATCTGCCCGCCAACCGCAAGGTCGCGACGGAGCAAAGAGAATTCGATACCTTCTCGCATTGGTATCGCCTCAACTTCAACGCATTTTTGCATCAAGACTTTTGCAACTTCTACATCTTGGTGAGCCAAAATCGCAACTGAGTGTGGCTTAATAATTCCAGATTTAGTTCTAGCTATTTCTATTAACGTATTGCCTAGGTACTGCATGTGATCGAAACCTATTGGGGTGATGACACTTACCGCTGAATTAATTACATTTGTGGCATCCCATTCACCGCCCATACCAACTTCAAAAATTCCCACATCTACTGGGAATTCAGCGAAGGCCACAAAAGCTAAAGCGGTTATGGATTCAAAAAACGAAATCGGATTATCAGATCTTTCATCCACTAAATCTAAGTAAAGTGCAATGTCGTTGTATGTAGCAATCATTCCAGCTGCGCTTATTGGAGATTTATTTATCGAAATTCGTTCTAAGAAAGATTCCAAATGCGGACTTGTAAATCTTCCAGTGCGCAGCCCCATTTCAAAGAGGAGCGCATCAACCATTCGCGATGTTGTAGTTTTGCCATTAGTCCCGGTCAAGTGAATTGTTGGGTAAGAAAGTTGTGGCGAACCAAGAGCGTCAGCCAATAGCGCAATTCGTTCCAGCGTAGGTTCTAACTTACTTTCTGGCCAGCGCGCGAGTAAAGCCTTTTCAATTAATATTAATTTATCTAGATCTTCAGCTGAACTCATTTTGCAGGCAACGCTGCGAGCAAAGCGTTAATCCGAATAATCTCTGTTACGCAGAATTCAGCGCGCTCCCGAATTTCTTTAACTACATCCATCGGAGCCTTAGCCATGAAATTTTCGTTTTCTAATTTTACTAAAGCCGTTTGCTTATCTTTTTCGATTGCAGCTAAATCTTTAGTTAACCGAGCTCGTTCTGCTACGACATCTATATTTCCGGTTAAATCGAATTCAACTAAGAATCGGCCTATCTCTATTTTTGCACTTGGCGCAAAGGTTTCATTGGGTTCATCCAGTCTGGTTACAAACCGAATTGCACCTTCATAGTTCGAGAGCTCACCCGCACTAAGCCCATGTATCTGCGCTGGAATCTTTGCGGAAGTTTTAATCCCTTGGTCATTCCGAAAGCGCCGAATTTCGGTAATCAAATTCTGTAAATCAGAGACCATCGTAGAAACATTCTTTTCATCAATTAGCGCATCAGCAACTGGCCACTTAGAAATAACCAGCGACTCGCCATTAGTTAAAGCTTTCCAAAGGGTTTCGGTAATAAATGGCATAACTGGATGAAGTAATCGGAACATTTGATCTAATACATGACCAAGCACGCGTTTGGTATTTTCGGCCTCATTGCCGCCTTTAGCAAATACATCTTTCGTCAACTCTAAATACCAATCACAAACATCATCCCAGGCGAAGTGATAAATAGCTTCGCAAGCTTTTGCAAATTCATATTTTTCTAAATTTTCATCTACCGATTTAATAGTTTCATTTAGTCGGTTTAAAATCCAAAGATCTATATGATTTAAAGATTTAGTTTCTGGCAGATCTCCTGCTATAGATGCGCCATTCATCATTGCAAAACGAGTTGCATTCCATAGTTTGGTGGCAAAGTTACGAGCACCACCGATCCACTCTTCGGCTAACGCTTGATCTGATCCTGGATTTGCCCCATTCGCCAATGTAAACCGGAGCGCATCAGATCCATACTTATCCATGAATTCAATTGGGTCGACGGTATTGCCACGACTCTTACTCATCTTCTTGCCAAATTTGTCGCGGACTAAACCGTGAAGTGCAATTGTGTGGAACGGTGCAACGCCATCCATGGCAAATAACCCCATCAACATCATGCGCGCTACCCAAAAAAATAGAATGTCATAACCAGTTACGAGAACGGATGTTGGATAAAACTTCTTTAAATCTTCGGTTTGATTCGGCCAACCAAGTGTTGAAAATGGCCAAAGCCCAGATGAGAACCAAGTATCTAAAACATCTGGATCTTGTTCGTAACCTGCTGGTGCGCTTTCACCGGGACCAACAACTACTTCTTCGCCATTAGGTCCATACCAAACTGGAATTCGATGTCCCCACCAAAGTTGGCGAGAAATACACCAATCGTGCATGTTGTCGACCCATTCAAAGTATCTAGGTTCCATTGATTCTGGTTCAATTTTTACTTTACCGTTTCGGACTGCATCTCCAGCAGCTTTTGCAAGTGGTGCAACTTTTACGAACCATTGTTTAGAAAGTCGAGGTTCAACAATGGTTTCACATCGCGAACAATGGCCAACTGAATGTAAATAAGGACGCTTTTCGTTAACGACTTTGCCCATCTTGCGTAGCTCATCAACTACGGCTTTACGCGCGGCAAAACGATCCATGCCATCAAATTGAGTTCCAGTGTTTTCGATAACGCCGTTCTTATCCATTATTACGATCAATTCCACGTTATGGCGCATCGCTATTTCAAAGTCATTCGGATCATGGGCTGCAGTTACCTTCACTGCTCCAGTTCCAAACTCAGGGTCAACAACTTCATCAGCAATAATCGGAATCATTCGATTTACTAAAGGCAGTAATACAGAACGGCCAACCATATGTTTATAGCGAGGATCATCCGGGTGAACAGCTACCGCACCATCAGCCAACATAGTTTCTGGGCGGGTAGTAGCGATCGTAATTTGATCTTCGCCTTCTCCGTAAACAATTGAAATAAATTCGCCTGGGATTTCTTTATGCTCAACTTCAATATCGGAAAGCGCAGTTAAGCATCGGGTACACCAATTGATGATTCGTTCCGCTCGATAAATCAAACCTGCATCAAATAACCGTTTAAAAATTGTAAGTACAGCCTGCGAGCAATTCTCATCCATCGTAAATGCTTCGCGCGACCAATCAACGCTATCGCCAAGTCTTTTCATCTGCTCAAGAATTGCGCCGCCAGATTCTGCTTTCCATTCCCAAACTTTCTTCACAAACTCTTCGCGACCAAGATCGTGGCGGGTTTTACCTTGTGCTGCTAATTGTTTTTCTACAACATTTTGCGTTGCGATTCCCGCATGGTCCATTCCAGGTAACCAAAGGGTTTCAAAACCTTTCATTCTTTTCATTCGAATTAATATGTCTTGAATTGTGTGGTCCAGCGCGTGACCAATGTGGAGGCTGCCAGTCACATTTGGCGGCGGAATAACTATCGTGAAAGGTTTTTTATCCGACTTTGCATCAGCGTTGAAATATCCAGCTTTAACCCAAGCAGCATAAAGCGGTCCCTCGATATCGGCAGGAACAAAACTTGATGGCAGCTCACTCATAATGCGACAGTCTAGATTAAGCGCTCTTCTCTTCCGAACGCTTATTCGTGCGCTTTGGACCCATTACACCGCGGTCAACAAAGGTTGGGGTCGCGCGATCTGAAACAACTTCTGGCGTTATCAGAACTTTTCCGATTTCGCTCTTTGATGGAACTTCATACATAACTGGCAAAAGTACTTCTTCCATGATTGCGCGAAGTCCCCGTGCACCAGTTCCTCGTTTAATTGCTTGATCGGCGATCACATCTAGAGCTTCAGGTTGAATCTCAAGTTCTACATCATCCATTTCGAATAAGTGTTGATACTGCTTTACCAAAGCATTCTTAGGTTCGGTGAGAATCTGAAGCAAAGCTGTGCGATCTAAATTCTCAACGCTAGTCACAATCGGCAATCGACCAATGAACTCTGGAATCATTCCAAACTTCAACAAATCTTCCGGCATGACATCAGCGAATGGATCTAGGGTTTTCTTATCTGCTTCACTTTGCAGCGTTGCATTGAAACCAACACCCGCCTTACCTTTACGTCCTTCAATAATTTTTTCTAAACCAGCGAATGCGCCACCGACGATAAACAAGACATTTGTAGTATCGATTTGGATAAATTCTTGGTGCGGATGTTTACGACCGCCTTGTGGTGGAACCGAAGCGGTAGTTCCTTCCAATATTTTCAAAAGCGCTTGTTGAACGCCTTCGCCCGATACATCTCGAGTAATCGATGGGTTCTCACTCTTACGCGCAACTTTATCGATTTCATCAATATAGATAATGCCGGTTTCGGCTTTCTTAACATCAAAGTCAGCTGCTTGAATTAACTTTAGAAGAATATTTTCCACATCTTCGCCAACATAACCAGCTTCTGTTAAAGCAGTGGCATCTGCGATTGCGAATGGCACATTTAGCATTTTTGCCAAAGTTTGCGCAAGTAATGTTTTGCCGCAACCGGTTGGGCCAAGTAATAAAATATTGCTCTTGGCTAGCTCTACGCCGTCTTCGCGTTTTCCATCGCCAGATTTAATCCGCTTATAGTGGTTATAAACCGCAACCGATAAAGATTTCTTAGCGCGGATTTGACCAATGACATATTGATCTA
>CAIRHO010000017.1 GCA_903878415.1 uncultured Actinomycetes bacterium
CGAAGCGGGCTTGATGGCAGCGGACTTGGACTATCTATCGTGGACGCAGTTATGGGTGCGCACGGCGGCACTGTTTCAGTTAAATCCGAATTAGGTAAAGGTGCGACGTTTACACTTTTTTTCCCTACAGTGGAAATGTAAAACTAACTATTCCATAGCGCGAAGCGCAGCAATCCGTTCTTGAATCGGTGGATGTGTTGCAAATAATTTAGAAACGCTAGATCCATCAAGTGGTGATTCAATCCAGATATGTGCAACCGCATTTGATTTTGCTCGAACTACTGTTGAATCCGCAGCTAACACTTCTAGCGCCGAACGCAATCCTGCAGGGTTTCTTGTAAAGCTAACTGCTGTTGCATCTGCTAACGCTTCCCGGCGACGTGAAATTGCCGAGCGTAGCAAAACTGCAGCAATCGGAGCCAAAATCAATACAAATAGCGAGAGAAATAAAGCAATTGGATTTGAATTACTATCGCGATCGCGGCGACCACCACCAAACCACATCATCCTCATTAAGAAATCACTTAATAATGCGATTGCGCCAGCAGTTGTGGCAGCGATTGCTGAAACTAACGTGTCGCGGTTTCCAACATGAGACATTTCATGCGCGATTACACCTTGTAGCTGTTCGCGATCCATCGCTTCTAATATGCCAGTTGTAAATGCAATTAACGCGTGTTCTGGGTTTCTGCCGGTAGCAAATGCGTTTGGTGCGGAATCTTGCACGATTGCAACTTTAGGCATTGGTAACCCACTTGCAATTATTACTTCTTGAATTAATCCAAATAACTTTGGGTTTTCAGATTCTTCAATTACGCGAGCTCCGGTCATTCGCACGACTAATGAATCGGAGGCATAGTAAGAACCCCAAACTGATATTAAAGCGATGCCAACCGCAAATGGCATTACGCCAATTCCGGTTGCGCCAAAATAAGTCATTGCGGCGTATGCAACTAGCCAAATTAAAACTGCCATGCCCATAAGTAGGCCAATGGTTTTACGGCGATTACTCGCCTGCATCACTCTAAAAGAATTATCGGGCATTATTTAGAATTTAACAGTTGGAGCTTTACGGTCTTGCGGATCTTCAACTTCATAAAACTCGCGAGCATCCACTTTGGCTAACCCAGCGAAAAATGAAGTTGGAATAGTTTTTACGGCGGTGTTAAGCGAGCGCACATTATCGTTATAGAACTGACGGGCAAATGAAACTTTATTTTCCGTTGTGGATAATTCATCTTGCAACGATAAGAAATTCGCTGATGCTTTTAAATCTGGATAAGCCTCAGCTACAGCTAATAAGCCACGTAGAGCTTGGGTTAGCGCTCCATCTGCAGCTGCTACAGCAGGCACTGAAGATGCAGTAGTTGCGGCAGCACGTGCTTGTACAACTTTTTCAAACGCTTCTTTTTCGTGTGTGGCATAACCTTTAACAGTCTCCACTAAATTTGGAATTAAATCGGAACGGCGCTTTAGTTGAACTTCAATTTGCGCAAATGCTTCATCGACCGTGACGTTTAGTCGGACTAATTTGTTGTATTGCGAGATTACATATAGAACTAGTAACGCAATAACCGCAATTACGATTACAGATGTTTTCATTTCACTTCTCTCTCTAGCGTAAAATCCCTAGGACGTGAAAGTAATATTACTGAATTTTGCTTTGGTAGAAATTCAACCAAGATTTGCTTGGGGTAGGTCCGCGCTGGCCTTGGTAACGGGAACCATAAACGGCGGAACCGTAAGGATGCTGTGCTGGAGATGAGAGTCGGATGAGACAAAGTTGTCCGATCTTCATTCCTGGAAATAGTTTGACCGGCAAATTCGCTACATTCGATAACTCTAAAGTTATATGTCCGGAAAATCCTGGATCAATAAATCCCGCCGTTGAATGGGTGAGTAAGCCAAGGCGACCGAGCGAAGATTTACCTTCTAGCCGGCCAGCGATGTCGTCTGGCAAAGTTATAACTTCATAAGTGCTCGCAAGTACAAATTCACCTGGGTGCAAAATGAAATGGTCGTCGCCGGTAACTGCGACTTCGCGAGTTAATTCAGATTGTTCGATTGATGGATCAATCACCGAGTACTTATGGTTTTCAAAGACGCGGAAGAACCGGTCTAGACGCACGTCAACGCTCGAGGGTTGGATCATCTTCGGTTCGAAAGGTTCTACCTTTACCCGTCCGGCATCGATTTCGGCGGCGATATCGCGATCACTTAGTAACATGGTTGGCGACCTTATCTCTCTTGCCTATGCTTTGGTATCTAACCACTCGCGGGCGTAGTGAAGTGGCATCACGTCAGCTTCCCAAGCTGACAGCGCGGGTTCGATTCCCGTCGCCCGCTCAGATTACCGCTTGTCAGGCTTGCATATGTTACTCACCAGTAGCATCCTTAACCAATGGGACATTACATAGCCAATCTCCGCGATATTGAGTTCTGCTTATTCGACCTACTCGATCGCGATTCAATTTTAGGTACATCCATATATAAAGACATCGACCGCGCAACTGCGATGGGAATGTTAGAAGAAATTAAACGCCTTGCTGAAAAAGATTTAGCCGATTCATTTATCGATGGCGATCGCATGGGTGTTGATTTCAATCCAGCCACCGGAGATGCAAAGTTGCCGCCAAGTTTTATTAAGTCTTATCGCGCTTATGTAGATAATGGTTGGGGATTAATTGATGCACCAGTCGAAATCGGTGGCACTTTAATTCCGCCATCACTTCGTTGGGCAATTGCAGAAATGGTTCTCGGTTCTAATCCATCGGTACATATTTACGCATCCGGTTTTTCGTTCGCACATGTTGCTTATGTATTAGGTAATGAGAAACAGAAACAACTTGCGAAAATTATGGTTGAGAA
>CAIRHO010000018.1 GCA_903878415.1 uncultured Actinomycetes bacterium
CCGGATAGCGTTCCGGAGCGAACTCGGCTCTTTACTGCCGGGAATTAAACTTTTTCATATCGTTTATCGCTAATCCAACGTTCGTTATGCATATTATCGATCACATATTTAAAACGTGCTTGCAAACGCTCGAGGTTGCCCTCTCGGTAATCTGGATCGTAATAACCAGGTGAGCGCAAAATGCTAGCGAGCACCGCTGATTGTTCTAGCGTTAATTGGTTTGCACTTCTCCCAAAATAGAGTTGGGCGCCAGTTTCAACGCCATATGCACCGCGGCCAAAATAAATAGTATTTAAATAATTTTCGAGAATTTGGTCCTTTGAAAATTGATTCTCTAATTTAATTGCAATGATTAACTCTTTGATTTTGCGTTTGATATCGCGGTTTGGCGTTAAGAATGCAGTCTTTGCATATTGCTGCGTAATTGTGGAGCCACCTTGTAGTGAGCCGCCACGCAAATTATTTGCAGCGGCACGCAAAATCCCGGTGACGCTGAAAGCTCGGTTGGAGTAGAAATTCTTATCTTCAGCTGCGAGTACTGCACGACGCAATTGCATTGGAATATTTGCTAACGGAACTATGGTTCGGTTCTGCGCGCCTATGCGACCAATTTCACTGCCGTCGGCATATTGGATGATTGTGGCTTGGCTATTTACATATGAATTAGGGTCCGGAATATGCACTGTGAAGTAAGCAATTCCAAATACGGTTGCACCAATAACGAAAATGAATCCGCCAAGCACTAAACCAAGTCGGAAGAATTTATTTCGAATATCAGCCACGGATGAAGGTTACCGCTTTACCCAATCATCATCTTCGAGAGTCCGAACCTTGCGTGGTGGCTTGCGAGTGTTCCCATCGCCTAAAAGATATGAGGATGAGAGGTGATTCCATCCGCATTCTAAACATACTTCAACTACGTAAACACGGAATTCACCAAACTCGGATTGCATTTCATTTAATTCTTCTAATGACTTAAGGCGACCTGAGTATTGGCCTAGTTGATCTCCAAATGTGTAACAGAGTTCTTTCATTTTTAAACCTTTACATACCGGACAACTCCGTTCCGTTTTCATGCCATGGAATTTTGCGGCCCTTCGTAAATAAGGATCGGCATCGCATGCATCGGAGGTGGTGTTTAAACCACGGAATAGTGCGGAGAGAGTGGCGCGCTTTTTCAGCGCGAAATCAACATAAGCCCGTTGCGACCACATGGGTAAAGAATAATCATTACTTAATCACTACGCTTCTCGACGTGGTAAAAAAGTTGTTTGCGGTTCGGTGGATGGGGCAATTCACTGATGGCCTATTTCAATCCGCGCTAGCTTCCTTCGTTTTATTCTCACCTGAACGACAACCAAGTGCCCAAACAGCCGCTTTAGCTTTTAGTGTTGTTTTACTGCCTTACTCACTAATAGGACCATTCGTTGGCACGCTACTTGATCGATTCTCTAGACAGCGGATTATCTTTGGTTCTAATTTATTTCGAGCGGTCACGTTAATTTTTATTGCGGCGCTAATCAGAAATGGTTTAACTGGCGTCCAGTTAACTATATTTATATTGGTTGCATTTGGTGTTAACCGATTAATTCTTGCTGGACTTAGCGCTGGGTTGCCGCTCTTAGTAGATAAGAAACAATTAATCTCTTATAACGCAGTAGCGGTTACCGGTGGCACAGTTTTTGTCGTGATTGGTGGCGGAGTTGGAATTGGATTTAGACATTTATTAGATTCTCAAATCAATGCTGATAACGCTGATGGTTATTTGATTGTGTTAGCTGCGGCTTGTTACACGATTGCTTCTTTATTCGCGCTCCTGATGCCGAAAAATGCAATTGGACCGCTAGAGAATGAAATCAAAAAAGTTAGTTTTATTGATGGGTATCGTGAAATGCGCGACGGTTTCAAAATGTTGCGGAACAATCGCGATTGTTTTCTTGGAATATCCGCAACCGG
>CAIRHO010000019.1 GCA_903878415.1 uncultured Actinomycetes bacterium
ACAATTGCAATTCCAATTACACCAAATGCTATTAGTTGTGGAATTTCTTTTTTTGTTACCCGAAGTTGATCCCGCTTAAATAATAAGAAATAAGTGAGCAGAATTAGAAATGCTCCAGTCGCGCGAATCTGTGTCATATTCCAAGCGCTTAACCCTTGGTTTATAGGGCTCATCGCAACCTTGGAAATAATGCCGTTTGCGGCAAACATGACAGCAGCCGAGATTAGAAGTATTTCACCGCGATGAGATTTGAGCACTCGCGTACTTTACAAGGCTTAGAGCTCTATATTTCACGCCGCTAATAACCGTGGCAGACTTCGAGCATGGAACGCCTTCGCCCAGATGACCCCGAGCAAATTGGTCCGTGGCAGATAGTTAATCGGCTCGGTTCAGGTGGCATGGGAATTGTTTATATGGGCACTAATGGAACTCATGCTGCTGCCGTAAAAGTGGTGCGTGATTTTCTCCTTGAAGATCCGGGTGCAAGAGCGCGCTTGGCAAGAGAAGTTGAAACACTTCAAAAAGTAAAAAGTAATTTTGTCGCTGAGATTGTTGGAAGCGATGTAAAAAGTAAAACCTCATGGATTGCTACCAATTATGTTGATGGGCCAAGCCTCAAAGTATTAATTGAAAAAGAAGGTCCATTGAACGAGTCCGATTGGGTTAGTTTTGCAGACGGACTTCTTTCGGCGCTCGCTGCAGTGCATTCGGTCGGCGTTATTCATAGAGATATAAAACCTTCTAATATTTTGATGTCTAAAGACGGTCCAAAACTAATTGATTTTGGGATTGCATTTTCTAAAGAATCAACATCGCTAACTAAGACCGGCTTAGTTGCTGGTACTCCTGCATGGTTATCTCCTGAACAATTTAAAAATGAAGCCATAACAACAGCCCTCGATATTTTTTCTGCAGGATCAGTTCTTTACTACGTAGCAACCGGAACTACACCTTGGGGCGATGACGATTCTTCAGTAGCAACAATTATGCATTCTTTACTTACGGGCGATCCAGATGTTTCTACACTTACAGAATTACAGAGAAACTTAATACTTTCGTTACTAGAAAAAGATTATCGTAAGCGAGTTAGTGCCAACAAAGCTTTAAATACTTTGCGAGAGGTGGCAGGCACTAAATCATTAAGCAATACCAAAGTGAAGCCGAGGAAAACTCGAAAAATTAATCTAAAACAAATCCTTTCACTATCGTCAATATCAGTAATCGCAATTATTTTCGCGATTGTCTTTATAAATAAGCCATTTATGGGTACTAGTTCAAAAAGTTATATCTGGACTGTGACAGTGGACGGTGATCCGGCGCCTCAAACTGGCGAAGGCCGAGAGTTCACAGCCTTTTTATGTGACCAACAAGTAATCGAAAGTTCTTTGAAAGTAACCCCTAATAAGGCAAGAGGGGTGAACTCAACTGGGTTAAAAATCTCTGTTAATTCTGGAGATGCGCGATGTGGGGCCGATTTCGATACCATTGAAATAAATGGGCTCGAGTCAGATAAGCCCAACACAGTTAATTACAACATCACGGGGTCAACTAAGTCCGGTTATGAATTTTCGTATGGCATTCAAGTCAAAATTGAGGAAAAATAGGTCACCAGCACATGTCAAATTTTAAAGAGAGCTCGAAAGGTGAATTGTTGAATTTTTCAAATGTTAAATTAATAAAGCAATTCATTTCTTTATTTATAACGCTCTCAATTATAATAAGTTTCAATTTTAGTGAATTTTCAATACCAAGGAGTTTGGCGGATTCACCTTCAGTATCAAATATCGCATCCGTATCTACTCCTCAGTGGATAGGTTTTGGATATGTGGATGCAATAACCTTGAATAACGGAGTTAATATCGGCGGAAGTCTTAGTGGATATACCGTCACCGTAAAAGTTACAAACGCAAGTTCGGGCAGCGTAGTGACGACCGTTCCATACGGCGGAAATCAAACATATATAACTGGACTTCCAAGCGGGACTACTTTTAACGTGTATTACGTAGTAACAGATAGTTCTGGTGCATCTAAGGAATCATCTCCATTAACTGTGAGCACATTGATTGGAGCCAGTTCTGGTTCTGGACCTTCAGTATCAAATATCGCATCCGTATCTACTCCTCAGTGGATAGGTTTTGGATATGTGGATGCAATAACCTTGAATAACGGAGTTAATATCGGCGG
>CAIRHO010000020.1 GCA_903878415.1 uncultured Actinomycetes bacterium
GTGCCGGCCAGATTGTGGCTGCTGGCGATTTAAAGGCTTTAGCAAAACTTGGTGATAATCCACCCGATGGCGCGCGGGTTCGTGCGCTCTCTGTTGCTGGTGCATTTCATACCTCTTATATGCAGCCGGCGCTAGATCGCTTAACCATGCTTTCGCGCTCAGTCACTGTACGAGACCCACGAACTAAATTACTTTCAAATAAAGATGGCGCAGTTGTTCACCACGGCCGCGAAGCTCTGGATAGAATCGTTGGCCAGATTTCTAACCCAGTTCGGTGGGATCTATGTATGGAAACCATGGTGGGCTTAGGCGTTACTGCGGTAATTGAAGTGCCACCCGCTGGGACGCTAATCGGTTTAATTAAGCGCGCGATGCCCGGTGTCGAAACCCTTGCGCTAAAAACTCCAGAAGATATTCCAGCTGCAATGGATTTAATTGCGCGACATGGAAAACCTAGTTCCATTGATGATCAACCAACTTGGCGATTGGTTATCGCACCGTTCAGCGGAACTTTTAAGATTATTGAAAATGAACTTGGCGGAAACTTAAAGCCTGGAACTGTAGTTGGCCACGTCGAAAATCGCCGTGAAAAGGTGGATTTAATCGCAGAACATGGCGGAACTATTATTGAATTCTTAGCTGAAGATGGCGATCCAGTTTCACCTGGGCAACCACTTGTCCGCTTACATCCGAATGGGCAACGCTAATGGCTTTGAAATTTACTCCGAAAAATCGTAACTCACGTATTCTGGCAGTTGGTGCATATCGCCCATCGCGAATAATTCCAAACTCTGACATTGTAGATCGAATTGATTCATCAGATGAATGGATTAGAGAACGCTCTGGCATCGAATCTCGCCGATTTGCCGGGCCAGATGAATCTGTTATTTCGATGTCTGAAGCTGCATCTAGGCAAGCCTTAACTCGTTCTGGAATTTCTATGGCAGATGTAGATGCGGTAATCGTCGCAACTATTACTTATCCATTTCAAACGCCAAGTGCGGCAACAGAATTAATCGCTTTATTAGGAAATCCAAAAGCTGCAGCCTTTGATATTTCAGCAGCATGCGCTGGTTTTTGTTATGGCGTAGGTATGGCAAGTGATTTGATTCGAAGTGGTTCGGCAAATTATGTTTTAGTTGTTGGCGTAGAAAAATTATCAGACTTTACTGATCCGGAAGATCGTGGCACTGCATTTATTTTTGCTGATGGCGCTGGTGCAGTAATTATTGGTCCATCGGAAACTGCCGGAATTGGTCCAACTATTTGGGGATCTGATGCAACTAACCGAGATGCAATCTTGATGACACCTTCATGGATAGATTTAAAGAACCCTGAATCTTTAGGTTGGCCCGATATTTCTATGCAAGGCCAGACGGTATTTCGTTGGGCGGTTTATCAAATGGCGCCAATTGGCTTGCAAGCCCTGGCAGCTGCTGGGTTAACGCCAGAAACGCTCGATGCATTTATTCCACATCAAGCCAATATGCGAATCATTGATTCGATGGCGAAATCTATGAAACTGCCAGAAACCGTGGCGATAGCGCGCGATGTAAAGATTTCAGGGAATACTTCAGCTGCATCAGTACCAATTGCAATGGATTCATTACTAACAGAACGCCCAGATTTACATGGCAAAACTGCACTAATAATCGGATTTGGAGCAGGATTGGTCTATGCCGCCCAGGCAATAGAACTTCCAGCTGCAAGTAGTAATAAGTAATTACTAATAAATAAGGAGAATGTAAAAATGTCACTATCACCAGATGCAGTACTAGCAGGACTTAAAGAGATTGTTGAAGAGGTCGCAGGTATCCCTGCAGCATCAATCGAACTTGGTAAGAACTTTACCGACGATCTTGATGTCGACTCCCTCAGCATGGTTGAAGTTGTAGTCGCTGCTGAAGAGCGTTTTGGCGTAAAGATTCCAGATGACAAAGTTACTGAACTTGCAACAGTTGGCGATGCCGTTAACTTTATTGTTAACGCAGCTAAGTAACGCTCTATTTATTAGGTTTTAGATAACCGATATGAGCAAACGTCGCGTAGTAGTAACTGGACTCGGTGCTACTACTCCCCTTGGCGGAGATGTCGAATCTACTTGGGCTGCGCTAATTGCGGGCAAAAGTGGGGTACGGACTCTGGCAGGAGATTGGGTTTCATCGATTCCGGTTTCAATAGGCGCACCAATTGCGGTTGAACCAATTGAAGTTATGGATCGCGTAGAAACTCGGCGGTTAGATCGTTCAGAACAATTTGCACTAATCGCATCTCGCGAAGCTTGGCAAGATGCGGGAAAACCAGATATCAATAAAGAGCGATTAGGAGTTGTGATCGCCTCCGGAATCGGTGGCGTAATCACACTTCTTGATGCATATGATGTTTTGAAAAGTAAAGGCGCACGGCTGATAAGTCCACATACGGTGCCAATGTTGATGCCAAACGGACCTGCCGCAAATGTTGGATTAGAACTTGGCGCTAAAGCTGGCGTACATACTCCGGTCAGCGCATGTGCATCCGGTGCAGAAGCAATTGGTTATGCGTTAGAAATGATTCGTAATAATCGAGCTGATGTAGTTCTTGCTGGTGGCGTTGAAGCTGCAATACATGCGCTCCCAATGGCTGGTTTCGCTTCCATGAAAGCACTTTCGACTCGCAATGATGAACCCGAAAAAGCATCTCGGCCATACGATGTAAATCGAGATGGCTTTGTACTTGGTGAAGGTGGCGGCGTATTAGTTCTAGAAGAGTACGAACATGCAATCGCACGCGGTGCAAAAATTTATGCTGAGATTGCGGGACAAGGTTTAACTTCGGATGGTTATCACATAGCCGCGCCAGATCCTGAAGGCAGCGGCGTTAAACGCGCTATTGAAATTGCACTTGCCGATGCCGGCCTAACTACCAAAGATATTGTGCACTTAAATGCACACGCCACGTCCACACCCGCTGGCGATGTCGCAGAGGCTTCCGCTTTAGTTGGCGCATTCGGTGATGAGATTTCACATGTGACTGTATCTGCAACAAAATCAATGACTGGACATTTACTTGGTGGCGCGGGTGCTATCGAAGCGATCTTTGTAGTTCTCGCACTTCATCATCGACTCGCTCCCCCAACAATAAATGTTGACGAATTAGATCCAGCTGTAAAATTGGATGTTGTAATGAATGTTGCTAGACCATTGCCAGCTGGACCGATTGCTGCGCTAAATGACTCCTTTGGTTTTGGCGGTCATAATGTAGTTCTTGCTCTTAAATCTTACGAAGGAAAGTAAGTGAGCGAAGTAGCGATCGATCCACGCGATCCGCAATTAAGAATTGAAAGAATTTTAGATTCTGGAACTTTCAAAGCGCTTTCCGAAAAAGATAAATCTGGAATGTTGGCAGCCCATGGCACCGTTAGCGGCGTTGCGGTAACAGTTTTTGCCTGCGATGCCACAATTCAAGGTGGCGCGATGGGAAACGATGGCGCCAAAGTTATCTGTGGCGCATATGAATACGCCGGTAAAAATAACACTCCAATAGTTGGAATTTGGCACTCTGGCGGTGCGCGATTACGTGAGGGCGTGCTTTCATTAGATGCATTTGGTCGAGTTTTTCAAGCGATGATTCAAGCTAGCGGAAAGATTCCACAATTTTCATTAGTAGTAGGACCAGCTGCTGGTGGCGGCGCATATGGTCCATCACTTACCGATGTTGTTGTGCTCGCACCTGAAGGCCGAATATTTGTAACCGGCCCAGATGTAGTTCGTAGCGTTACTGGTGAAAATGTAGATATGGCCCGTCTTGGTGGACCAGAACCTCATGGTCGCAGAAGTGGCGTTGTCCATGTTGTTGCTGAAACTGAAGATGGATCTTATGAAACTATCAGAAAATTAACTTTGCTATTTGGCAACCAAGGTAGCGTTGCAACTAAAGTTCCAGAACTTGATTTAGCTAAACTATTACCAGAATCTGGAAAACGTGCCTATGACGTACATCCGCTAATTGCAGGTTTATTAGATAAAGATTCAGAATCTCAAGAACTTTTCCCTAAATGGGCGCCAAATATCACAATTACACTCGGTCGATTAGGTGGCCGAACAGTTGGCGTGGTTGCAAATAATCCACTTCGACTAGGTGGTTGTTTGGATTCATCTTCAGCAGAGAAAGCTGCACGCTTTGTCAGGCTCTGTGATTCTTTCGGTATTCCACTTGTTGTATTAGTTGATGTACCTGGTTACTTACCTGGCGTTGGTCAAGAGTGGGATGGCGTTGTACGCCGCGGCGCAAAGTTGCTCCACGCATTTGGCGAAGCCGTAGTTCCTCGCGTAACTCTAGTTACACGCAAAGCATATGGCGGCGCATATATTGCTATGAATTCCAGATCACTTGGCGCAACTAAAGTATTTGCTTGGCCGACCGCGGAAGTTGCAGTTATGGGAGCGGTAGCAGCGATTCGAGTGCTCCATCGCAGAATTTTGGCCGATGTTCCTGATGATCAACGCGAAGCGATGGAACTTGAATTAGCGGCTGAACACGAAAAAATTTCTGGTGGCGTGGCACGTGCTATTGAAATTGGCGTTGTTGATGAAATTATCGAACCAAGCATGACGCGAAACGCAATTGCGCAAGCAATTGCAAAAGCCCCACAGTTACGTGGGGCTCATGGCAATATTCCGTTATAAGTTACTTCGTTTTAAAAGCCACCGTTACCGTAATTGAAATAGTTTTTTCAATAGTTGAAGTGTCGTAGTAACCACCAGCTGCAGTATCGGTTGAATCAGGCGAGGTAACTTGAGTCGGACCGCTCTTCACGGCAATTACCGAACCAACTTTTCCGCCAGTTGCAGCCATGATGGCTTCCGCTCGAAGCTTGGCATCTTTCATAGCTTGCGCCAGCAAATCAGGGCGTAACTCTGAAAGGTTTGAGACATAAAAACTTGGACCGTAGTTAGAGACATTTACCCCGGTTTGAAGTAAAGATCCAATGCCATCGCTAAGTTTCTTAACCAATTCTACATCTGCGCTTCGTACCGTAAGTGTTCGAGAACCTTGATAGCTAATTACTCTGCCGGTGGGATTGCCATTTACATATTCATTATTTGCGTAAGTTGAAACCGCGCCGAGTGAAATCGCATCTGCCGGAACCCCACCTTGAATTAAATAATCTTGTAACGCAATAATCCCTACTTCAACTTTTTTTACTGAAGCTGATTGAGTTTGTGCAGATTCTTGTGATGAAAGTGTCCAAACAACTTTATCCGAGGTTGCGCTTACCTTTGCGCTACCAGTAACGGAGATGCCATCTCCAGCGCGAGTTGCAAAACCACTTCCAACTTTTGCTAATCCGGCGCCAATTGCGGCGGCTAATATTGCGGAAGCAGCTATCAGCGCTATTAAGCGGTTACGTTCGATATTTAGATTCATACCGAAATTCTATCAATTAATTCTTCCGAACCATCACCCATCGCAATTCGAAACGGTTCAAGTTCGCGATCCCAGCAAGTTCCAAGAATATTTTCCAGTTTTTCGGCCAGCTCTTCGGAGCCCAATTGAGAGATAGCGGCAGTAATCTGATTTTCGTTAATCATTACATCCCCGGATGGCCCAATAGTGGCACGATGTAATTTTAGATATGGTGTAAATCGGAAGTAATCGCCATCGCTTCCAAGCGCTGCATCTTGCCTAATTTCGAAACGAAGATAATTCCAACCAACTAGCGAAGTCGCCATTCGCGCTGCAGTTCCATTTTTAGCCTGCCAATTCAATGAACATTGAAAAGTTCCAGACAATAGCGGTTGCAATTTCCAATCATTTTTAATTGGAACGCCAAGTACCTCCGCGAGCGACCAATCGATATGCGAACATAAGGATTTCGGTGCAGAGTGAATGGTTAATGTGCCATGAGTAATACCCAAATGGATTGGCGATAACGTAATCATGCGAGCTCCTCTAAAAGGAGCACCTACTAAGTTGCGTACTTAGTTAGATGCACCTTCCCCAGCCCACCTAATTAAGTAAATCTGAGCGTAATCTCATGGTGAAAAAAGCGCAATATCGCCATTTTCTATCAGGAACTTTTCAGAGTACGCTTTCCCTTAGTCCAACGCTTATCAGTACCCGCTTGCTGGCAAGAACTGTTTGGATCCGCCTCGAGGAAACTCAAGTGGATTTGAAGAGAAGCTCAGATCGGTATCGCTGTAGAACGGAAAGACTGGCGTTCGTGGAATTCACGAATGTCCCCCATGTACCGAAGGAAAGCTAAATGGCAACAGGCACAGTTAAGTGGTTCAACTCAGAAAAAGGTTTTGGTTTCATTGCTGTAGATGGTGGCGGACAAGATGTATTCGTTCACTACTCTGCAATTCAAGGCAATGGCTACAAGTCTCTTGAAGAGGGTCAGTCAGTAACTTTCGAAGTAGTCCAAGGTCCTAAGGGTCCTCAGGCTGACGCAGTTACAGCTAACTAATTACACTAACTAGTTAAATTAAAGCCCCAGAGAAATCTGGGGCTTTTTTATTTAACTTTTGATTTAGCTTTTAAAACTTCTGCAACTGGTGATCTATCTTCACCTATTTTCCATGAATCCAAATACTTCCATGGATAAATAACACCTCTTCTAATCTTCCAATCACCGGCTTTAGTTGGATACGAGATCCCAAAATGTAAATGTGGCGCAGTCCCTTTAGCGCTACCAGATGCGCCAACCTCACCAAGTTTTTCTCCGGAAATTACCCGAAGCCCAGTAATTACTTCCGGAAGTATTTTTGAAAGATGTGATCCGTAATATCGAACGCCATCATCACCAATAATAGAAATCGCAAGCCCACCGCGGTCTTGCCCTAAATTAGTTTTACCGCTCCATTTATCTACCCGAATTACATCTTCAATCACGCCATTTATAGGAGAAACAAAAGCGCAACCTTTTTTCGCTAAAATATCGGTTGCCGGATAATCATGATGTGAATGGACATACTTAACAGCGCAATCAGCAACAGGAAATGTATAAATAGGTGCAGCTGATGCAGAATTTGTAAAAAGAAAAAATAACGCGATTAGCGCGGGGAAGCGTTTCATTTTCTAATTATTGCGCAGACCAACCGCCATCTATGGGAGATGCAGTTCCGGTGATGTTATGTGCCGCTTTATTGCATAACCAGAGCGCCAACTCTCCGATATCTGAAGTCTTAGACATGCGCATGCTTGGCTGTTTCTCTCTAAGAATGTCGGCAACACCCGCGTCGCGATCACCGTCATGCAGCGCCGCTCGCTCTTGAATTTGCGGCTCAATTAAAGTTGTTTCAACCCAACCCGGGCAGATTGCATTAATAGTTAAGCCACCATTTTCACGATTACCAATATTTGCATGCTCTAATGCAGCAACGCGAGTTAACCCAACTACCCCATGCTTGGCTGCAACATATGGTGCCTTTGAAACTGAAGCCACAATTCCATGAACAGATGAAATATTAATTACCCGGCCATGTCCTCGAGCTGCCATCTGCGGCAGCAGTAAACGCATCGTGTCAAAATATGAAGTTAAATTAACGGCAATAATGTCATCCCACTTATCACGTGGCATATCAACTGTTGCAGCCACATGTTGAATCCCTGCGTTATTTACCAAAATATCTATTTGACCATTTTTTAAAATCTCATTAATTAAGTTTTCAGTAGCAGAAACATCTCGCAAATCCGAAACATATTTTTCAACTTTTGGAGATCCAGCTGCCTTAACTTGTGCGACCGCGCTATCGATTACTGATTGCTCGCCCAAACCATGCAATACGAGCGCAGCGCCTTCTCTTGCAAAAACAGTTGCTATACCCAATCCAACCCCTTGAAACGAACCAGTAATAAATGCACGTTTGCCTTGAAGTTGGCCAGCCATATTTTCGCTCCAGACTTGTGAATTTTTAGAATTAGAGCTAATGATAACTGTATAATTGGCTTTTAATTGAGATTTATATATTTTCTATTGAAACGAGCAAAATGAATAGGTCGCTTAAGTTAGATGGTGGCCTTTCCACAGCGCTTGAAGGTCTTGGGCTTAATTTAAATACCTCGCTATGGACTGGCGAATTACTGAGATCTAATCCAAAGGCAATTGAGCGCGCTCATAGAGCTTTTGTAGATGTTGGCGCTGAAATAATTATCACATCGGCTTATCAAATTTCATTTTCTGGTTGTAAAGAACGTGGCTGGAGCGATTCTGAAGTTACATCGGCACTTACGTTATCTACTGAGTTAGCGAAATCTGCGGCAGATGGAAATGTAAAAGTTGCAGCAAGTGTTGGACCTTACGGAGCGGCGCTTTCAGATGGTTCGGAATATCGCGGTCGTTACGGCGTCTCTAATTCCAAATTGCGGGAATTTCACGAACGAAGATTAGAAATATTGATTTCTACCGAGCCAGATTATTTAGCTTTAGAAACTATGCCGGATATGCAAGAGGTAGGAGTGCTTCTAGAGTTAATTTCCGAATTCAATTCAGGAATTCCTTTTTGGGTCTCTTATTCATGCAATTCGGAATTGAAAACTAATGCTGGTCAAGAATTTAGCGAAGCAACAGAGTTAGTGAATTCCCATAAAGATGCCTTTGCAGTTGGGGTTAATTGCACCGCACCAAACTTAATTAATGATCTACTTAAGGCAGGTAATTCAAAGTTGCCTTACATCGTCTATCCAAATGCTGGTCGAGAGTGGGATGCAAACCGCAAAGAATGGAGCGGTCCTACTTCTGGCACCTTCTCCCCGGATTTGATTGCGGAATGGATTGATTCAGGCGCACAAATTATTGGCGGCTGCTGTGGCGTTTCTCCAAAGGATATTGAATCGATTAATATCCCTTAAACTTCAGTTCCCACTAGGGGCGGTAGCTCAGTTGGTCAGAGCCCCGGACTCATAATCCGGTCGTCGTCGGTTCGAGCCCGACCCGCCCCACCAAATCCCAGCCTTAGTCGGCCAAGAAATTCCAAAATGCACATGCGGTGCAAGACCCGCGGCATCCCCCGAAGTTCCGACAAGTGCCATTAGTTCACCAACTTCAACCCGATAACCCGGAACTATATTTGCATAAA
>CAIRHO010000021.1 GCA_903878415.1 uncultured Actinomycetes bacterium
AAATGTCCTACCTAATTTGGAGCGAGAAATTGGTCCGGGTGTTTCAGATGCCTTGGTTAGAACTGCTCGACTATTACGCGATGATGCCGATGCGCTAGATGGCTGGGCCGCTACCGAATATTCAAAAATGGATGCTAAGGATTTAGATATTGAAAAGTTGGCAAAACTGCCAAAAGCGGTTCGAACCCGAATTCTTCGGATGGCTATCTATGCCGTTGGCGCACCAGCCGGGTCGCTCACTTCCGAGCATATTGATCCAATCGAAGCGCTTATTTCCGCATGGCGAGGCCAGGGGGCGAGCTCACTTCCGGGTGGTGTGAAGGTTGCCCGAATTTCAGGCAGACTTTCGCTCTTGCGCGAAGGTTAAACGAAACGAGGGGTAAGTGGATTTAGCAGCTATCGGTACCGATGTAGAACGAGTAATCGTTTCTGAAATCGATTTACAGAAACGAATTAAAGATTTGGCTGCCCAAGTTACTTCAGATTACAAAGATCGAGACCTATTACTTGTAGGTGTATTAAAAGGTGCCATTATGGCAATGGCCGATCTTTCGCGAAATATGCAACGCCATGTTGATATGGACTGGATGGCAGTTTCTTCATACGGATCCGGCACTAAGTCCAGCGGAGTAGTCAGAATTCTAAAAGATTTAGATCGAGACATCACTGGCCGTGAAGTCTTAATTGTCGAAGATATTGTTGATACCGGACTTACCCTGTCATGGTTGAAATCAAATCTAGAATCTCGCGGAGCCAAGAGCGTTGAAATACTTTCAATTTTGAGAAAACCAACTGCTGCAAAAGTTGAAGTCAGTGTTAAATATGTTGGCTTTGATATCCCACCTGATTTCGTTGTTGGCTATGGTTTAGATTTCAATGAAAAATATCGAAACTTACCTTTCATCGGCGTGCTTGCTAAGCACATGTATTCCTAATAATTAATTCAATTCAAAAGAAAGTAAAAATGAGCGATAAGAAACCGGCAAAAGATAAGAAGAGCAAGAAGCCAACCATAAAGAAGGTTTCCAAACTTCCAGATGGTAATCGGATGCGTAAAGCAACGCGCCGCCCACTTTTCTGGATACTTCTCGCAATTATCGGAGTTTCAATTTTTGGTTCAATTTCAAGCAGTGGTAATCAATTTACCAAAGTCGACACTTCATCTATTTTGGCTGCCATTTCAAATAATGATGTCGAATCGGCAGTCGTGATTGATCGGGATCAATTAATACGGGCAATACTCAAGCCTGGCAAGGCAATTAAGGGTGCAACAAAGATTGAAGCTTCATATGTAACGAGGCAAGAACCGCTAATCGTTGAATTGCTGACAAGTAATCCACCACCTAATAACTGGAATGTGAAAGTTCCAACTACTAATATTTTGGTATCAATACTTTTTTCAATTGGGCCAATACTTTTAATAGCCTTCATACTTTTCTTTTTAATGGGCCAATCTCAAGGCGGCTCACGCGTATTCTCGTTTGGAAGATCTCGCGCAAAATTGCAATCTAATGATGCACCTAAAACAACTTTTGCTGATGTTGCTGGAGCAGATGAAGCGGTTGCAGAGCTTCGCGAAATAAAAGATTTCTTGGCAGAGCCAAAAAAATATGAAGAGATCGGCGCCAAAATACCTAAGGGTGTCTTACTTTATGGTCCGCCAGGAACTGGAAAAACTTTATTGGCTCGCGCAGTAGCAGGCGAGGCTAAAGTTCCATTTTATTCAATCTCTGGTTCAGATTTCGTAGAGATGTTTGTTGGCGTCGGAGCCGCACGTGTGCGTGATTTATTTACCCAAGCGAAAGCAAACTCTCCTGCAATTGTATTTGTGGATGAAATTGATGCAGTTGGTCGCCATCGAGGCGCTGGTATGGGCGGCGGACATGATGAGCGTGAGCAAACTCTTAATCAATTATTAGTCGAAATGGATGGATTCGAAAGTAATGGTTCGGTAATTTTAATTGCAGCTACTAACCGTCCAGATATTTTGGATCCCGCGCTTCTTCGGCCAGGACGTTTTGACCGCCAAATCGGAATTGATCGTCCGGACCTAAAAGGACGCGAAGCGATTCTTCAAGTGCACGCAAAAGGGAAACCACTCGCAGAAGGCGTTGATTTACTTGGCTTTGCGCGTCGTACCCCAGGGTTCACTGGTGCAGATTTAGCAAACGTTTTAAATGAAGCAGCGCTATTAACCGCCCGCCAAAACGAAAAATTAATAACAAATGATTCACTAGATGAAGCAATTGACCGTGTAATGGCTGGACCACAACGCAAGAGCAGATTAATGAGCGAAGAAGAGCGAAGAGTTACTGCTTACCATGAAGGCGGACACGCACTTGTTGCCTTCGCTTTACCGCATACTGATCCGGTTCACAAAATTACAATTATGCCGCGCGGACATGCGCTTGGTTACACAATGGTTTTACCTGATGAAGATAAATATTCAACAACGCGCAACCAGATGTTAGATCAGTTGGCTTACACAATGGGTGGTCGCGCTGCTGAAGAATTAGTTTTCCACGATCCGACTACTGGGGCTTCTAACGACATTGAAAAAGCAACGGCGTTAGCTCGCGCCATGGTGACAATGTATGGAATGACTGAAAGATTAGGCGCGATCAAGTTAGGAAATTCAGAATCTGCGCCATTTATGGGTCGAGATTACGGACACCAACGCGATTACTCCGAAAGCATTGCGGGAATTGTGGATCAAGAGATTAGAAACTTAATCGAAAGCGCACACCAAGAAGCATTTGAAGTATTAGTGCAAAACCGAGTGATTCTTGATGAATTAGTAGAAGTTTTGTTGGAGAAAGAAACTTTAAATAAAGAGGAGATTGCAGAGATTTTTAAAGGCGCAGTTGCAAAACCAAATAGACCGGCTTGGACTGGTTCGCCACTTCGAAAACCTTCGACAATCCCACCTGTATCAATGAAACCTAAGAGAGAAAAAACTAAAGAAGTTGTAGAAGTGAAAGAATCTAAGCCGCGCAAAAAGAAGAGCCCGAGCGCTTAATGAGTGAAATTAACGCGGTTGGAATGGGGCCAAATGAGGGCCGCGCTAAAGCAGAATTCGATCAACCCCGGGCAGAGCGCGCTATAACTGAACTACTACTTGCGCTTGGCGAAGATCCAAATCGTGATGGTTTGCGCGATACGCCAGCACGGGTTGCGCGCGCTTTAAGAGAGAACTTTGAAGGACTTTGGCAAGACCCACGCGAAATTTTATCTACTACTTTTGATCTTGCCCATCGTGAATTAGTAATTGTTCGCGATATTGAAATATTTTCACACTGCGAACATCACTTAACACCATTCCACGGCATTGCGCACATTGGGTACATCCCTGGTGAAAGTGGCCGGATTACTGGGCTATCCAAACTCGCTCGTCTGGTTGACTTGTATTCCAGACGACCACAAGTTCAAGAACGCCTTACTTCACAGATCGCAGATTCAATGATGGAGATATTGGAGCCATCCGGCGTGATTGTAATTATTGATTGCGAACATTTATGTATGTCGATGCGCGGAGTTAAAAAAACGCAAGCAAGAACTACTACTAGCGCAGTTCGTGGCCAATTGCGAGATCCGGCAACACGTGCGGAAGCAATGTCATTAATTACATCTAGGTAAGTTATTTATGAATATAAATCCCACAATTGTTATGGGGATTCTTAATGTAACTCCAGATTCTTTTGCTGATGGTGGGCGCCACTTTGATTTCACAAAAGCAATTAGTCGAAGCGAAACCATGATTAATGAAGGCGTCGACATTATTGACGTTGGTGGCGAATCAACTCGGCCAGGCGCAGAAAGAATTTCGGAAGAGGTAGAGCGCGGCAGAGTGATTCCAGTAATTACAGAACTTAAGAAATTGGGTGCCACAATAAGTATTGACACAATGCGAGCGAAGATCGCCAACGAAGCGATTAAAGCGGGTGCTTCATATATAAACGATGTAAGTGGCGGTCTAGCGGATCCAGAAATGGCAAAATTGGTGGTAGCTAATCCGCAGGTTCAATATATTGCGATGCACTGGCGGGCTCACTCTAAAAACATGCAGAATTTAGCTAATTACCAGGACGTGGCACGTGAAGTTAAAGATGAACTACAAGATCGAATTGATACTTTAATCACAGCAGGTGCTGATCCCGATCAATTAATCATCGACCCTGGTTTAGGTTTTGCAAAAACTGGCGAACACAATTGGGAAATTCTGCAGAATCTGGATCGTTTGGCACTGCTCGGGTTTCCAATATTAATTGGTGCTTCTCGTAAACGTTTTCTCGGTGAATTAACCAATACCACTGATCCAGACGATCGAGAAGCAGCATCTATTGCAATAACTTCGTTGGTAGCTAAAACTGGAGTGTGGGGCGTGCGAACGCACTCAGTTAAACCACATAAGGATGCGATAGCTGCAGTTAGTGCGATGGGAAGAAATAAATGAGCGATCAGATAGCAATAACTGGGATTTCAGGTTTCGGCCACCATGGTGTGTTAGAAAGCGAAAGAGTTCATGGCCAAAATTTCTCGGCTGATGTGACGATATTCCTAAATACACGTGCTGCTGGCGAATCTGATGATTTGAATGAAACTATTAATTACGCAGAAGTTGCAGATTTGGTTCATGCATTAATTGTGGGAGAGCCAGTTCAATTATTGGAAACTTTAGCTGAGAAAATTGCATCAGCAATACTTGCTGCTTATCAATTAGCAAACTCGGTGCAAATAACGATCCATAAACCGCAAGCACCGATAGCGATCCCATTTCTTGATGTTTCAGTAACAATTCAACGCTCGCGATGAAAGCGGTGATTGCGCTTGGCGCTAATTTAGGCGATCCAATTTCACAATTAGATGAAGCAGTTTCGAAAATCAATAAAGAACTTTTTGTAATCTCAGTCTCAAATTTCATAGAAACTACCCCAGTCGACGCACCTGGCCAACCTAATTATTTTAATGGCGTATTAATCGTCGAAACTGAGATGAAACCTCTAGATTTGCTGCATTTGTTGCAAAGAATTGAAGATGAAGGTGGCAGAGAGCGATCAACTAAGAATGCGGCTAGAACATTAGATATCGACCTAATTTCATATGGAGAGATATTTCTGGATACACCTGAATTAACGCTGCCGCATCCGCGCGCATACCAACGTGCCTTTGTATTAAAACCTTGGTTGAGCATTGATTCAAATGGCGTTCTACCGGGATATGGCGAGATAAAAAAATTGTTGGCTGGCTTAGATTAGTTAGGTAGACTTTCTACACTGCCCGGTACCCCGAAAGGACTGGAGCCACAAATGAAAGTAATTAATAGCGTTGCGGAACTTTCGCGCGCTGTAAATGCGCCAATTGCATTTGTGCCAACATTGGGTGCGCTACACGCCGGACACCAATCATTAATCACAAAAGCTCGAAAAATTTCCGAAAATGTATTAGTTAGTGTTTATGTTAACCCGCTGCAATTTGAGAGCGATGAAGATTTAGAGAGATATCCAAGATCACCAGAATTGGATGAGGAATTAGCCGCCGCCGCTGGAGCTACGATTTTATGGCGACCTAGCCAGAACGATCTTTATCCAAATGGTGTGGCGAAAATTTCGGCAGGTGCAATTGGTGGAATTTATGAAGGTAAACGTGCGGGGCATTTTGACGGAGTGCTTACCGTTGTAAACGCCTTATTTTTAAAAGTCGAGCCAGCCTGGGCAATTTTTGGTGAAAAAGATTTACAGCAACTGTTCTTAATTAGAAAAATGACAAATGAACTTCATCCAACAATTAATATTATAAGTAGCGAGACAATTCGTGATAATTCAGGGCTAGCTCTTTCATCTAGAAATGCTCGACTCTCTAAGTCAGAGAAGCAGAAAGCAGCAATAATCTTTAAGAGTTTGATAGCAGCACGATCAGCGAAAAACCTTACGGATATGAAGCGAGAAATGTTAGCTGCGCTAGCTTCCCAACCCGAAATTACTTTGGATTATGCTGAAATCATAGATGGCGAAACTTTCGAAAATGCGGTCGCCGATACGCAAAACAAGCGTGCAATTATCGCGGGCTGGATTAATGGCATTCGTTTAATCGACAATATGCCCATGCAGGAGAATCAAGCTGAATCGAAGTTGGCTGCGTTATGAAATTACGCGCATCAAAACCAGGTTGGAGTGCAACTGCCGACGTTGTAGTAATTGGTTCTGGCGTTGCTGGTCTAACAACTGCTCTACAAATTCGGGCACATAATCTTTCAGTTTTATTAGTAACTAAAGCGCGAGTTGATTCTGGATCTACTAAATGGGCACAAGGTGGGATCGCGGCTGCGCTTGGGCCGGGCGATACTCCGGATCAACACGAGAAAGATACTTTGGTTGCTGGTGCTGGGTTATGTGATGTTACTGCGGTAAAAGTATTAGTTAGCGAAGGTCCCGAAGCAGTTCGAAAATTAATTGCACGAGGTGCAGTTTTTGATCTTTCAGAATCTGGCGAGATTGCCCTTACTCGTGAAGGTGGCCATTTACGAAATCGAATTTTACATGCTGGTGGCGATGCAACCGGTGCTGAAGTTTCACGAGCGTTACTTGCCGCAGTACAAAATGATGATGGCATCGAAGTATTAGAAAATGCGTTAGTTATTGATGCGCTTAAGAATGAAAAAGATGAAGTTTGTGGCGTAACACTTCACGTGATTGGTGCTGGAACTCGAGATGGTGTTGGGCAAGCGCTAGCCCGCGCAGTTGTAATTGCAACTGGCGGACTTGGCCAAGTATTTTCACAATCCACAAATCCATCCGTTTCTACTGGTGATGGCGTTGCGTTAGCGCTGCGTGCCGGTGCGGATGTTGCCGACGTTGAATTTATTCAATTTCATCCAACTGTTTTGTGGACTGGCGACTCATCTCGCGGCCAACAACCGCTAATTTCGGAAGCAGTTCGTGGTGAAGGTGCGATATTGCGGAACATTAAAGGCGAAGCTTTTATGAAGAGCGTGCATCCACTAGCTGATTTAGCGCCGCGCGATATAGTCGCCAAAGAAATTAGCCGTCAAATGTTGTCGAGCGGCAGTAAGCATGTATGGCTCGATGCGACAAAGGTTCCCGATTTTGCGGAGCGATTTCCCACGATTTATCAATCCTGTTTAAACCATGGCATTAATCCAACTGTCGATTTGATTCCAGTAGCGCCGGCTTCGCACTATGCCTCAGGCGGCGTCCGTGTAGATCTATTTGGCAGAAGTGCGATTTCCGGCCTTTATGTATGTGGTGAAAGTGCTTGTACTGGCGCTCATGGCGCGAATCGGTTGGCTTCAAACTCATTGCTCGAAGGTTTAGTTTTTGGCGCTCGAATCGCAGAAAATATCGCAAACTCATTAGCAGAATTTAGTGAACCAAAAACAAGTCGTAGCGTTGAAATATTGCTTGATCCTGTAATTCGTACTGCGCTGCAACAGGCAATGTCGCGTGGCGCTGGTGTAGTTCGATCTGAAGAAACTTTGGCAGAAACTTTAATGACTCTGCAAAAACTTGCGTTATTTACTACTAACGAGGCAAATATTGATTCTTGGGAAACTACAAATCTCTATTATCTAGCAACGGCAATTGTTCGCTCAGCGCTGGAACGTACTGAAAGTCGCGGATCACACTGGCGAGAGGATTTCCCAAACACCTCAAAAGAATGGGAAAAACGGATTCACCAACGGATTGATAGCGCTGGTATTTGGAGTTCATCAATTGAAGAATTGGGGGTAAGTAATGTTTTCTCCTCAACTAAGTAAGAAAATAGCAAATGCGCAATTAAACGAAAGCGCAATTGAAAATTTAATAAAATTAGCAATTGATGAAGATTTAGCTGGCGGTAGCGATGTGACAACCACAGCAACTATTGCTTCCGAACAAGAATCCATCGCGGAGTTTCGAAACCGAAAGACTGGGGTAATATCGGGATTGCTAATTGCAGCAGCGGTACTTGAATACTGCGGTGTGACAGATTACGAATTGCTAAAAAATGATGGTGATTTTGTGCAACCAAATACGCTTTTGATTAGAGTACATGGGAATACCAGATCAATTTTATTGGCGGAACGAACTGCGCTCAATTTTCTCGGTAGGTTGAGTGGGATTAGTTCCCTCACAAATATTTGGGTTGCAGAAGTTGCAGATTTCAAAGTTCATATACGCGATACCCGCAAAACTACTCCGGGATATCGTGAACTTGAAAAGTTTGCAGTCCGAATGGGAGGCGGCACCAATCACAGAATGTCGCTCTCTGACGCAGCGTTAATTAAAGATAATCACGTCTTAGCTGCAGGCGGAGTGGTTAAAGCGCTCATTGATGTATCGAGCAAAAACCCGAGCCTGCCAATCGAAATCGAAGTAGACACGATTGAACAATTGCGAGAGATTTTGGAACTTAAAGTTGATCTAGTAATGCTCGACAATATGTCGCCCGAGCAATGTCGCGCCGCTGTGCAATTAGTAAATGGAAAATTTAAATTAGAGGCTTCGGGTGGAATCACGTTGGATAATGCGAAAGCGTATGCCGTCACTGGCGTTGATTACTTAGCAATCGGAGCACTCACTCACTCTGCAACAAGCCTTGATATTGGGCTCGACTTCTTAGGAGATAAATAATGCTACTTACAATCGACGTTGGAAATACAAACACAGTCTTAGGAATTTTTGATGGTGACGATTTAGTCCAGTCATGGCGAGTTAAGACAGACCCACGTGATACTTCTGATGAACTCTGGTTGCAATACCGATCACTTATAGAGGGTTACCAAGTCGATGGTCTTTCTATTTGTTCCACAGTTCCAGCAATATTGCGCGAAATTCGCACAATGATTGCAAATTATTTTGCAGATATTCGTTGCACAATTATTGAGCCTGGAACAAAAACTGGCGTGCCATTATTAGTTGATAATCCAAAAGAAATTGGCGCGGATCGGATTGTAAATACGCTAGCTGCATTTACTTTGTATGGTGATAAAGGCCCATGCATCGTTGTTGATTTCGGAACTTCCACAAACCTTGATGTGGTTTCACCAAAAGGTGAATTCTTGGGTGGAGCGCTTGCGCCAGGTATTGAAATTTCTGTAGATGCGTTGGCTGCTCGGGCCGCGCAACTTCGTAAAGTCGAATTAGTTCGTCCGAAATCAGTAATCGGAAAAAACACCGTAGAAGCTTTGCAATCTGGAACAATCTTTGGATTTGCTGGCCAAGTTGATGGCCTTGTAAATAGAATCATTGAAGTTCTTGAAAAAGATTATCCAGAAACCGAAAACGTATCAATAATTGCAACCGGCGGATTAGCGCCGTTAGTTTTGGGAATCAGCGAAATGATCGATTTTCATGAACCCGATTTAACTCTTATAGGACTTCGTTTAGTTCATCAGCGCAACGGTTAGCAATGGTTAGACTGCAGCCACTATGAGTGAGTCAAAACCAGAGGTTGCTGACGATCTTCCGGAACAACTTCGGATCCGTCGCGAGAAGCGCGAGAGCCTGCTTTCTCGTGGAATAGCGCCTTATCCAGTCGCAGTTCCTAGAAGTGCATCTCTTTCAGAAATAAGAGAGCGCCATAAAGACTTACCTATAGATGTCGGGACTGGAATTATTGAAAGCCTTACCGGACGAGTAATTTTTAAACGCGACACCGGGAAATTATGTTTTGCAACTCTTCGCGAAGGCGATGGCACTGAGTTGCAAGCAATGTTTTCGCTAGACAAAGTCGGCGAAGATTTACTCAATGCATGGAAAGCTGATGTGGATCTAGGAGATTTAGTTAGCGTTACTGGAGAAATCATTACCTCCAAACGCGGCGAACTTTCAATTCTTGCCAACAGTTACGCAATGGCATCGAAATCTTTACGGCCATTGCCAGTAGAACATAAACCGCTCTCTGAAGAAACTCGAGTGCGTATGCGTTATGTAGATTTAATTGTGCGTCCAGAAGCGAGATCAAATGCTCGAACTCGGCCGATAGTAATGAAAGCGCTTCGCAACTCTTTTGATTCTCGTGGATTTATCGAAGTTGAAACACCAATGTTGCAAGTAATGCATGGTGGCGCTGCAGCTCGCCCTTTTAAAACTAAGAGCAATGCATACGATATGGATCTATTTCTGCGGATTGCGCCGGAGTTATTCTTAAAACGTTGCGTTGTTGGTGGATTAGAAAGAGTATTTGAAATAAATCGTAATTTCCGAAATGAAGGTGCGGACTCGAGCCACTCACCAGAATTTGCGATGATTGAAACCTATGAGGCATATGGGGATTGGAATTCAATTGCAACTTTGACTCGTGACTTAGTCCAAGATTCAGCAAAAGCAGTTTTTGGAAGCCATGTGGTTAAGCATCATGACGGCACTGAGAACGATTTAGGTGGAAACTGGCGAGAAGTGGATTTTTATACCGCAATTTCCGAAGGCGTTGGCGACAAAGTAACCGCAGAGACGACTAAAGAAAACTTAAAGAAATACGCTGAAAAAATGGGAATTAAAGTTGATCCGAAATGGATTACTGGAAAGTTGGCCGAAGAAATATTTGAACATCTATATAAAGGCAAATTAAATATCCCAACTTTCGTAAAAGGTTTTCCAATTGATACTTCGCCACTTGTTAGAGCACACCGCGAAATTCCTGGCGTAGCTGAAAAATGGGATTTGTATATTGATGGTTTTGAATTAGCAACGGGATATTCGGAGTTAATTGATCCAGTTGTGCAACGAGAAAGATTGGTAGAGCAGGCAACGTTAGGCGCATCTGGAGATTTAGAAGCGATGGGTCTAGATGAAGATTTCTTACGTGCTATGGAATTTGGAATGCCGCCAATGGGCGGAATGGGAATGGGCGTAGATAGATTATTAATGGCGCTAACTGGGTTAGGAATTCGCGAAACAATTCTTTTCCCGTTAGTGAAACCAGAAGAGAATTAATATGAGCGCCGTATTAATTCGGAATGCGCAGACCGGTGATGTTAAAACCATTCGCAAAATTATTGATGATTACGCTTTACAACGCAGGCTGCTCTCAAAAGAGACCGTTACGCTTTTTGAAAGCGTTCAAGAATTTTCGGTAGCCGTTGAAGGCGAAGAAATAGTTGGATGCGGAGCACTTCATGTTCTCTGGGAAGATTTAGCAGAAGTTCGTACCGTGGCAGTCTTGGAAAGATTGCGCGGAACCGGAGTCGGCCATCAATTAATGGAACACATTTTTGATCGAGCTCGGAAAGTCGGCGTTAAGCGATTATTCTGCTTAACATTCGAAACTGAATTTTTTGGGCGACATGGATTTGTTGAAATTCAAGGAACGCCGGTAGAACCGGATGTTTACACTCAACTACTTCGATCTTATGACGAAGGTATTGCGGAATTCTTAGATTTAGAGAGCGTTAAACCAAACACCTTGGGCAACACGAGAATGATCAAAGTCCTATAAAGTTCGAAATTCGAGCCTCGGTTCGGGCATAAATCACTAGATTCTGTGGTTAAACCCAGCAACGGCCGCAATATACGTCGAATATCTGTATCGCACTGATTCTGCTGGCGCGTTAGGCTAAACCAGTACCCAAGCCGCTTAATCCGCGGACAGTCAGGAGATCGTCACATGTTTGAGCGCTTTACCGACAGAGCTCGTCGCGTTGTTGTGCTCGCGCAAGAAGAAGCGCGGATGCTTAATCACAACTACATCGGTACCGAACATATTCTCCTTGGATTGATTCACGAAGGCGAAGGCGTAGCAGCTAAAGGTCTTGAGTCACTTGGTATTTCACTAGAAGCCGTTCGCTCACAAGTTGAAGAGATCATCGGTCAAGGACAACAAGCTCCCTCTGGACATATTCCTTTTACACCACGCGCAAAGAAAGTATTAGAACTTTCACTTCGCGAAGCACTACAACTTGGACACAACTACATCGGCACCGAACATATTCTGCTCGGTTTAATTCGCGAAGGCGAAGGCGTCGCCGCGCAAGTGCTTGTAAAACTTGGCGCAGATTTAAATCGAGTTCGCCAACAAGTCATTCAATTACTTTCTGGTTACCAAGGTAAAGAAGCTGTATCAACTGGCGGCCCAGCAGAAGGCACGCCATCCACTTCCTTAGTACTTGATCAATTTGGTCGTAACTTGACGCAAGCTGCTCGCGAAGGAAAATTAGATCCAGTAATCGGCCGCGAAAAAGAAATTGAACGTGTAATGCAAGTTCTTTCACGACGAACTAAGAACAATCCGGTATTAATCGGTGAACCAGGCGTTGGTAAGACTGCGGTAGTTGAAGGTTTAGCGCAAGCAATCGTTAAAAACGATATTCCAGAAACCTTAAAAGATAAACAGATTTATTCACTTGATTTAGGTGCGCTTGTAGCGGGCAGCCGTTATCGAGGCGATTTCGAAGAACGTTTGAAGAAGGTATTAAAGGAAATTCGTACCCGTGGTGACATCATTCTTTTCATCGATGAAATTCACACACTAGTTGGCGCTGGCGCCGCAGAAGGTGCGATTGATGCTGCAAGTATTTTGAAGCCAATGTTGGCTCGCGGCGAACTCCAGACAATTGGCGCAACAACTCTTGATGAATACCGCAAACATTTAGAGAAGGATGCTGCGCTAGAGCGACGTTTCCAACCGATTCAAGTTGCCGAACCTTCACTTGCACACACCATTGAAATTCTTAAAGGACTCCGCGATCGTTACGAATCCCATCACAAAGTTTCCATATCCGATGCAGCGTTAGTTTCGGCCGCAACGCTTGCAGATCGCTATGTTGCAGATCGATTCTTGCCGGATAAAGCTATCGATTTGATTGATGAAGCTGGTTCCAGACTTCGAATTCGTCGAATGACTGCACCACCTGAGTTACGTGCATTCGATGACAAGATTGCTGAGGCTCGGAAAGAGAAAGAATCCGCAATTGATGGTCAAGATTTTGAAAAAGCTGCTGCGCTCCGCGATAAAGAAAAGAATTTAATTTCCGAAAAAGCAGAGCGCGAAAAAGCTTGGAAAGCTGGCGACCTAGATGTTGTTGCTGTGGTTGATGAAGAGTTAATTGCGGAAGTTCTCTCAACTGCTACTGGAATTCCTGTATTTAAATTAACCGAAGCAGAAACCGCACGCTTACTGCGCATGGAAGATGAACTTCATCGCCGCGTTATTGGTCAAGACCAAGCAATCAAAGCGCTCTCACAAGCGATTCGGAGAACTCGCGCTGGACTTAAAGATCCAAAACGTCCGGGCGGATCTTTTATTTTTGCTGGGCCTTCTGGCGTTGGAAAGACCGAACTTTCGCGGACTCTTGCAGCATTCTTATTTGGCGATGCCGATGCATTAATCCAACTTGATATGTCGGAGTACTCCGAAAAGCACACTGCATCAAGGTTATTTGGCGCACCTCCAGGTTATGTTGGATATGACGAAGGTGGTCAATTAACCGAGAAAGTTCGGCGCCGTCCATTCTCTGTTGTGTTATTTGATGAAATCGAAAAAGCACATCCAGATATTTTCAACTCACTTTTACAAGTATTGGAAGATGGCCGCTTAACTGACGCCCAAGGTCGAGTTGTTGATTTCAAGAACACCGTAATCATCATGACTACAAACCTTGGAACTCGCGATATCTCGAAGAGTCTGGCACTTGGCTTTACTAATGTCTCTGATGTGCTTGGTAACTATGAGCGGATGAAAGCAAAAGTTCAAGACGAACTCAAGACACACTTCCGTCCAGAGTTCTTAAACCGCATCGATGATGTAATTGTCTTCCATCAATTAAGCGAAAACGAAATTATCCAAATCGTTGATCTAATGATTGCTAACTTAGAAGATCGCTTGAAGGCGAAAGATATGGGTATTGAACTAACTTCAGCTGCGAAACTTTTGTTAGCTAAACGTGGGTATGACCCAGTTCTTGGCGCTCGACCACTCCGTCGGACGATTCAACGTGAAATTGAAGATGCGCTCTCCGAAAAGATTCTCTTTGGTGATATCAAAGCCGGTGAAATTATCTTGATTGATGTTGCGCCAGCAAAAGAAGGCGAAATAGGCTCAGAAACTTTTACCTTTACCGGAATGCCAAGAGAGCAAATGCCAGATACTCCAGGCGATTTAGCGGAAGCACCAACCGCCTAAACCCCTTTTTACCTAAATACTTTTGACTTTTTCTGCAAGGGTATTACTCTTCAATGAGTATTCCGCTTCAGGAAGGACTTAATGACTAGCGAAAATAGTAATTCTGAATCGAAAATTGGTTCATTACGTACCGAGCAAGTCGATGCGAAGTACCACTTGCTTGATGCAATGTCGGTAACAGAATTACTGCAAGCAATGAATGAAAGTGATGCTGAAGTTCCACGTGCCATTGCATTAAAGCTTCCGGAGATAGAAAAAGCAATTGATGGGATTGTCGACCGCTTATTACAAGGTGGCCGCTTAATTTACTTGGGCGCAGGAACATCTGGGCGACTTGGCGTTTTAGACGCAGCTGAATGTGGCCCGACATTCTCAGTTAGCGAAGATCAAGTTCTTGCTTTCATTGCTGGCGGAGATCAAGCTCTACGTTTTCCGGCAGAAGGTGTTGAAGATGATCCAACAGCTGGTGCAACAGATTTGAAATTAAAAAACGTTTCCCAACTAGATGCGGTTGTCGGAATTGCAGCAAGCGGGCGTACCCCTTATGTGATTGGTGCGCTGCAATTAGCAAAAGAAGTTGGCGCATTAACTATTGGCTTAACTGGTAACCCAAACTCTGAAATCTCAAAAATTGTTGATCATCCAATTGAAATTGATTCCGGACCAGAGCTACTCGCAGGATCTACTAGATTAAAATCTGGAACGGCTCAAAAATTAGTTCTAAACATGATTTCAACTATAGCGATGGTAAGACTTGGCAAGACTTATGGAAATCTCATGGTTGATCTCCAAGTTACAAACGAGAAGTTACAAGATCGCGCACTTCGAATAATTGAAAAAGCTACCGGAGCGGTTCGCGCGGAATCTACGAGAGCGCTAAAAGAAGCAAACCACGAAGTGAAAGTTGCAATCTTGATGCTCCTTTTAAATTTGGATGCAAAGGCTGCTCGAGAGCGATTGCTGGCATCTTCAAATCGGATCCGAGAAGCGCTCGGAACCGAATAACTCCTTTAAAATTACTGGATTTAGGCTTGACCTAATAGCGTTAAGGCTATAATTTTCACCAAGCAAAGCTTTTGCTGAATTTTATTTTCACCGGGGGTATCTGATGGTCGCCACATCTACACCGCTCCGGGTGGTCGGGAAAAACTATCGTGACGTTTTAGGCGAAATTAAAAACTCATTTTCATCTTTCCATGCGAGCGAAATTTCAATTGCAAATGCCGTAATTGAAAATTCTGATCAAGTTTCTGAGATGAACATCTCCCAACTTGCTGCATTTAGTAAAACATCAGTTGCATCTGTTGTCCGGTTTAGTAAAACTCTAGGCTTTAAGGGTTTTCCAGAATTTAGAATGGCGCTAGTTAGCGACCTAAGTCGAATTCAACATTTAGGTATTGAAGAGTCAGAGTTAGATGGCGGCATCACCTCTACAGACACTTCGGCCGACATCATTCGAAAGATTGCTCACGCTGATTCGCGCGCAATTCAAACTACAACCGAACGATTAGATTTACAAGTCTTTGAAAAAACTCTTACGCTTTGGGAAAATGCAAAAACTATTGGGATAATCGGATTAGCTTCCAGCGGATTTGTAGCAATGGACTTACAACTTAAGTTAAATAGATTAGGAAAACATGCAGTTGCTTGGCGCGATGCACATTCAGCCCTAACTTCGCTAGCGCTATTAAAAGAAGGCGACGTTTTAGTCGCTATAAGTCACAGCGGGACAACTTTAGATGTAGTTGATGTCATGACCGAGTTTAAAAAACGAGGCATTAATTTAGTTTTAATTACAAATGCACTTAGAAGTCCAGCTTGCGCGCTAACAGAATTTGTTTTACATACTTCCGCACGGGAAACCACCTTCCGAAGCGGTGCTACTGCGAGTCGAATCGCACAATTAACGGTGGTTGACTGTCTCTGTGTTGCGTTAGCACAGAGAAACTGGAGTGGTACCAAGGCTGCTCTAGATCAATCTAGGGCGGCTGTGGGAATCCGTTCTGGAAAGAAGCTGAGTGATATCGAGGGATTTCATTCAACTTCTAAACCATCCCGCTCTCGAGGAGGAAAATAAGTGATTAAAACTAAAAGCCGGTTACGCGGTTTAATGGCTGCAGTTTTCGCAACTGCTGCGATTGTCGTACCTATTACAGCTTCACCTGCGAATGCAGCAACAGAAATTACCTTCTGGAGCTGGCGTCCAGAGGATAAAGTTTTCTACGAAGCAGAAGCTGCAAAATTTCTAGCAGCAACTGGTATCTCCGTAAAATTCACACCTTATGTAGCAACTGATTACAACGCACTTCTTTCAACTGCGCTTACTGCAGGAAAAGGACCAGATGTAATGCAGATGCGTGCATACGGTGGCATGTCAAACCTTTCTGATGCTGGCTATTTCATGCCACTAACATCGAAAGATATTCCAGCACTTGCCAAGATTCCAGCAGGAACTCTTGCCGGAGCACAGGGATATACCAGCAAGCTTCAATATGGGTTGCCATATGCAACTTCAGTTCTTGGAGTTATGTATAACCCAGATCTACTAAAAAAGGCTGGTGTTAAAGCACTGCCAACTACTTGGTCATCATTTTTTGCTGCAATGGATAAAGTTAAAGCAGCCGGAATTTTGCCTTTGGGTAATGGCAGTGGATATGCACCTGGAATGGAACAACTCTGGGGTGCAGTAGGACCAACTTTCTACGGCGGTAATGATTTCTATAAGAATATTGTTGCTGGTAACAAAACTTTCACAGATAAGAATTTTGTAGCTTCACTTCAAGCTGTGAAAGATCTAGTTGCGTACTTCCCAACTGGCCATGCTGGTTTGGACTACAACACTGCTCGTGGACTTTTTGCTAACGAAAAAGCTGCGTTCTATATCGGCGGAAACTATGAAATTTCATATTTCCGTTCGCTAAACCCATCACTTAACGTTGGTTGGATGCCTGCTCCTGCAGCAGCAGCTGGAACTCCACGTTATGTAACTAACTGGGCTGACGGCGGCTTTGCAATTAATGCAAAGACCACTAACAAGGCAGCAGCAATTAAATTCATGAACTTCCTTTCAAGCAAGGCATTCATGCAAGATGCTGCCGATTCACTTGGTTGGATCTCCACAATTTCAGGCGTAAAAGTCACCGATCCAGCTGTTGTCAGTATGGTTCGTGCGATTCCATCATCTGGAACTCCATTCTTAACTCTTGTTGGTTTCCGCTACGGCGCACCAACATCTTCATCCATCATGCAACCTGGATTCCAGAAAGTTGCAGCTGGTACTCAAACCGCGGCTGAACTAGCTGCGGCTATCCAAGCTGGTGTTGCAACTTGGTATGTACCACTTAAAGGCAAAGCATAAATAAGTAAAAATAAGGCGCAGAGAGAAATCTCTGCGCCTTATCAATTTTTCGCAAGGCAAAAAGAGATGAGCAATGGCTAAATCTGGATTAAAACGAGATCAACAAAGATTTACTTATTTGTTGCTGCTTCCAGCGCTATTAACCATAATAATTTTTACAAGCCTTCCAGCGCTTACCACGCTAAGTTATTCATTTTTCCATTGGACCGGTTTTCAACGTGGCGGTTTTGCCGGTACCGAAAATTTCAGAAGACTTTTTGCATTTCCATTCCGAGATTCACTATTTATGGCGATGCGACACAACGTCCTGGTTTTCATCGGAATTTTAATTATTCAAACATCACTAGGGATTTTGATTGCTTATGCGCTTTATAGGTTGAAGCGAGGGCAGAGATTTTATAGGACCGTAATTTTCTTACCTGTTATTTTCTCACTAGTAATTGTTGGATATATGTGGCAAGCAATGCTCGATCCATTTTATGGTCCGATAAATTACTTACTTCATAAAGTTGGCTGGGACTCATTGGCTTTAACTTGGCTGGGGAGTACTGCAACAGCGTTACCAACTTTAGTATTCATTAATTTGTGGCGCTGGGTTGGGTTTCCCGCAATCATTTTTCTTGCCGGACTAAATGCAATCAATAGCGAATATTTAGAAGCGGCTAAAATTGATGGCGCAAGTGAAGGTCAAATATTTCGCAAGATAATGTTTCCATTATTAGCGCCATCAATGACGATTGTTACGGTTTTAACTTTCATTGGCGCATTTGAATGGTTCGATTTACCTTATGTTTTAGGGGGCTCTTCTGGAAGTCCCGCCGGCGCCACAGACACGCTTGCTCTAATGTTTTATCGCTTATCTTTTGGCTCCGTTGATTCGGGTGCAAATGAGATAGGTATAGGTGCCGCGCTCGGAGTTTTGATTTTTACAGTAGTAGGTATCGGAGCTGGGTTTGGCTCTAAGTATTTAAGATCTCGCGAGGTGCAGATGTGATTAAGTTATTTGCATCGAAGTTATTTTTTCGCTCTGTTTTAATTTTCAACACCGTAATCGTAATTTTGCCCCTTCTTTTTATAGTTAATTCTTCGTTACGTGAAACAAATGATTTCGCGCGATCACCTATGAAGCTCGCTACGCACCCTTATTGGCAAAATTTTAAAGATGTCTGGGCTGGTGGCACCTTTCCTACCTATATGAAGAATTCATTAGTTGTAACAGGCGGATCAATAATTTTGATTTTACTTTTATCACTTGGTGCTGGTTTCGTTTTGGGGCGATATAAATTTAGAGGCCATTCAATAATTCTTGGTTTCATACTTTCGGGGATGTTAGTTCCGGCTAAGTTAGCAATTTTGCCACTTTTCATTCAACTTAAATGGATGCATCTGCTCGATTCTCACATTGGATTAATCTTGGTTTATACATCTGGAGCACTACCCGCAGCAATATTTATTATGAGTGGGTTTTTTAGCGCACTACCTTCAGATTTGGATAACGCAGCTCGCATAGATGGTGCATCAGAATTTCAATTACTAAGAATTGTTTTAACACCGTTAGTAAGACCCGGTTTGGCAATTGTTGCAATCTATTCTGCGATTCCAATTTGGAATGACTTCTTCTTGCCGCTAGTTTTCTTGCAGTCTCCAGAGAAGAAAACCATCATGCAGGGTTTAACTGCTTTCTTTGGCGAGTATTCATCGCAGTGGGGCATCATTTTTGCCGGCTTAATGATTGCCGCGCTTCCGCTAATTACGCTCTATTTGATCATTTCAGAGCAGTTCATTAAGGGTTTAACCGCAGGCGCTGTGAAAGGCTAACGCCATGTTAACTTTAGGAATTGATGGCGGGGCGACTGCAGCTAAATGGGCGCTACGAGATGACTCCGGAAAGATTAAAGAAGGAGTTTCAGAACCAATTGATGGCCACACTTATCGGCCGGAATCTAAAGCCAGATTAGTTAAAGTTCTAAATGAAATTAAGGCAGCAGCGGGTAATGAAAAAATTTCCGCTATTTATGCGGGGATAACTGGGACAAGTTCAGATCCTGAAAATAATGGCGAAATCATTGAGATATTTCAATCTATATTTGGTGAAATTGAAATAGAAATTGTCATAGATATGGTCCTTGGTTATCGGGCTCATTTTGATTTCGGTGAAGGAATATTTTTATATGCAGGTACCGGATCAATTGCAACTTATTTGACAGAGACTGGAAAAGTTGTAAGAGCCGGTGGCTGGGGTTATTTATTAGGAGATGAAGGCGCTGGATATTGGATTGGTCGCGAGGCAATTCGCCGAACTTTAACTGCAATCGATACTAAAAGTGCAATTACAAAAGGTTCGCTAGAAGCCGAAGTTTTAGATTTTACAAAGTGCAAAGATTGGAACGGCATAAAAGAGTTTGTTTATTCAAAAGATAGATCTGCCATAGCAGCTTTAGCAAAGCCAGTAATTTCACTTGCGAAAAAGGGTGAACTAGCCGCACAGGACATTCTTGCGATAGCAGCAGATTATTTAATTGATTTAGTACTACAAATAGAATCTGTTGTCGCAAAACCAGATCTTCCTGTAATTTTTGCGGGCGGAATCACAGAGGCTGGCGATTTCATAATTGACCTTATAAATATTGGAATCGGCCGCGAAGTTTCATTATCTAAAGTTCGAATTGCTAATCGTGCTGCTGAAATTGCTGCAGAAAATTTGGCTTAATTAAAGTTTTAAATTTTAACTCTGGAAATTGCCTGCTCTAATCGGGCAACTTCTAAGATCTCCATTCCATCGAGTTTCGCCTCAGACCCAAGCGGAACTAGTGCGCGTTTAAAGCCAAGCCGAAGCGCTTCTTGTAAGCGACGTTGCACGCCACTAACTTTCCGGATTTCGCCGGCTAATCCAACTTCACCAATCGCAATTAAATCAGCGGGAAGCGCTAAACCTTTTGCGGCAGAGGCAACAGCAAGAGCTAACGCTAAATCGGCAGCGGGTTCGGTCATTTTCATTCCGCCAACTGTTGCGGCATAAACATCACGGCCAGTTAAGCGAATTCCGGCGCGAAGTTCTAATACTGCAAGCGTCATTGCAGTTCTGGAATTATCCAAACCGCTATTTACTCGCCGAGCATTTCCGTAATCAACATCTTTTGCAGCGCTAACAAGCGCTTGAATTTCAGCAAGTAATGGCCGGCGACCTTCGAGAGTGACCGTTACACATGTTCCAGGAACTGGGTCGATGTGTCGAGTTGTGAATAATCCGGTTGGATCGGGAAGTCCTTCGATTCCGCCATCATGTAAATCGAAACAACCAACTTCATCACTCGCACCGTAACGATTTTTAATTGCGCGGATTAATCGTAATCTGGAATGGCGCTCACCTTCAAATTGTAAAACTACATCTACTACATGTTCTAATAATCTAGGTCCAGCGATAGAACCATCCTTAGTTACATGTCCCACCAATACTAAAGTTATTGCGCGATCTTTACATAACCGAATTAACGCAGCCGCAACTTCGCGCACTTGAGTTACACCGCCAGGAGCGGAGTCAACTGCAGCGCTACCAATTGTTTGGATGCTGTCGATAATTAATAAAGCTGGTTGCACCTCATCAATATGTGAAATTACCGAACCAAGTTCGGTTTCAGATGCCAACCAAAGTTCTTTATCAAGGGCTCCCAAACGTTCGGCACGGAGCCGTACTTGCGAAGTTGATTCCTCGCCACTGATATATAAAGTTGTTAATCCAAGGCGTGCACTTTCAGCTGCGACAGTTAATAACAAAGTTGATTTTCCAACTCCAGGTTCACCAGCTAATAAAATTGCGGCACCCGGAACTAAACCACCACCGAGCACTCGATCTAACTCTGGAACTCCGCTTGTACGAGCTCGGGCACTTTCTATTGCGACATCGCCAATTGGTAACGCCGCATTAGTAACTGCAGTTGCAATTAATGAAAGCTTTTTCGGGGCTGATATTTCTTCAACTGTTCCCCAAGCTTGACATTCACCACAGCGTCCAGCCCATTTTGTTGAAGTCCAACCGCATTCTGCGCAGCGGAACGGGTCTTTTGCAGGTTTTGGTGCCGAGCTCTTTGCCATAGTCGAAGCCTAGAACCTAGGACTGACTAACGCTTTAACTACGCGCTTGAACTGTGGCTGGATGAACCACAAAGAGCGGCAATGTTTTTCTTCGGGAAGCTTTAATTGCCGCCATACGGTTATCGCAATACCTAGCGAGTTCCTGGTAAGCAGGAGCTCCCATTAACGCAACGAGTTCTGCTTTATTTGAAAGATAAACCGGTTCTCTACCTACATGCGCTTCGGTGTTGCTCGTGCAATACCAATCGAAATCAGCACCGCCTTCGCCCCAAGCGAGTCTTTCGTACTCACCAATTACTGTTACCGAAACTTTACCGTCACCGAATTCACGAATTTCAAACGATCTGCGAATCGGCAGTTGCCAACAGACATCGGGCTTAGTTTCAACAAAATGAATTTTTTCATCTAAGGCCAATTGATGTAGCGCGCAACCGTGATTGCCTACATAACCATCCCGTGCGAAACCTTTTCGATTTAAGAAAATACATGAATTATCAACCTTGCGGGTTTTGCGATCTTTATCTAATCCGGTTTCAGAAATTTTTAATGAGCCACCCTTTTTCTTAGGTTGCGCCTCATCATAAAATTGCCAAATTGCAGGGGTCAAACGCGCCGCAACTTTCAATACTCGGGCTTCATCTTCCTCACCAGAATAGTAAGCACCATCTGTACAACAACCATTATCCGATTGATCGGCTTCAACACCTTTACAGCCGTTTCCGAAAATGCAAGTCCAGTATGAAGTTAACCAAGTTAAATCACACTTAAATAATTCAGCTGGGTTTGCAGGATCAATAAATTCGATCCACTCACGCGCAAAATTAGGATGTACCTCGGACATAATCGCAGAGCCTAGGGGTTATGGGTACGCTTGTCACATGAGTAATTCAAGAAATTGCATCGGCATTGTTGGTGTTGGTGTAATGGGCGAAGCGCTATTGGCCGGGGTAATTAATTCGGGTTCTGCGCCATCCTCTATCTGTATTGCAGATAAACGTGCCGAACGTCTCAACGAATTGCAAAGTAAGTACGGAGTTAATCCCTCAGACATTGCGGCAATCGCCGGCAAGTGCGATGTAATTTTGTTGGTTGTTAAACCCCAAGATATGGGCGCATTAGTTGATGAAATGGCGCCACTAATTCCAGATACAACTTTAATTGTCACCATTGCAGCCGGGAAACGGACTTCTTTTATCGAAGAGCGGGTTAAACCAGGCACATCGGTAATTCGAGTGATGCCTAATACACCTACTTTGGTTGGAAAAGGCATGGCCGCAATTTCTAGTGGCACTCATGCAACCGAGGAAGATGTTGACTTCGTAACTAATTTTCTAGCAGCGTGTGGCGAAGTGATCGTCTTAGCTGAAGAACTTCAAGATGCAGTAACGGCAGTAAGTGGCTCCGGTCCAGCATACTTTTTCTATTTTGTGGAAGAGATGATCAAAGCTGCAATCGCATTAGGGCTATCAGAATTTGAAGCAAGTAAATTAACGATTCAAACTATTTCAGGTGCCGCAGCTATGTTAAATGAGAGCGGAAAAAGCCCAACCACACTCCGGGAAAATGTAACCAGTCCCAAAGGTACAACCGCTGCAGCGCTAGATTCGTTCACTGATGCGAAAACTGGCGAGATTATTGCAGCAGCTATGAAAGCTGCGCGTGATAGATCGCAGGAGCTTGCTTGAAGTATCGTTTTTTATTAGCCATCGTTTTAACGTTATTAATTCCATCTGCGAACGCGGCTCCAAGTGTAAAAGTTACTCCAGCAACAAATTCCATTTCAATTCCACTTGGAGTTAACGATGAAATTTCAAAAAGTTATTTTGCAAACGACGGTACTACTCTAGTTGGAACTTTAGCTAGCGGCAGTTCACAAACTTTGGTCTCGGGCGCTGGCTTAGGCGGAACTGATGGATTTATTGCGAAAATATCCTTAGATGGCAAGCTAATTTGGGGTCTCCGATTAGGTAGTGAATTTGAAGATGTCGCGACTTCATTAATTGCCGATAGCGCAAATACCTATTGGGTGCTTGGCGCGAGTGAATCGGTTGTTACTTTAACTAATATTGAAACTACAACGGTGATTATAAATCCAGACTCGGTAACGGTAATCAAGGAAAATAAAAAACATCTTGGCCAACTTGTAACTAATATTTGGCACATTTCCCAAACCGGAGAACTACTTGGAACTATTAAATCTCTATCGGAAACTCCAATAACGCCAAGAGATTTAGCGCTTTCATCTGATGGATTAATAATTGCTAGCGACTTAATGATCACAAGTGGTCGTATCGGACTTTTTTCAAAGTGTAGTTTCGCTGGGAGTTGCGACACGCTTTCCAGGGTGGGAGTTAAGAACACTTCATTACGTGCGATTTTGAGAAATAAAGATGGTACTTATTTTGCAGTAGGAAAAAGTGCGGATTCAATTTTAAAAACAAAATTAAGTGGATCTATTGATGGTGTGATTTTAACTTTAACAAGCAGAGGTGTTATCAAATCTGTTGTAAGAAGTTCGCTAGCTAAAACTCTCCGAACATGGGAGAGCGCTTCCGATACATATTTGCTTGGTGGTTTTGCAGTTTCAGGTAAAACATCAGAAGCAAGTATTACTCAATTCAGCCAAAGCGCTAAACCAATTTGGAGCATGCGGATTCCTTCTGCTACTACAGCTCTGACTGCAGGACATAGTGCGATTTTTGCCTCGAAAGGATTAATACCTACTCTCTCAAATTGGAAACCAAAAACTGCTTCAGTTATCTATTTGAATTTTGACGGCAAAGGTGTAATTAAAGAGGCTCGTGCCATAGTTGGTGCGGTTAATCCGGTATCTATTTCTTATTTGAAAGGCGTTGGGTATTCAATAATTACCCAAAATGTGGTTGAAAGTGGATATTCAGTGACTTTTGTAGCTAGTAGTGGGAACTAGTGATGAGAAATAGCAGGTAACCTTCGGCTAGCGATTTTCAGTCGAACTTAGATCTAGTAAAGGAGTTGATATGGGTTCCGTAATTAAGAAGCGCCGCAAGCGTATGGCGAAGAAGAAGCATAAGAAATTACTTAAGAAGACACGTATTCAGCGTCGAAATAAGAAGTAATTAAGGTTTAAGTAGCGTGAGTTTTGCGTTAACACTTGTTAGCGCATAACGCACTTTATTTATTGTAATCCAAACCGCGTCGCTCTTTAGATTTAATTTAGCATTTGAAACTAAATGTGCGCTCTGATCTAGTTTAGAAATTTTACAGAGTCTTTCCTCACAACCAAAAAGTAGCTCTTTATCATCGATTGCAAGCGCACCAGTTGGGGTTCCATAAGAATCACTTGATGCGCTCACAACTGGATCAGAATTTGAAATTACCGCCCAATTTATTTTATTTGCGTGCGGAAGTGTTATTCCGGAAGCGGAGTACCAACTTCCGAAAACGCGATTTCCGACTACTGAGATAGCTACGTTATATCCAGAGACTGCTACAGCACCACCCGCTGCGGCAACAGTTTGAAAGACCCAATCTTCCGGATAGATAGTGCTTCGAGTCGCTAGGCGCACTTCGCCTTGGGTTGCTTCACTATTTTGATTAACCGTCAAAATAGAATCGTAAAAAACGTAAACTTTCTTAGCTACTACCGCAGCTTGTAAGTGGAAACCGACATCTCCGGTAGATCGACCATCTGTTGCGCGGTCGCCATCAATCAATTCATAAATCCAAGTATCAGCGCTCCGTACTGCACCAAGAAGTACACCTTGGCTCTCATCTCGGTAGAAAACTTGTAGCCCTGATGGCGTTACGGCGCAAGCATTTGTGACGCTAACATCGCTAGCGGTACGAACTCGAATCTTTTCACTATAATTTTGGATAGTTGGTGCATCGCCATCTACAACTTCATATTTCCAAGTTTTACCATTGAACTCTGCGTATCGGAGATCTTTATTGACTAAATCCGGATAAAATAGATTAAGCGTTTGTTTAGTTCCAGTTCCAGTAACACAGAGCGAAATATCTCCAGCAACATTGTTGGTAGTTTTTCCATTAAGCGTTCCGTTTCCATCAACAGTAGTTAAAACCCAAGCTTTACCGTTAAAGGTTGCAACTTTCACATCGCCGTTCTTAGAATCGGCATAAGCAATTATTGGCTGACTTTTATAGATATTTGTCGAAATGTATTTGCCATCAGCAATTCCATCGATCACGGTGGTTCTCCAGCCAGCTTCCGGAGAGATTGCATTGCTTGGTTCGGTCGGAGATTGTCCTAGTTGATTACGTGCCACTACTTTAAATGAATAAGTACTCCCGTTTTTTAAACCAGTTATTAACGCCGGACTATCGGTGACTTCTGCGCTCTGCCCGCCAAATGAAGCTGTTACTAGGTAAGAAGTTACTTGAGCAGCGCGATAATTTGCTGGTGGATCAAAAGTAATGATTGCGGATTTATCACCAATAATTGCTTTAACGTTACGTGGTGCTTCTGGAAGCCCAACAGGAATTCCAGCACCGGGTTTAGTTCGCATATCGTCAAGCATGCCTAGCGTGATTGGGCCCGGTGATCTAAATACTTCACCAGCATCTAAATTTGGTGTCATTGCGGCATCGGTTGCGCTCTGTGAAAAAGTTTTCTCATCGAGATGACTTACCGAAGATCCACCTTCATATGTTGCCGGGGTATAAAGCAGCGGCTTAATTCCGTTATTAGCGGCTACGCCGATTGCACCTGCCCAATAAAGTGGAGCGGTCAATGAGCCACCTAATTCAAGCGAAGGTGACGATAAATCCATTAACCGTCGGCCATCAGCTAATTGGGCAAATGCATCAAAGGGTGTTGGGTCTTCAATGCTTCCGTATCCGAAGAATGGGTCGTAGGAAGCTAACGTTAAGAATCCAAGTCCATGCGCAATTTCATGCATGACAACGGATTCTAAATCGTAAGTTCGTGGCGATGGTTTACCGTCAGTTCCGGTATAAAAAGGGGAACGGGAATTAATTGTCATTATGATATCTGGACGTGCTGGATCTAAATCTTTACCGGCAAGTGCGTTAGCCAATGCGGTTGCATAATTTAAATCCCGTGCTGGCGCACCGATAAAATTCTTATAAAAGAAATCTGGTCGAGTCGAACCTAAGACCAAAGATGCTTGTCTTCCCCAGGTTGCATTAATACGTATCGGAACCGATGATTGAAATAGGTCTGACCAAATATCAACCGCTGCTTGAAATGCTACTTTTGCGTCGTCCGGAAAACCGTTATATGTAACAATGAATTTACTTTTGGTTTCTAAATTCGCGCTCTTAGGCACTTCACTAGCTTTTACATCTGCGGCGGCAGAATTCTTTGTCGTTTCGCCAGATGCATAAGTGTGGAACCAGACGGTAGAAGGTGTTCGAGTAAATCCAAGCGCCTCCGCTTGCGGCACGCTTAAAATCGATAGCGCTAAAGCAGATGTGATCAGGAAAATTTTGCCGCGCATAGCGGGAGACGCTATCAGGCTGAGAAGATTGGGTCATGTTCAGGTATGCGGGAAATCTAAAACTATCAGCAACAATTCAGTATCTACCCGCTAAATTCTCGCAGGAAAGAAGCGGGGTGGAGAATGATTGAAGTCTTGATTTATTCCCGTATCGGATGCCATCTCTGCGATGTTGCCGAGGCAAAACTATTGGAGTTGAAGGGCGATCTAGGTTTTAACTTTGAGAAGCGTTTAATCGATGGTGATCTAGAGCTAGAAGGAGAATACGGCGAAAAAGTTCCCGTAATTTTAATAAATGGGAACCCACATGATTATTGGCGAGTTGACCCAGAACGATTTACTAAAGCAATTTTAGAAATTAAAGCTTCCCAGTAAAAACATCATCGGCATCGATGATTCGATATGAATATCCTTGTTCGGCTAAGAAACGTTGTCGATTTTGTGCAAAGTCTTGATCAACAGTGTCACGAGCAACTAGTGAATAGAATCGAGCTCCGCGACCATCCGCTTTTGGACGAAGGATCCGGCCAAGACGTTGCGCTTCTTCTTGGCGCGAACCGAAAGTTCCTGAAATCTGAATTGCGATCGAAGCTTCTGGTAAATCAATAGAAAAGTTCGCAACTTTAGATACAACTAAACACTTTATTTCGCCATTTCGGAATGCGTTATAAAGTATTTCGCGTTCCTTAACAGGTGTGTCACCTTTTATAATTGGCACTCCTAAGTCATTGGAAATTTCATCGATCTGGTCAATATATTGACCAATGATTAATACTTGATCGTTTTCATGAAATTTTGCTAAAGCCATCGCAACGCTCTTCTTTGTTGCTGTTGTTGCGCAGACGCGGTATCGGTTTTCCGTTTCAGCGGTCGCGTAATTTAATCTTTCGTGTTCGGTAAGAGTTACGCGAACTTCAACGCAATCTGCAGGCGCTATGTAACCTTGAGCTTCGATCTCTTTCCAAGGCACGTCAAATCTTTTTGGGCCAATTAACGAAAATACTTCGCCTTCCATGCCATCTTCTCTTACGAGAGTTGCAGTTAAACCCAGGCGGCGACGAGATTGGATATCAGCAGTAAACCGAAAAATTGGCGCAGGCAATAAGTGAACTTCGTCGTAAATGATCAAACCCCAGTCATGGCCATCAAAGAGGTCCAGATGGGCAAAAACACCTTTTTTCTTCGTAGTCATTACTTGATATGTTGCAATTGTCACTGGGCGAATTTCTTTCTTCGCACCAGAGTATTCACCAATCTCATCTTCGTTTAGGTTTGTACGACGCAATAATTCATCGCGCCATTGGCGAGCAGCTACTGTATTTGTTACCAAAATTAATGTTGTGGCTTTTGCATGCGCCATTGCAGCTGCGCCAACAATTGTTTTGCCAGCACCGCAAGGTAAAACCACCACACCAGATCCACCGTGCCAAAATCCTTCGGCTGCAAGTTTTTGGTACTCGCGCATATTCCAACCATCTTCCAACAATGAAATTTCATGAGCTTGTCCATCTACATATCCGGCGAAATCTTCAGCCGGCCAACCTAATCGAAGTAGCGCTTGTTTCAAATGTCCGCGTTGACTTGGATGCACCGCAATAGTTTCGTTATCGATTCTTGCACCAAGTAGCGGCGCAACCTTCTTCCCACGTACAACTTCTTGCAAAACTGCTGGATCTGTAGAAATTAAAATTAACCCGTGGATCGGGTCTGATTCCAATCTAAGTCTTCCGTAACGACCCATAGTTTCCGCAACATCTAGCAAGAGTGCATGTGGGATTGCAAACCGTGAATACTTAATCAAAACATCGATAACTTTCTCAGCATCATGTCCAGCTGCACGAGCATTCCAAAGTCCTAATGAAGTTAAGCGATAAGTATGAATATGTTCTGGTGATTTTTCTAATTCAGCAAACGGTGCAATCGCGCGGCGGCATTCGGTCGAAAGCGGGTGATCAATATCTAGAAGTAGAGTCTTATCACTTTGAACAATTAACGGCCCATCGCTCATTTAATTAAATCCTTAATAAATTCGTGAATCAAATTGGCACGTTCAGTCATTGCTGAAATTTGAACCCATTCAGATAACGCATGAGCACCAGATCCAACTGCTCCAAGTCCATCCAGGGTAGGCGCACCAGCAGCGGCAGCAAAGTTTCCATCGCTAGCTCCACCGACTTGGGCAGAACCAACGGGTGCAAATCCATTTGTTGCAGCAACTTTTTCTAAGCGTTCATATAGCGCAGTTGTCGCAGAAAGCTCTAGAGGTGGACGATTAATTCCGCCCTGAATTTCGATTCGGCATTCTGGGTTTGTTGGAGTTAAATTTCTTATTGCAGCATCTACCCGTTCTAGTTCGATCATCTTGAATGAGCGAGCGTCAATATCTAAAGTGGCTAGCGCTGGAACGGTATTTGTAGTTGTTCCAGAAGCCATTGAAGTTGGGACAACTGTTGTGCCGTTATTTAAATCTTGAAGTGCGACGACTTTCTTTACAATTTCAGCAACTTCAACGGTTGCGTTTATTCCTTTTTCAGGTTCTAGTCCGGCATGTGATGCACGTCCATGCACGATGATCTTGTACATCGATGTACCTTTTCGGCCAGTTTTAACTTTTCCATCAATTGCAGATTCAAATACCAGAACTGCTTCTGCGCTCTTGGCAATTCGCTCAATTAATCCGCGAGATGTAGCGCTTCCAGTCTCTTCGTCGGAAGTTGCGACTATTGCAATCTTTTCGCGAGGTAGGTCCTTCATCGCATAAAGCGCTTGTAAGAAACCAGCTTTCATATCGTATGCACCGGGACCACGGGCAACATCGCCTTCCACTTTCCATACTGGTTGGAAAGATCCATGTGGCCAAACAGTATCCAAATGGCAGAGCAAAATTATTTTTGGATTCTTTGCACCAAACCAAAATACTGGTCGCCCATTTTCAGTAATAATTTCGCCAGATTCACCGTGCAATTTCTTAGTTATCTCATTTGCAACTTCCATAACTTTGTTGCAAGCCGCTAAATCTTCAGTTGGAGATTGCGTTTCAACTAATAATTTGAGGTCGTCTAGAATCATGGCGCTAAGTCTGCCGTAATCGGTGCTCATGCGGGAGTTACCCCTGTTATACGCGGAATTCGGAAGTGTTGGACTTCACCAGAGCCATGATCACGAGCTACCAAAGTTCCCAGCGAAATCGAGATCGGATCAATGATTCTTTGAGAAACACCGCCATTTGTATCGGCGTATCCGATTATTAAGGAAACTTCTTCACCAATATATTTATTTAACATATCCATCGTTTCATTTGCAGTACTTCTAGGTACTTCTGCGCCACGTTGCGGTTGTCGCGTAGATGCTTTTTCGCCTGCGCGTAAAGCGCGAACTGCAGAATTTAATATTGTTTGTGAAGGTTCGACAGCTTCACCAATTATTCGTGGTGGCTTAGGGCGAGATTTAGCGCGGGTTTGTCCAGCTGCAGTTATTACCGAACCTGTGTTGCTCTCTCCGGCAGGGAAATACCCGGCGCTACGGAGCTCTTCGATTGTTTCTCGTGATTCGGTATCAGAAACAATTACTTGTGGTGCAATCTGACGTAACCGCAGATGTTCCAACCTTTTGTCACCAAGTATTTGATTGATTGTCGCTTCATCTTCACACCTTAAATAAGTATTTGCGTACCCAACTTTAAGCCTGCCGTGTTTACGAGCAACATCAGTAATTAGATACTCAAGTGGTTGTGGCATCGGTGTCTTTGAAGTTTTCGTTAAGAAAGTGCGAATTTCATCACCAGAGTGGCCATGATCTAAACCACGTCTAATAGAACTTTCACTAAAACGATAAACCGTTGCGCCACCACGACTTTCAATATCGGCAAAAGTGGATAAGTGACGTGAAATTTCAATTGTTAACGGTCCTGGAGCAATTGCGGTGTTATCGGCTTGAATTAAAATGTGATCAACGGGTTTGGGTAACGCTTCATTAATTTTTATGGAATCTGCATCTTCAATAAATCTATTTCCAAATGACGAGAGCGCGCCTTGGCCAGTAATTCCAAGCCACTCGGCTTCACGTAAAGTCCATTCAACTAAATCAGCATGCAGAGTTCCACCGCGGCGGTTTGGGTAAACCCATTGGATAAAGGATTGTGCGCTCTCAAGCGACGGCGCAAGTTCAGTTTTCTCAATCAACATCTTCAAAATATGGCTACGGATAGTGGCTGCGTTTGCGCGGTCTAATTCTGCACCAAGAGTATTTACATTCTTCGAATCAGCTTTGCCAACTAATCCAGCAACTCTTGAAGTTAGGGACCAAAGATTTGCAATCTCAACCCATTGCTCTTCTGGAGTTCTTAATTGCCACATATCAAATGCGCTAGTTGGCAAAACTCGACCATCTGGGTCTGCAACTACTAATCCAGATAAGTAACAAAGCTCAGCAACAAATGCTGCACAATTTTCAGTTACACCTAAATGTTCTGCTGCTTTTCTTAAGTCCCTTATTCCTAACCCGCCTGCTTGCAAAGTTGAAGGTGTTTCTTCTGCCCAAAAATTCATCAACTCATTACACCAACGTAAAATATTACTTATTCCCGCAATCGCCGCGCGATCAATTTCACTCTGCTTCCGTTTTTCACCAGCTAATTCCGGGGCGTTGATTGAAATATTCTTATGTACTTTTCCATTACGTAAGAAAAGGCCAACTTCGCGAGGCATCGCGACAGTTGTTTGATCCATTGGAATTAGAAAATGATGTTCGATTAACCAAGCAACTGCAGTGCCTTTTTTTCGAACATCACCAACTTGACCACGTGGTGGTCCCCAAGTTAACCGTTGCAGAATTTCATGCGCTGCTTTTGGAGCGTCATCTAAATCTTTGAATTTAACTTTTGCCGGTCCAACCGGACCAAGGCCGGCGGGTTGAGTTCCAATCATGTCGCGAAGTGCACGAGGTGCACGCAAATCTTCACCATCTCTATATAAGAGTGCGCGATCTACAAGTTCATTAATTATTGGCGCAGCAGCTTTATCAGTAGCCGCAATAATGGACTTAATCGATAATGGTTCTTCTAACGCAACACAGGCCTCTAATACTTCAAATTGCCATTGATTTAACGATTCGATTGCCCTTACTAAACTCGGACCAGATGTTGCCCGAATCGAGAGCGCAGTCATATCGGAGGGAACTGGAGCGATTAAGTCAGCCCGCAATTTGAAAAGGGTTTGTAGCGCTTCATCGCTTCTGGCGCGCAATTCATCAGCAAACGACGGCGCAGATCGCATGATGGAACGGACTACTTTTAAATCAGACATAACTGGCTTACATTACCGAAGAAGTATCGATTCTGCCTATTCGAGAATTTACTGAGCGCTTATCGGAGCCTTGGCTTAATAAAAGCAAAGAGTCCAGCAATGCGACTTATTACTGGCCCGATAAAACGGTTCACCCAACGAAGCCTACGGAAATCATGAACTGGCCATCCATTCGCGAATGCAATAATTCTAAGTTTGGCATCTGGATTTATTGCGCAAGGATTTCCGACCGCGTTTAGTAACGGCAGATCATGATGGCTATCTGAATATGCAAAGCAATTCTTAAGATCAAAACTTTTTTCAACGGCGAGTGATTTTATTGCGCTAGCTTTCTCGCGTCCGTGTAATAAATTACCAACTAATTGTCCAGTGTACTTTCCATCCTTTACTTCAGCCTTAGTGCCGAGAGCTCCGGTCAAACCTAATTTCTCAGCAATCAAATTTGCCATATCTTCCGGCGCTGCCGTTACCAACCAAACTTCTTCGCCATTTTTTAAATGTTCATTGGCAATATCGATTGTTCCTTGCCAAATTGCTGGTGATACAAACTCGTCATAAATTTCGCTACCGGTTGCCTTAATCTCAGATACTTTATGGCCGCCAATGAAATCTGTTGCAGCTTTCTGAAATTTCGCAATCTCTTCTGGCTTTTCGGTTCCGGTCATTCGATATCTTAAATTTGCAAGCACGAAAGCGCCGATATCTTTTTTGGAGAAAAAACCTCTTTGATACATGCCACGGCCAAGAAAGAAGATAGTTGAGCCTTTAATGAGGGTGTTATCAACATCAAAGAAGGCAACCTTTTTCTCAATGATTGCCATTTGCCTACCTTACCGAATAGCGCGGAACTCTTCGCTAATTACTGCTTTATGCTTACCTCATGGAGAGCTTCTCAACCGTTCATGTACTTCGTCATGGCGAAGTTGAAAATCCGGGAAAAATTCTTTATGGACGGCAACCAGGATGGCGATTATCTGATCGCGGAGTAGCAATGGCGGAAGCTGTTGCAAATTGGTCTAAAGATTTGAATATTGGTGCTCTACATGTCTCGCCGCTACAACGAGCAGAAGAAACAGCTGCTCCAATTGGGAAAGCCCACAATTTAAAAATTACAACTGATGATCGTTTGATAGAAGCATCGAATATTTTCGAAGGAAAACCATTCGGAGTTGGCGATGGCGTTTTGCGAAGACCCAGCGCTTGGCGACACTTATGGAATCCATGGCGCCCATCGTGGGGCGAGCCTTATGTTGAACAAGTTAATCGAATGTTTGCGGCAATTTTTGCAGCGAATAAAGCGGCTGACGGCAAAGATGCAATTTGCGTATCGCATCAATTACCGATTTGGATTATGAGATCTGCCATCGAACATCGAAATTTCTTTCACGATCCTAGAAAGCGAGAATGCACGCTGGCTTCAGTAACTAGCGTTCACTTTGATAGTGATGGAATGATTACAGGCTTGAGTTATTGCGAACCGGCTGCACATTTACTTCCAAAAAAACCTTGATATGAAGCGCTACATATTCACACTTTCATTACTCCTTATTCTTACAAGTTGTGCGGGAGGTGGGATTTCAACGCCAAACGAAGATAAATTCGTTTCGGGTAATGGCGCCGTTATTATGATTGCAAAAAACGATCGACAACTTGCACCCATTCTTAATGGAGCAACTCTTAACGGACTAACTTTTCAAGGCGCATCAAATAAAGTAACGATTGTGAATGTTTGGGCTTCTTGGTGTTCGCCTTGTCGAGCTGAAGCCCCGGCGCTTGAAGCGCTCGCTAATAAGTATCCAGAAGTTCAATTTGTTGGAATCTTAACGAGGGATAATCTCTCTTCAGCCAAAGCTTTTGTTAAACGATTTGCTCTTACTTACCCCACACTCACAGACGATGCAATTTTACTTAAGTTCCATGGCCAATTAATGCCAAATGCAATTCCCACAACGTTAGCTTTGGATAAAGAAAATAGAATTGCAGCGCGGATAAGTGGCGAAATCACGGTATTAGCTTTAGAGAACATCATCAAGAAATTGTTGGCGGAATAAGATGAGCGACTTCCTTGTAAACCAAGTCTTTGACGGTAACTTAATTTTCGCTATGGTAATTGCTGCAATCGCTGGGTTAATCTCATTTATTTCACCGTGCGTGCTTCCATTATTACCTGGATTTCTTGGCTATATAGCAGGAGTAAGTAATTCAAAATCCAGAATAGTTCTTGGAACGCTCCTATTTATCTCGGGTTTCGCTTTCCTATTTGCCATTTATGGCGCACTATTTGGTTCGCTCGGCGCCACTATTTCTAACAATTCAGAATGGTTAACTCAAGTATTAGGTTTATTAACAGTTGCTTTTGGTTTTATTTTTATAAATAGCGTGAGATTTTCTTGGAGTTGGCGTCCGTCGTTACAAAAGCTATCTGGAATTGCAAGCGCACCAATTTTGGGTTTTCTCTTTGGGTTAGGTTGGACGCCATGTATCGGACCAACACTTGGCGCTGTTGAAACCTTAGCCTTTCAAGAAGGTAGCGCTTTAAGAGGTGCCATCCTGTCACTCGCTTACTGTTTTGGCTTAGGAGCTCCCTTCCTACTATTTGGGTTAGCTTTAGAAAAATCCCGAAAACTTCGCACTTTCTTAACTAAACGTGGAAACTACATAACAAATATTGGTGGAGTTTTTCTAATAATTATTGGATTGCTGCAAGTCTTTGGAGTTTGGAATGATGTAATGATTAATCTGCGATCAGTAATTTCTGATTTTGCGCCGGTGATTTGATGTCGGATAACAGAACTGAACTTTCTGGATTTGGCTTTTTTCGTTACTTGTGGCGCCAACTCACAAGCATGCGAACTGCGCTAATTCTTCTTTTATTATTAGGTATCGGCGCTATTCCAGGATCGATATTCCCACAACGAACCCAGAATCCAATGAAAGTTCGAGAGTACTTTATAAACAATCCCGGTATCGCAGAATGGATGGATCGTTTCAAGTTATTTGATGTTTACGGATCACCTTGGTTCTCTGCAATCTATTTATTACTATTCATTTCATTAATCGGTTGCGTGCTACCTAGATCTTGGGAACACTTCAAAGCAATCGGAGCAAAACCACCGCTAACACCAAAAAATTTAGATCGACTTGAGTTTTACAGAGTCACAAATGCCGATAAAGCAGAAGCCCTTAATAACGCTGAACTTTGGTTAAAAAAACATCATTTTAGAATTCGACACAATCCAAATTCAATTTCTGCTGAGAAAGGTTACGCTCGCGAGAGTGGAAATCTACTTTTTCATCTCTCACTAATTGTTGTTTTAATTGGAATTGGCATGAGTTCAGTTTTTGGAGCTCGTGGTGAAGCGATTGTTAACGTTGGAGAACGTTTTATAAACACACCTACAAGTTACGACAATTTGAGTGCGGGTAGGTTTTTCAAACTAGAAGATATGCATTCTTTTTCCATTACTTTAAAAGATTTTAAAGCTGAGTACGACTTAGCAACAAATGCACCTATTGATTACACGCTTACCGCTTCAGTTTCAGAAGATGTTGAGGGACCATCGGTTACAAGAGTTGTAAAAGTTAATCGACCACTTACCTTTGGAAGTACTCGCGTATATCTACAAGCAAATGGTTATTCACCACTCGTTACGGTTACAGATAAATCTGGAGCAATTATTTTTCGAGGCGCAGTTCCATTTTTGCCGCAAGATGCAAATTTAACTTCTATTGGCGCAATTAAAATTCCGGATATGAATCCACAGATTGGATTTATTGGTTCATTTATTCCAACAGCAGATCGAAGCGCAAGTAGAGGTGCTTTCTCATCTTTCCCAGAAGCGTTAGATCCACATTTGTTAATCTCAGTTTTTCAAGGGGATATCGGGATGGATAACGGAGTACCGCAATCGGTTTATCGTCTAGATACATCCAACATGGAAAGAATTGGATTAAAAGAATTAGTCATTGGTGAAAGTTATTCCTTTAACGAAGTGGGAACCATCACATTTGATGGCTTTACACCTTGGGTAAATTTACAAATCGTTCGTGATCCCGGCAAAGGTTATGCATTAGTCGGAAGCGTGCTCGCGATCTTAGGTCTATTGATTTCGCTCTTTACGCGCCGCAGACGAATTTGGATTAAGGTTGGCGACGTAGTGGAAATTGCTGGGCTTTCTAAGAACAATATTGAAGGCTTAGAGAAGGAAATTGCAGATTTAACAACGTGGCTAGAGGAGAGATAAATGAGTTCAATTTCGCTCGCATACCTCTCTAATAATTTAATTTATTCTGCACTATTTGTATTCACAATAACTTTCTTCTTATATGCAATTGAGACCGCATGGGCAGTACGTGGTGATGATTCAGCATCTCGACAAAATGTTTTTGATCGCTCTAAAACGGCGAAAATTGCTCGAATAGCTACAGCGTTAATGGTTTTAGGCTTTTTATTACTACTTGCTGCTGTAATAGCCCGCGGCTTATCTGCGCACCGAGTTCCTTGGGGAAATATGTATGAATTCTCAATTACTGGAGCTCTCGCATTTACTGGCGCATATCTTGCAGCATTGCAGAAATATGATTTGCGTTGGTTGGGGTTGCCAATTTCTATCGCAGTTTTATTAGTGCTGGGTACTGCAATCACTCTGCTCTATCGCCCGAGCGCACCATTAGTTCCTGCACTTAAATCAACTTGGTTAGTGGTACATGTGTCAGCTGCGATTATTTCTGGTGGCGTATTTTTATTGGCTAATTCGATTGCCGCTACTTACTTAATTCTCGATCGTATGGAATCTCGTGGTGGCAGAAATGCTTGGGCTAAACGATTACCAACACTGGAAGTTCTTGATCAACTTACTTATCGGTTAGTTGCATTTGTATTTCCGCTCTGGACTTTCGCAGTTATTGCCGGCGCAATTTGGGCTGAATCTGCTTGGGGTCGCTATTGGGGTTGGGATCCAAAAGAAACTTGGGCTTTCATAACTTGGGTTGCATATGCCGCCTATTTACATGCACGTGTTACTGCTGGCTGGAAAGGGAAGAAGGCCGCTTGGTTATGCTTATTTGCCGGATCCACTTTTCTGTTTAATTATGTTTATGTAAATGTTTGGGGAACTGGAAGACACACGTACTCTGGTCTTTAGTTAGAGATTGCGTAAGAAATCTGGGTTATCGTCCGGCGGAATAATTTTGCCTTTTTTATAACCACCGCCATTGCGGGGCCGTTTTGGCCGGCCAGCGACATACCAAGCTACTGCGCCGATAGTTCCAATAAGTAAAATAATTAAAACCCACGCCCATTTAGGTAGATTTCTTATTAATTCTTGAGGGGTGCGCGCGCAATCGGCAAGCGTGTAAATGGTGAATGCAAAAGCTAAAATGATTGGCAGATAGCGCATATTGAGAGTTTAGCGCGAAGTTGCGAAGAGTGCGATTGAGATGAAGAAAGCGAAACCCATTTGGAGTTTTCCAGTATTGGCCAATAGCGGAATAAGCGCCTTACCTTTCGCACCATCTAGAACTTTTCTGCTTAATCTTCCAGAGACTGGTAGCAATACCAAAGTGAAGAGAATGTAAGGCGATGCAAAAGTTGCTATTAACGAAGCAAGATGAGCAAGCATTAGCAATAGAACATAAAATATTCTGGCGTTGCGATCACCTAGAATGACTGCCAAAGTTCGCTTCTTTGAAATCTTATCTTTTTCCAAATCTCTTAAATTATTTAAGCCAAGGATCCCGCAAGCTAGCGCGCCAATTGGAACCGATAAGACCAAACTTGCAAATGAGATATCTTGACTTTGCACGTAGTAACTTCCGGCAGTTGCAACTAAGCCAAAAAAGATAAATACTGAAACTTCACCAAGCGCGGAATAGCCATATGGCTTTGGTCCGCCGGTGTAAGTCCACGCCGCAAGAATGGCGATGGCTCCGATTAAGATTAACCAGAGCGATGTTTGAATAGCGAGAATCAATCCAGATACCGAAGCAATAAAGAAGAATAAGTAAGCAGCGCTTTTTACCGCTTTAGGAGTTGCAAGTTTTTGACCAACTAATCTAATTGGACCGATACGATCCTCATCAATTCCTTTTATGCCATCTGAGTAATCATTTGCATAGTTGACTGCAATTTGTAGCGAAAGACTTACCGTTAAGGCTAGCAGCGCTCGAACTGGATTAAAGGTAACCCCAGCCAGCGAAGTTCCTACTAAGACCGGCGCAATTGCAGCGGGCAGAGTTTTCGGTCTAGCTCCAGCTACCCACTCATTTAGCGCTGTCATTTAACCAATCTCTCAATTATTTTTGCACGATCCGGCTTACCAATTCCAACTACTGGAATCTCGTCTACTTTATGAATTTCCTTAGGCGTTGCGTGCCCGCCAAATTTATTCTTCAAGAAGTGCGAAATCGTATCTTGCGGAAGCTCTAAAGTCGTGGCAATACAGAGGCGTTCGCCCCACTCCTGATCTGGCTTAGCAAAAGCGATAAAAATGCTATTAAAGTTTTCATTTAACTCGCGCTCAATCGTGCTCAACGAAATCTTTTCGCCGCCAGAAATAATCTGGTCATCTGACCTGCCAGATATAACTAGTTTTCCATTTTCTAATTGACCCATATCGGAAGTTCTAAACCAACCATCTTCTAGCGCAACTTCCGCCAACATGGGACCACGTAGGTAAATAATGTTTTCAATGATTTTTACATCAACACCATTTAATGGCGTTCCATTATAAATGCAGCCGCCAGAAGTTTCAGACATGCCATAAGTAGTAACAATATTGATTCCACGCGCCAGCGCAGCGTTTCGATCATCACTTGAAAGTGGTGCACCACCAACTAATACGGCCGTTGCATCCTGCAAATGTTTAAGCAATTTACTTTCACTCGTAAGCGCGCGATGAAGTTGGGTTGGCACGATTGCAGTGAAATCCACTTTGGCGTATTCATTTGTGTTTCTAAAATCCTTCACTTCGCTCTTTAGTTCAATTGCTCTTACTAAAACATTTATCCCAGCAATATGGGTTAACGGAAGCAAGAGCGACCAACTATTTCCAATCTCTGCATTTAAGTAACGATTTGCAGCTTTTGCTGATGCCATTACCGCAGCAGCGGATAAGTGAATTTCTTTTGCTTTTCCAGTCGAGCCGCTTGTAGTGACAACTACAGCCACATCTGATGAAACGTTGGCACTTGAAATTTCGCCAAACCCAAGTGCTGGTCCTGATCCAGATAAAGCACTTTCAAGAGCGGTGCGAAGTTGTGCTATCGACCACTGATCTTGCGCATGAATTAATTCTCGTTTAGCAGTTGGCACCATAATTCGCTTAGGCTATTCCATATAACGCTGGCACGGATATATTGAATTATTGGAAGCAAGTGGAGGCAGGTTCGTGAGCAAACCGATTAAGCGAGAACCAGGAAGTCGCACAATCCCTAAATGGGAGCGTGGCGCTGGGTCGGAAAGCTTCACCGATGTTCGATATGAAATTGCTGAAGGCATGGCAAAAATAACTATCAATCGGCCAGAAGTGCGAAATGCGTTTCGTCCTGAAACTCTTTCGGAGTTAGAGAAAGCGTTCTCATTTGCTCGCGATGATGAAAAAGTTGGCGTAATTATTTTTACTGGCGCTGGTGATGAAGCTTTCTGTTCTGGTGGCGATATCAACGTTCGTGGTGATGATGGCTACATCGGAAGCGATGCACTTGGGAAAAAAGGTATTGGCCGTTTAAATGTTTTAGATTTACAAGTACAAATTCGCCGAACCCCTAAACCGGTTGTTGCAATGGTTGCTGGTTGGGCAATTGGCGGGGGTCACGTACTTCATGTTGTTTGTGATTTAACAATCGCTGCGGATAATGCAAAGTTTGGTCAAACTGGTCCAATGGTTGGATCTTTTGATGGCGGATACGGTGCAGGTTTATTAGCTCGCCACGTTGGCCAGAAGAAAGCTCGCGAGATCTGGTTTATGTGTCGGCAATACGATGCTCAAGAAGCGTTAGATATGGGACTTGTGAATACCGTAGTTCCAGTAAAAGAATTAGAAGCTGAAACTGTTTCTTGGTGTCGTGAAATGTTGCGCCATTCTCCAATGGCAATTCGATTACTTAAAGCTGGATTAAATGCGGCCGATGATGGATTAGCCGGCGTGCAACAACTTGCTGGCGATGCCACACTTCTTTTCTATTTAACAGAAGAAGGCCAAGAAGGTCGCGATGCTTATAAAGAAAAGCGCGAACCTAATTTTGATAAATTTCCTAAACGTCCTTAATTCTTTATGAGCGCAACAATTCTGGACGAAGTAATGACCTCGTTACACGTCTTATCTCTGCCGATGAAGGTCAAATTCCGCGGTATCGAGACGCGCGAAATTGCGCTATTTAGTGGTCCTTTTGGCTGGGGAGAATTTTCACCATTCTTAGAATATGACAACGTTGAATCTTTGCCTTGGTTAATGAGTGGAATCGAAGCGGCATTTGTGCAACCACCGGAACCACTAAGAAAATCAATTCCTATCAATGCAACACTTCCAGAGATAGATTCTAAAGTCAGAATTGGCGAAATTCTCGCCTGGTATCCAGGTTGCAAAACTGTAAAAATTAAAGTTGGCAACGATCTCGAACGAGATTTGGCACGAATTGCAATAGTTAGTTCAATACTTCCGACTGCAAAGATCAGAGTAGATGTAAACGGCAGTTGGGAAGTTGAATATGCAACTAGAGCGCTGCGCGCAATTTATGAAATTATTGGCGAACTCTTTGAATATGCAGAACAACCATGCGAGACAATTGCAGAACTTTGCGAATTAAAAGAGAAGCTGCAACTACCAATTAAAATTGCTGGTGATGAAGTATTTCGAAAGGCAAAAGATCCATTCTCGATAAATATTAATGGCGCGATCGACATAATGATTTTGAAAGCAGCGCCACTTGGTGGTATTCGCCGTTCACTAGCCCTAGCTTTGCATCACAGATTGCCAGCGGTGGTATCAAGCGCACTTGAATCAGCAGTTGGAATTTCACAAGAATTGCGGTTAGCAGCATCGCTTCCCGAATTGAATTACGACTCTGGCTTAGCAACTGGCGTACTTTTTACTAATGACGTTGGGTCGCAACAAATTGTAGATGGTCAGATTTTGATGGAGCCACTCATTCCAAACCAAAAAGTGCTGTCAGATTTTGCAGCGCTTCCCGAACGTAAAACTTGGTGGCAAGATCGGATTAGAAAAACATGGGCGAATGGCGCCGCAGATTGGATAAAGCGAGAGGGGTGGAAACCTTGAATACCGCTACGAATTTGGCACGCCATACAATTCGCCAACTAATCGAACTTGGAATTAGCGATTTTGTACTTTCGCCAGGTTCGCGAAATGCTCCACTTTCCATTGCTTTATATGAAGCGCATCAACGCGGTTTGATTGAATTACATATCCGAATTGACGAGCGCAGCGCAGCTTTTTTTGCACTCGGGATCGCCAAAGCTACAAATCGCTACGTACCTGTGATTTGCACTAGTGGTACCGCAGTAGCCAATTACTATCCAGCAGTTCTCGAAGCGCACCATAGTGATATAAAACTATTAATACTCTCCGCTGATCGTCCGGCGCGAGTAAGAAATACTGGAGCTAATCAAACTACAAATCAAAAAGAAATTTTCCAGAATTTTGTGAGTGTAAGTATTGATACTGCAACTGCATTTGATGCGAAAAAATCACTTAATGGGTCAGGCCCAATTCATTTTAATTTACAATTTGATGAACCCCTCTTAACAACAGATTCTACAGATTGGTTACTTGGGATACACGTATCAGAACCAAAAGGGAAAACTAAAGTTAAGGGCGAAGTTAAAGTTTTGAAAAATCGTAGCGTAATTGTAGTTGGACATGATCGAGCTGGTTTTGAAATCAGCGAAATCGAAGCTTTTGCGAAATCATTAGGTGCACTTTTAATTGCAGAAGACCCATTGTCTTTTAAAGATTCGATTGCGTATGCACCAATTTTGCTTTCAAGTGAAAAAGCTAGAAATGACCTAACTCCAGATATAACTTTTGTAATCGGCAGAACCACCCTTTCAAGGTCTATAAATAATTTTATCCAAGGGGCTAAGTACCTAGTTGTAATTGATCCCCGCATGGAGAACGTTGATACAGCCAGAACTGCAGATGAAATGCATTTTGACATCCCAAGAATTAAAGAGACCGCTTCGCCGGATAATGAATGGATTAATCTCTGGCGTAAATATGAAATATTGGCTGCAAAATCCATCAGCGAATTGCCGGATTGGTGCGAAAGTTCAATTGCAAAATTAATTGCCTCAGAAATCCACGATGACTCGGCGTTATTCATCGCTTCATCAAGACCAATTCGAGATTTGGAAAGTTTTGCCTCACCAAGAAGTGGAATTAAAACTTTCGCTAACCGTGGGTTAGCCGGTATTGATGGCAACATCTCTGTTGCGATGGGAATTGCAACGCGTTTTCAAGAGTCAGTGGCAATCATTGGTGATCTTGGATTTTTACATGATGTATCAGCGTTAACAAATGTAGTAGATGTTAATTTATTGATTATTGTGATTGATAATAATGGTGGCGGCATATTTTCAACTCTGCCACAACGCGGCGTTCCTGGTTTCGAAAGTATTTTCGGAACACCTCACGGAATTGATATCGCGAAAGTTGCCTCAAGTTATGGGATCTCTAATGTAATTGTTAAGAACTCTTCTGACTTAAGCCATGAAATTGCCCATCATGTAGATGGCGTACGGGTTGTGGTGGTTAAAGTTCCTGATCGTGAAGAGAATGCAAATACCATTGCAAATGTACTTAAGAAATATAGCGAATTAGTGGTTCTCTAAAGCGCTACGTATTGGCAGTAATTTTGCTTGGCTTTCAGCATATTCACTTTCTGGTTCGGAACCATTAACTATCCCGCAACCAGCAAACAAACGAATAGTTTTTGCATCTTCACTAATCTGCCCGCATCTAAGCGCAATTCCTAATTCGCCATCTCCGCGTGCATCAATCCAACCGATTGGACCGGCATAGCGACCACGAGAGATACCTTCAATATCGTTGATTGTTTTCTTTGCTAAGGCAGTAGGAGTGCCGCACACCGCAGCTGAAGGATGTAACTTGTCTGCTAATTCAAATATATCTGCTGGACTTGCTGAATCTGTAAGAACGCCAGTCACATCTGTTGCTAGGTGCATAACATTTGCTAAATGCAAAACAAATGGAGTCTCTGGGACATTTGTAGAAGTACAAATTGGGGCCAAGACATCAGCAACAGACCGCACGGCATATTCGTGTTCTTCTAAATCTTTTGACGACCGAGCAAGCGATCCTGCCAAAGCTAAATCCTTCTCATCATTTCCAGTTTTGCGGATAGTTCCGGCCAAGATTCTTGAAGTTACTAAGGATTTACTTAAACGCACTAACAATTCTGGAGTAGCGCCAACTAGGCCAGCATTTGAAAAAATCCAGGTAGCTGGATATTCCGCCGCTAAATTCTGCAGAATTCTTGCCACGCTAATTGGCGAAGTTACTTTGCAATCAATAAATCTGGCAAGCACAACTTTTTCTAGATAATTATTTTTGATTTCAGCGATGGCTTTAGAAACTCTAGCTTGCCATTCCACGCCATTACTTCCACTCCATTGCAATTCCAACGGTTTCGCAACGCTAGCGATTCGATGGACTATTGGTTGGGGCTTATTTCCAATCCAACTAACCCAAGACTTACCTTTTTTCTCACCAATTACGACCTTTGGAATTATCAATACCGACTCTTCGTTTTCAGAGAAGGAAAAGGATGCGAATAAAATTGGACCGGTCCCACTGCCAAGAACGTTGTTTGCAATATCAAAATTAAGTAGCTCGTTGCGCCACCAAGCGCGCGCTTTTTCAAAACGATCCGGTCCGGAAACTACGAGCCGTTTGTATTCACCAAATCCAATTAAGCCCTCGCCACCACGCACCCATGAGGAAATCGCGTCCTCATCTTCGATTGCGATCTCTAAAAGTGAAGGGTGATCACCGAGTAGTTCGGTGGTGAACCGTTGATTCACTGAAATCTCCCTTTAGCAGCTCGTTCGAAATTGAATTTGTAGGTCAGCGTACTACGCGCAAAGATAGGAGAGTGAATCAGGAAAATGGCAAGCGTGCGGATCTGAATAAGAATCCCGATGAGGTAGCGGCAATGTTTAATGGCGTCGCACGTCGATACGACATTGCCAATGACATTCTTAGTTTGGGCAGAACCAGATCTTGGCGGAAGAAAGTAAAAAAATTAATTGGACCATCTAGCGGAATGCAAATTCTCGATTTGGCTGCAGGAACTGGTTCTTCTAGCGAGCCGCTTGCGAAGGCCGGTGCATCGGTAACTGCGCTAGATTTTTCAGAGGGAATGTTAACTGCGGGGAGAAAACGTCGCCCTTATATTAATTTTGTTTTAGGCGATGCACTTGCACTGCCTTTTGAGAAAAATACTTTTGACGTAACAACAATTTCATTTGGATTAAGAAATACAAATAATTTTGACAAGGCTTTAACGGAAGCGTTACGTGTAACTAAAGTTGGCGGTAGATTATTTATAGTTGAATTTTCCGAGCCTACATTTGGACCATTTCGCTATATCTATCTGGAATATTTAATGCGAGCGCTCCCTTGGATAGCCAAGCGGGCGACATCCAACCCCGAGGCCTATATATATCTGGCGGAATCAATTCGAGCCTGGCCCAATCAGCGAGATTTGGCCGATCGAGTAGTGGCTGCAGGCTGGTCTGATGTGCATTTTAAGAATTTGACGGGTGGGGTTGTCGCAGTTCACATGGGAATCAAGGCTAGTTAATTTCGCCATATTTAACGGCTCACCTAGGATAAAGAACTGTGAACCCATATATTCCAATTCTGGTGATCGGTGCCTTCGGGTTCGGGTTCGGAGTATTTTCAATTGTCGCCGCAGCGCTTACTGGGCCAAAACGTTATAACCGAGCAAAAGCTGCAGCGTATGAATGCGGCATAGAACCAAGCCCACAAGCCCAAGGTGGCGGACGCTTCCCAGTCAAGTATTTCTTAACTGCAATGCTCTTCATTATTTTTGATATTGAAATTGTTTTCTTGTATCCATGGGCAGTTTCATTTGATCAACTCGGACTCTTTGGTCTTGTTGAAATGGTGCTATTTATTGGCACCGTCTTCGTTGCATACGCATATGTATGGCGACGTGGCGGACTGGAATGGGATTAATTGTGGGCTTAGAAGAAAAATTACCGAGCGGTTTCGTATTAACTTCAGTTGAGAAACTTGCGGGATATATGCGCAAGAACTCACTTTGGCCAGCAACATTCGGATTAGCTTGCTGCGCAATTGAAATGATGGCAGCTGGTGCAGGTCGTTACGATTTAGCTCGATTTGGCATGGAAGTATTCCGAGCTTCGCCTAGACAAGCGGATTTAATGATTGTTGCTGGACGAGTTTCAAACAAAATGGCGCCAGTTCTCCGCCAGATTTATGATCAAATGGCTGCCCCTAAATGGGTAATTGCAATGGGCGCATGTGCATCCTCTGGTGGAATGTTTAACAACTATGCAATCGTGCAAGGTGTAGACCATGTTGTCCCTGTCGATATTTATCTGCCAGGTTGTCCACCTCGTCCAGAGATGTTGATGGATGCAATTTTGAAGTTACATGAACATATTGGTGATGCAAAGCTTGGTGTAAATCGTGAAAAAGTTATTCGCGAAGTTGAAGCAGCTGCGCTCGCTGCTGTGCCAACTCATTCACTTCCAGTCTTTGGCTCGAGTGCATGAGTCAAGATAAGAGTTTAAATTCAGGCGCTTTTGGCGTATCTGGAACTGGCGACACATCTGGTTATGGTGGGCTTGTCAGAAATAAAGTAAAACCTGGTTCTTCAGAGCGCCCATTTGGAAGTTATTTTGATGATGTTACTGATGAACTTGAGCGAGCATTTCCAGAATTTAACGATGCGATTGAGAAAGTTATTGTTGATAGGGATGAGCTAACACTTCATGTTAAAGCGTCACACCTTTTTGATACAGCTAAGAAACTCCGTGATACCGAAACTCTTAGATTTGAACAGTGCATGGGCGTTAGCGGTGCACATTACCCAGAAGATAAGAATCGTGAACTTCATGCGGTTTACCACTTACTTTCAATGACGCATAATCGCCGAATCAGAATTGAAGTTTCAATTCCCGATTCAAATCCACACCTACCTTCACTCGTTGAAGTTTGGGCGGGGTGTAATTGGAATGAACGTGAAACCTTTGACATGTTTGGAATAATTTTTGATGGACATCCAGGACTTACTCGTATTTTGATGCCAGATGATTGGCCAGGACATCCGCAACGAAAAGATTATCCACTTGGCGGAATTGACGTTGAATATAAAGGCGCAGTAATACCTCCTCCTGACGAACGGAGGAAGTACCAATGAGCCACGATCCGTATGCATCCACACGTGAGACAACTGAAGGCACCGTTTATTCTGTAACCGGCGGTGATTGGGATTCATTAGTAACTGAAATTGGCGCAACAAAAGAGGAGCGCGTTGTTGTAAACATGGGGCCACAGCACCCATCTACACATGGCGTACTTCGTTTAATTCTGGAACTTGAAGGTGAAACTGTCACTGAAACGCGCTGTGGTATTGGGTACTTACATACTGGAATTGAAAAGAACTGCGAATACCGCACTTGGACTCAAGGGGTAACTTTCGTAACCCGCATGGATTATTTAGCACCACTTTTCAACGAGGCGGCATATTGCTTAGGTGTTGAGAAGTTGCTTGGGATTACCAACGATATAACCGAGCGTGCTTCCGTTATTCGAGTATTAATGATGGAATTAAATCGAATTTCTTCACACATGGTTGCGCTAGGTACTGGCGCACTCGAACTTGGCGCACTTTCGCCAATGATTTTCGCATTCAGAGAGCGCGAATTAGTCCTCGATATCTTCGAGATGGTTTCAGGTCTTCGTATGAATATGGCTTACATTCGTCCAGGCGGTGTCGCGCAAGATTTGCCAGAAGGTGCAACTGCAAAGATTCGGGCAACTGTAAAAGAGTTACGGGTTAATTTCAAAGATAACGCAAAGCTTTTGATTGGTAACACAATTTGGTTGAAGCGTACAAAAGATATTGGAATCCTAGATCTTGCTGGTTGTACAACTTTGGGAGTTACTGGACCAGTGCTTCGCGCAACTGGAATGCCTTGGGATCTTCGGAAAACGCAACCATATTGCGGTTACGAGAATTATGATTTTGATGTCATTACCGCGGATACTTCAGACGTTTATGGCCGATTCTTAATTCGAATGAATGAGCTTGAGCAGTCACTCCGAATTATTGAACAAGCTTGTGACAAGTTAGATGTTCTTGAGGGTCAACCAGTAATGGTTGCGGATAAGAAAATCGCATGGCCGTCACAATTAGCACTTGGTGGCGATGGACTTGGCAATTCACTAAACCATATTCGCGAAATTATGGGTACTTCAATGGAATCACTGATTCATCACTTTAAGTTAGTAACTGAAGGTTTCCGAGTCCCGGCCGGCCAGGTTTATAGCGCCGTAGAATCACCTAGAGGTGAACTTGGCGTTCATTTAATTTCAGATGGCGGAACTCGCCCTTATCGAGTTCACTTTAGAGAACCATCTTTTAATAACCTCCAATCAACAGCTGCGATGTGTGAAGGTTCGCAAATTGCCGACATCGTTGGTGCGGTAGCTTCGATTGATCCAGTTATGGGAGGCGTCGATCGCTAATGCCATTTACAAATGAAGATTTCACCGTGATCGATTCGATAATTAATCGTTACCCTCGCAAACGTTCTGCGATCATGCCGTTATTACATTTCGCGCAGGCTCGTGACGGTTATGTAACGAATGAATCAATCGAAACAATTGCCGAAAAATTAGATTTAGAAACAGCAGAAGTAATTGCAGTTGTAAGTTTCTATACCCAATACAAACGCGAACCAGTAGGGGAATACCATGTTGGTGTTTGCATCAACACTCTTTGTGCAGTTATGGGCGGCGATGCAATTTATGAAGGTTTGAAAGAACATCTTGGAATTGAAAATAATTGTGCGACTAAAGATGGCAAAGTTTCGTTAGAACGAATTGAATGCAACGCAGCTTGTGATTATGCACCCGTAGTTATGGCGAACTGGGAGTTCTACGATAATCAAACTGTGCAATCTGCTAAAGATTTAGTTGATGCTATACGCAGTGGAAATCCACCAGCTCCAACTCGCGGGCCAGATAAATTGCCTACATGGCGCGAAAACTCCGCAGTACTTGCAGGCATTAGTGATGGTCGCGCAGGCGAAGGTGTATCTGCAGGCGAACCTTCATTACTTGGATTGAAACTTTCAAAGGAAGGTAAGTAATGTCTAAGTTAACGCCTGTCCTTTCCGCAAATTGGGATGAAAAAGATTCATTCACAATTGCGGGTTATAAACGAAATGGTGGCTATAAAGCTGTAGAAAAAGCGCTCGCCATGGAGCCAGATGCCGTAATTCAGAGCGTCAAAGACTCCGGATTACGTGGTCGTGGTGGCGCTGGTTTCCCTACTGGAATGAAGTGGGGTTTTATTCCACAAGGCGATAACAAAGAACATTACTTCGTAGTTAATGCCGATGAATCAGAGCCAGGCACTTGTAAAGATACGCCGCTGATGATGGCAAACCCACATGTATTGATCGAAGGAATCATTATTGGTTCTTATGCAATCCGAGCTAACCATGCATTTATTTATATCCGCGGCGAAGTTGCGCATGTAATTCGTAGAGTCCAGCAAGCAATCGAAGATGCATACAAAGCTGGCTACCTCGGCAAAAATATTTTAGGAAAAGGTTTTGATTTAGAATTAATTCTACACGTTGGTGCTGGTGCATATATCTGTGGCGAAGAAACTGCGCTACTAGATTCGCTAGAAGGTTTCCGCGGCCAACCAAGACTTCGCCCGCCATTCCCAGCGATTGCTGGTTTATATGCGCGACCAACCATCGTAAATAACGTTGAAACCGTAGCATCGGTACCTTCTATTATTGCGAACGGCCCAGAATGGTTCGCCGCAATTGGAACCGAGAAGTCAAAGGGTTACACCTTGTACTCACTATCTGGCCATGTTAATAATCCTGGTCAATTTGAAGCGCCACTTGGAATCACGCTTCGAGAATTACTAGAACTTGCTGGTGGAATTCGAAACGGACATAAATTGAAATTCTGGACACCTGGTGGATCTTCAACGCCATTATTTACAGATGCACATTTAGATACCCCGTTAGATTACGAAGGCGTATCAGCCGCCGGTTCGATGCTCGGCACAAAAGCGTTACAAATTTTTGATGAAACAACTTGCATAGTGCGCGCGGTACTGCGTTGGACTGAATTTTATAAACATGAATCTTGCGGTAAATGCACACCATGTCGTGAAGGCACGTGGTGGTTGGTGCAAATTCTCAAAGATTTAGAGCATGGCAAAGGCACCGCTGAAGATTTAGATAAGTTGCTCGACCTCTGTGACAACATTATGGGACGCTCGTTTTGCGCTCTTGCTGATGGCGCTGCCAGTCCGATCATTTCTTCAATCCGGTACTTTAAAGATGAATACTTACAACACCTTGCAATTGGTGGATGCCCATTTGATTCAGTTGCATCAACCATTTTTGCTACTTCGCCTGCGGGAGGTGCAAAATAATGAGTACTCAAGAAGTTTCCGCTGATGTAACACTTGAATTAATTACGCTAACTATTGATGGTTTTGAAGTAACAGTTCCTAAAGGAACGCTGGTTATTCGTGCAGCAGAAAAATTGGGAATACAAATTCCACGATTCTGCGATCATCCGCTGCTAGATCCTGTCGGAGCATGCCGCCAATGCTTAGTTGATATTGAAATTAACGGTCGTAAATTTCCTAAACCTCAAGCATCCTGCACAATCCCAGTTGAAACTGGAATGGTTGTAAATACTCAACTAACTTCTAACGTTGCAGAAAAAGCGCAAAAAGGAATTATGGAATTCCTTTTAGTGAACCACCCACTTGATTGTCCAGTTTGCGATAAAGGCGGCGAATGTCCACTACAGAATCAAGCGATGAGCAATGGGAATGGCGAATCTCGTTTTGATGGTTATAAGCGAACCTTTGAAAAACCCATTAAAATTTCAGCGCAAGTACTTCTAGATCGCGAACGCTGCATTCTTTGTGCCCGTTGTACTCGATTCTCAGAGGAAATCGCAGGCGATCCATTTATAACTTTGAATGACCGTGGCGCGCTACAACAAGTTGGCATCTATGAAGAAAAACCATTTGATTCTTACTTCTCTGGAAACACAATTCAGATTTGCCCAGTTGGTGCGTTAACTGGCGCTTCTTATCGTTTCCGAGCTCGCCCTTTCGACTTAGTTTCAACGCCATCTGCTTGCGAACACTGCGCCAGCGGATGCGATATGCGTACCGATGTGCGCCGCGGGAAAACGCTCCGTCGCCTTGCTGGAGATGACTCTCAAGTAAATGAAGAGTGGAACTGCGATAAAGGTCGTTGGGCATTTAAATATGCAACTGCAAACAATCGAATCAAAACTCCAATGATTCGTGGCGCTGACGGTGAATTGCATGAAGCTTCATGGCCGGAAGCGTTGGCAACTGCGGCTGCTGGTTTAAGTGTTAATCGCGCTGCAGTACTCGTTGGTGGCCGAGCCACAGTTGAAGATGCTTATGGATACAGTAAATTTGCACGCGTCGCTTTAAACACAAACGATATTGATTTCCGTTCCCGAGTTCATACCGATGAAGAGCGAGATTTCTTAACTAGCGCAATTGTTGGCGTTCAAGTGAATTACTCTGCTATTGACCGCGCAGATCACTTGGTATTAATTGGCTTTGAACCTGAAGACGAATCTCCAATTGTTTTTCTTCGCGCATACAAGCAAGTTCGTAAGCGTGGCTTAAAAGTCACCACTATTGCACCATTTACAACTCGAGGCAGCAAAAAACTTAACGCCCAAGTAATTAAATCGGCTGCAGGCAATGAATCTCAATTGATCTCAAAAATTTCTGGGCTTACTTCTAAATCTGTAATCTTGGTGGGCGAGCGGTTATGTGAATCGTATGGCGCACTTTCAGCAGCACTTAAGCTTGCACAAACTAGCGGTGCAAAACTTGCCTGGATTCCTCGACGTGCTGGTGAGCGCGGCGCTATAGAAGCTGGCGCAATCGGAACTCTGCTACCTGGTGGTCGTCCAGTTAGTGATGTTGCAGCTCGCGTAGATATACAAAGTGCATGGGGAGTTAAATCAATTCCGGAGAACATTGGTCGAACAACTTCTGAAATTCTTGTTGGTTTACAAAGCGGCGACATTGATTCCTTATTAGTAGGCGGCGTTGATCCGTTAGATATCTCTGCTGATGCCCTAGTCGGACTCGAAAAAGCATTTGTGGTGAGCCTAGAAATGCGCCATAGCTCTATTACTGAAATTGCTAACGTAATTCTGCCGATAGCTGCTGTAGTCGAGAAGAGCGGATCGTTCTTAGATTGGGAAGGTCGCGCTCGCGCATTCGAAACAGCAGTTGATGTTCCTGATCTTCGAAGCGATGTTCGGATACTTTCGATGATCGCAGAAAAAATGGGCAAGCCAATTAATCTGCCAACTGTTGCGGCTGCAGCTAATGAGTTTGCCTCACTTGGGAATTGGGACGGCGCTCGTGCGCCATTCATAGCCGCTAGTGGTACAGCAATTTCAGGCGATACTATTTTGGCAAGCTGGCGGTTACTTCTAGATGCTGGCTCACTACAAGACGGCGAAGTAAATTTAGCAAATACAGCGCATCCATCTGTTGCAGTTATTTCCACAGACCGTGCCGAAAAATTAGGCGTTAAGAGCGGCGACCCAGTTCGAGTTTCAAATAGCCGAGGTGAAATCACTTTGCCTTGTGAAATAAAAGATATAGAAAGCAATTCAGTTTGGGTTCCAAGAAATTCACATACTTCGAAAACAATTGCAACGCTTGGTATTGCAAGTGGCGCATCAGTATCGGTGGTGAAGGCATGACAACTGCACAGTTAATCGGACAAGATCCTGGTTGGATTATCGCCGTTAAAGGGCTAATCGTTTTTGCAGTATGCATTTTGTTAACTCTGATGTCAGTATGGGGCGAACGTAGAATCGTTTCTATTATGCAAATGCGTATTGGGCCGAACCGCGTAGGCAAGTTTGGACTATTGCAAGCGCTTGCTGACGGCGTTAAATTAGCTTTGAAAGAAGATTTAATTCCAAAAGCAGCAGATCGAATTGTTTTCGTAATAGCACCGATAATTAGCGCGACCACTTGCTTTATGTCGTTCGCAGTTATTCCATTTACTGGCAAAGTTAATTTCTTCGGCCATGAAACTGCGATGCAGCTAACCGACCTTCCAGTCGGCGTTTTATACGTACTTTCCATCGCTTCCGTTGGGGTTTATGGAATCGTGCTAGCTGGTTGGTCATCTGGATCTACTTATCCATTACTCGGCGGATTGCGCTCTAGCGCTCAAGTAATTTCTTACGAAGTTGCGATGGGTCTTTCATTAGTAGCAGTTTTCATTTATGCCGGATCCATGTCGACTTCGGATATTGTCGCTGCGCAAGATAAATGGTGGTACTCAGTTGTGCTTTTCCCATCTTTTGTTATTTATGCAATATCTATGGTTGGCGAAACAAACCGCGCACCGTTTGATTTAGCTGAAGCTGAAGGCGAATTAGTCGGTGGATTCCATACTGAATATTCTTCACTTAAATTCGCACTCTTCTTCTTAGCTGAATATGTAAACATTATTGCGGTTTCTGCTTTAGCAACAACGCTATTCCTTGGCGGATACCATGCATTTCCTGGTCTTGGATTTACTGAAAGTTGGCTCGGCGGTTGGTTCACACTATTTTGGTTTGCAATCAAAGTTCTCGGTTTCTTCTTTGTATTCGTTTGGTTACGTGGAACTTTGCCAAGACTTCGTTACGACCAATTCATGAAATTTGGTTGGAAAGTATTAATTCCAGTTTCATTGGCGTGGATTCTTATAGTCGCAACACTGCGAACACTTTCACTTGAGGGCGCACCGCAGGCAGTTATTGTTGGATTTACTTTAGGTATTGTGTTAATCGTCCTTGCAGTTTCATCACTTTTCGATCGTGCACGCGAAAAAAATGAAGTGACAGCAAGAGATATTGGCGAAATTTCAACACCATCCTTCCCAGTCCCAGCACTTCCTGTAGCTAAAGCGAGATTGGAAGATCATGTCTGAGATATACAACATTGAACCTTTTAAAAATGATGCCATTGAAAAAGCTGCTGCCGAATCATCACCTGTTTTAGATAACGGACCAAGTACATTCTTAACCCAACTTCTTGGTTTCTGGGTAACTTTCAGAACGATGTTTAAGAAGCCAAATACAGTGCAATATCCGGAAGTTAAAGAGCCAACTGCGCCTAGATTCCACGGCCGCCACCAATTAAATCGCCACCCTGATGGTCTTGAGAAATGCATTGGTTGCGAACTTTGCGCATGGGCTTGTCCAGCAGATGCAATCTACGTTGAAGGCGAAAGTAATACCGAGGAAGCGCGATTTTCACCAGGCGAGCGATATGGCAAGGTTTATCAAATTAATTATTTGCGATGCGTATTCTGCGGATTATGTATTGAAGCTTGCCCAACTCGCGCGCTAACAATGACTAACGAGTATGAATTAGCTGATGATTCTCGAGAAAAATTAATTTATGAGAAACAAGATTTACTATCTCCAATACATCAAGGAATGATCATGCCACCGCACCCAATGGCACCTGGCGCAGATGAAGGCAGTTATTACCGCGGCGAAGTTAAAGGCGTACAACAATGATTCGGCTCTCCCTAGAAATTGGTCAAACTCAAAAACCAGAAGCAATTCTATTTTATATTTTGGCTCCACTATCAGTTTTAGCTGCGCTCGGAATGCTAATTGTTAGAAAAGCAGTGCACTCGGCACTTTTGCTTGCATGGGTAATGATTACGCTAGCAATTTTTTACATAGCTCTCGATGCCGCGTTCCTAGGAATTGTGCAGATCGTGGTTTATACCGGAGCGGTGATGATGCTCTTCTTATTTATTTTGATGTTAGTCGGCGTAGATGCTCCAGATTCACTTACTGAAAATATTAAAGGGCATCGCGCCACTGCGATTGTGGCAGCGCTCGGATTTGGTGGTCTGTTAATTTCACTAATCGGTCGTGCCACTTTAAATCACGTCTCAGTCGGATTAGCGATGGCAAACGAACCGGGTAACGTTCAAGGTTTAGCATCGCTAATTTTCACGCAGTATGTCTTTCCATTCGAAGTTATTTCGGCGCTACTTATTACAGCCGCTCTAGGTGCAATGGTTTTGGCACATAGTCAGAAAAGTGCCGGGGCCCGCCTTAGTCAGCGTGCATTATCAAGCGTTCGATTCCGAGGCGATTCACTGGCAAATGCTGCTGGTCTCCCAAGTTCTGGTGTATTTGCTCGTCACAACGCAGTAGATGTTCCAGCGTTATTACCAGATGGCACTCCAGCAAAGAACTCAATCTCAGGGGTATTGACCGCGCGAGGCGATGTTCAAGACTCTACTCAGTATGCGCTTGGTTCGCTTCCGAAAGTTGATGACGAGAGTGGTGACAAGTAATGAACTCCGCTAATTATCTTTATCTATCAGCAATGTTATTTACGATCGGTGCTGTTGGCGTTGTTATCCGACGCAATGCAATCGTAGTTTTTATGTGTATTGAACTTATGTTGAATGCAGCGAATTTAGCATTTGTAACTTTTGCGCGGATCAACGGAACCCTTGATGGTCAAATCATTGCATTCTTCACCATGGTAGTTGCTGCCTGTGAAGTTGTTGTCGGATTAGCAATCATCGTTACCATTTTCCGCTCTCGTCGCTCAACTTCTGTCGACGACGCAAGTTTGTTGAAGCGGTGATGAAATGACATCAAATAACTTGGTATACCTAATTGCGCTTCCACTATTTAGTTCAGGTTTCTTAATGATGCTTGGCCGTAGAGCTGATAAGTGGGGCCACATTTTTGCTACTTTAATTTCAGCATCCGCATTTGGCATTGGCGCATTTGAATTTTTACAGATGCTGGCTCGGCCATCGGAATCTCGAGCCGTAACTCAAAAACTTTTCTCATGGATTTCAGTTGGTACCTTTCAAGTTGATGCCTCACTCCTTCTAGATCAACTTTCAATTTCATTTGTACTACTTATTACCGGCGTTGGAACTTTGATTCATATCTATTCCATTGCATATATGTCCCATGATTTAGATCGCCGCCGCTTCTTTGCATTCCTTAACTTCTTTATCGCCGCGATGTTGTTGTTAGTACTAGGTGATTCTTATCTAAATCTCTATGTGGGCTGGGAGGGTGTGGGCCTTGCTTCATACCTACTTATTGGCTTCTGGAACCAAAAACCGGAGTATGCGACAGCCGCAAAGAAAGCTTTCATAGCTAACCGAGTAGGCGATGTCGGTCTCTCACTTGCAATCATGATTGCTTTTGCAACATTTGGCACAGTTTCATTTGCTGGCGTCGAAGAGAAAGTTTCTGGTGCGTCAACGGCCGCGCTAACTGGAATTGGATTGATGCTGTTACTTGCCGCAACTGGTAAGTCTGCACAATTCCCATTGCAATCATGGCTTGGCGATGCGATGGCTGGTCCAACTCCAGTATCGGCTTTGATCCACGCTGCAACGATGGTAACTGCAGGCGTTTACTTGATTACTCGTTCTAATTTCATTTTTGATAACGCCCCAACAGCTCAACTTTGCGTTGTGATTATCGGAGCAATTACGCTGATGTTTGGTGCGTTAATAGGTACCGCTAAAGATGATATTAAGAAAGCACTTGCGGCCTCAACAATGTCGCAAATTGGCTACATGATTCTTGCAACCGGACTTGGTCCAGTTGGTTATGCATTTGCAATCATGCATCTTCTAACTCATGGTTTCTTCAAAGCTGGAATGTTTTTGGGTGCAGGTTCAGTAATGCACGGCATGGATGATGAAGTTAACATGCGGAAATATGGCGGCCTTGGAAAGTTAATGCCAATAACTGCAATTACTTTTGGCCTTGGCTATTTAGCAATCATCGGAGTACCACCATTTGCCGGCTTCTACTCTAAAGATAAAATTATTGAAACTGCATTTAACTCCGAAGGCATCAAAGGATTGTTCATTGGTGGAGCTGCTCTACTTGGCGCACTCGTCACCGCTTTCTATATGACTCGCGTAATAATTCTTACCTTCACTGGCGCAAAACGTTGGGACGAGAAAGCGCATCCACATGAATCACCTTTCTTAATGTGGGGACCAATGGCAATTTTGGCTATCGGATCAGTCGCTTCCGGATTCCTACTTTCCAGCGGAAATCGCTTTGTTTCTTGGCTAGCTCCAGTTGTTAATAGCCATGAAGTTGAACATGCGGAACGCTTCCAACCTGTAGTGGTTACAACTATGGCTTTGGTTGCGGTATTAATTGGCGTTGCAATTGCAATTGCTAAGTATCGAAGCGATGTTCCACGTGTAGCACCTACCAATGTCAACATATTTACCAAGATTGCTCGACGCGATTTGTTGCAAGACGATTTCAACGAAGCAGTTTTGATGCGTCCGGGCCAAGCCCTTACAAATTTCTTAGTAGCAACAGATGAGAGAGCAATCGATGGCGCGGTTAGAACCGTTGGCGCAGTGGTTATCGGAAGTTCAAAAGGAATTCGTAAAACTCAGAATGGTTTTGTTCGTAGCTACGCACTCTTAATACTTTTTGGCGCTTTTGCGCTACTCGCAACAATCTGGGTCGTAACGTTATGAACTATTTAACTTCGCTTGGTGCGCTACCACTTCTTGGCGCATTGCTAATTTTCACACTTCCGAAAAGCAAGAGTAATTCCGCTAAATGGTTAGCACTTGCAACATCAATCGCAGTGGCTTTCTTAGGCGTATTAATTGCGCTTCGATTTGAAATTGATCGCCCAGGTTTTCAATTCGTTGAGAATTACTCTTGGATTCCGTCATTTGGAATAAATTACAGTCTTGGCATTGATGGCATCGCGTTAGTTTTGATATTAATGTCCGTTATTTTGGTACCAATCGTGATTGTTGCCGGCTGGCACGAATCTGAAGGTGGACGATGGGGAAGTAAGACTTTCTATATTCTAATCCTAATTTTAGAAACCATGATGATCGGCGTCTTTGCTGCCACCGATGTTTTCCTATTTTATGTTTTCTTTGAAGCTATGTTGGTTCCGGTTTATTTCTTAATCGGTGGCTACGGCGTTGGCGAACGTGCGGCAGCCGCTGTTAAATTCTTGCTATACAGCTTATTTGGCGGGCTATTAATGCTCGCAGCAATCATTGGTATTTATGTGATCTCGGGCCATCAAGGCGGTCATACTTTTGATATTGAAAAACTCTCACAATTAACCATTGATTCGACAACTCAGAATTTCTTATTCCTTGGTTTCTTTATCGCGTTCGCAATTAAAGCACCGCTATGGCCGCTGCACACTTGGTTGCCAGATGCAGCTAAATCTGCAACGCCAGGAACATCGGTTCTGTTGTTAGGCGTACTAGATAAAGTCGGAACTTTTGGAATGATTCGATATTGCATCAAACTCTTTCCAGAATCTTCGAAGACCTTTACACCGATAATAATTGTCTTAGCGCTAATCTCAATTCTTTATGGTGCATTCTTAGCAATTGGACAGAAAGATATAAAGGGTTTAATCGCATTTACTTCGATTTCTCACTTTGGTTTTATCACAATGGGAATTTTTGCAATGACCACCCAAGGACATTCTGGCGCTACGCTTTATATGGTTAACCACGGATTCTCTACCGCTGCACTCTTTTTAGTAGCAGGATGGATTTCCAAGCGACGCGGTTCCTCAACGATTGCAGATTTCGGTGGATTGCAGCGCGTTACGCCAGTACTCGCATGGACATTTTTCATTGCTGGACTTTCAAGTTTGGCCTTACCTGGTCTTTCCAGTTTCGTTAGCGAATTCTTAGTCCTTGTTGGAACATATACTCGATATCCAGTAGCAGCAGTAATTGGAACTTTAGGAATTGTTTTGGCAGCGCTGTACATATTAATTCCAGTTCAAAAAGCGTTACATGGTCCTATCACGCCAGGTAATGAGAACTTGACTGACATAACTAGACGTGAACGTATTGCGATTGCACCAGTAATTGCGGTAATCATTTTCTTAGGTTTCTATCCAAAGCCATTACTAGATGTCATTAATCCTGCCTCAGTTGCAACGTTAACTGCAGCTGGTTTTAGCGATCCAGCTCCAACAGTGGGAGGGAAATAGCCATGAGCGATACTCCTGTTCTGCAATATTCATTCCTGGCACCAATATTGATCGTTCTTGGCGGTGCGGTTATCGGAGTCTTACTCGAAGCTTTTGCCGCTGCTAAACGCCGTGCAGTCTTACAACTCACACTAACTCTCGGAACGCTTTTCATTGCGTTTCTTTCATTGCTAAGAATTCGAAATTTAACTTCAGCTAAAGCCGCGATGGGCTCGGTCATGATCGATGGCCCAACTATTTTGATGCAAGGAACAATTCTCTTAATTGCATTCTTCGCAGTAATGATTATCGGAGATGTGGATAATTTCACGGCGCAAGCATCGGCTGTTCCTGGTTCAGATGAAGAGAAGAGCGCACTGCAAGCTGGTCGCCAACAAACTGAAATTTTCCCATTAACACTTTTCGCTGTTGCTGGGATGTTGCTCTTCCCAGCCGCTAATGATCTAGTCACACTTTTTGTAGCTCTTGAAGTCTTATCACTACCACTTTATTTAATGGCTGGACTTTCTCGGCATCGACGCCTCTTCTCACAAGAAGCTGCGCTTAAGTACTTCTTGCTCGGGGCGTATGCTTCTGCATTCTTCTTATTTGGCGCCGCATTCCTATATGGATTTTCATATTCAGTAACTCTTTCTGGAATACATGCAGCAGTTATCGGCGGCACTGCTAACAATATTTTCTTATTGATTGGATTGACTTTTATTTCTCTTGGTTTACTTTTCAAAGTAGGCGCAGTGCCATTTCATGCTTGGACGCCCGATGTTTATCAAGGAGCTCCAACTCCTATTACAGGTTTTATGGCAGCAGCTACAAAAGTTGCAGCATTCGGTGCGATGCTACGTATCTACTATGTAACTTTTGCCGAAGCTAACTGGAATTGGCGTCCAATCCTTACCGTTATTGCAATCGCAACTATGTTGGTTGGATCAATAGTTGCCATTACCCAGCGCGATATCAAGCGAATGTTGGCTTACTCATCCATTGCACATGCTGGCTTCTTATTTACTGGAGTAATTGCGCTAAATAAAGCTGGATTAGCGGCAACCCTCTTCTACCTTTTGGCTTACGGTTTCGCCACAATCGGAGCTTTCGGAGTTATTACTTTAGTTCGAGATTCATCTGGCGAGATAACAGATTTAAATCGCTGGGCTGGACTTGGCCGTAGATCGCCAAAAATTGCAGCCCTCTTCTCATTTTTCTTATTTGCATTTGCCGGAATTCCATTAACGAGTGGCTTCATTGGAAAATTTGCGATCTTCACCGCTGCTTATGAATCTGGAAATATCGGAGTCGTTGTGGTCGGCGTACTTTCTAGTGCGATCGCTGCGTTCTTCTATATTCGGGTAATTGTGATGATGTATTTTGCTGACGATAATGGCGATTCACTAACTGTTGTTATTCCTTCACCGCTCACCTCAATTGCAATTTGGGTTTCTGGTGGAGTTACATTAGTACTCGGTGTTTATCCAACACCGGTCTTGAATGCAATTAATACTCTCGCAACGTTTATTCGTTAACGAAATAACTGTGATGTCTCAAGTTGGCGCAACCGGAATACCAAATCTTGATCCGGTTTTTGAAGAAGAATTACTTGCGCAATTAAATGAAGTAGAAGAATTACTCAAAATCCGAATCCAAGGGGATTACCCGTTAGTTATCGAAACTTCGCGCCATCTTGTTGAAGCTGGCGGCAAAAGACTTAGACCTTTACTTGCGCTTATTACTGGCCATTTAGGAAAAATGAATGGTGATGTAATTAAAGCTGCTACTGCTTGCGAACTTACTCATCTTGGAACTTTGTATCATGATGATGTAATGGATGAAGCGTCGTTACGACGTGGAGTAGAGAGCGCTAATAACCGTTGGGGGAATAGTGTTGCAATTCTTACCGGTGATTATCTATTTGCGAAGACTTCAAATCTGCTCTCTGAAGTGGGCCCCGAAGCAGTTAGATTGCAAGCGGTAACTTTCGAACGCCTTGTTATTGGGCAAATCTTGGAAACCCAAGGTCCAAAAAATGGCGAGGATCCATTAACGCACTATCTCCGCGTAGTTGCTGATAAAACAGGTTCTTTAATTTCAGCAAGCGCGCGCTTTGGCGCAATGCTCTCTGGTGCATCAAAAGAAGCGATGGAAATTGTTACCGAGTTTGGCGAAAAAATTGGCGTAGCGTTTCAACTAGCTGATGATGTAATTGATATCGCAAGTGATTCTCATCAATCTGGCAAGACACCTGGAACCGATTTAAAAGAAGGCGTTCCAACCCTCGTCACAATTCGGGTTATGCAATCGAAGGATCCCAAAGATGCTGAGCTAAAAGCTTTGCTCGCAAAACCAATTCATGACGATAAGACAGTAGCGGAAGTTATTTTGAAATTAAGAGCACACCCGGCGCTATTAGAATCAAGAGCCCAACTTCATGAAGTCGCAAATAACGCAAAGAAATTATTGAGTGGATTGCCAATCAGTCCAGCTCGAACTGCTCTAGAAAACTTATGCTCCGCTATTGTCGATAGATCGGCTTGATTTAACTAAATCAGTTCCAAGAAATACCAAAGCAATCCAGATAAAGATAAAACCGATTAATTTCGAAGCCACCATATCTTCATGATTTACTAAAATTCCAATAAAGAACATAATAGTTGGGGTTATATATTGCAGTAATCCAACTGTAGTAAGTGGCAACCTAAGCGTTGCGCCATTGAACATTAATAGCGGTGCAATCGTGGCAAAGCCCGCTCCAATTAAAAGTAAAGTGTTAGGGAAACTGTGACCGAATTGCGCGGTTCCCTTTGATTCCAGATAAATCAAGTAACCAACATTTGGAATTAAGGCAAAGAGGGTTTCTACTGAAAGTGCTTCCAGAGCCCCGGCGTTTAGCGTCTTTTTTAACAAACTGTATGAACCCCATGTAACCGCAAGTGAAACCGCGATCCATGGAAAAGATCCATACCCAACGGTGAGAATAACTACGCCAATCGCAGCTAACCCAACCGCTATTTTCTGAGCTTTTCTTAGTTTTTCATGTAAAAAAGTGACGCCGAATGTCACAGTGATAAGCGGTGTCATGTAATAGCCGAGCGCAGATTCAACGACTCGATCTACTGAAACTGACCAGATATAAACAAACCAATTAATAGTGAGGAAACCAGAAGTAGAAAGCAAAATAATAGCGCTTCTTTTATTTCTTAATAGTGCGAAACCATTTCCAAGTTGCTTACGGAACTTGAGTGCAGATACGCAGATTACAAGCGACCAAATTCCACGATTCGCCAGAATTTCGCTAGGAGAAGCATCGTTAAGTGCTTTCCAATAGAACGGCAACGCTCCCCATAAAAAGTATGCGCCTAATCCAAGTAATAGTCCGGCTTTATTACGAGTCAATTTGTTATCTGAAATTCTGGAATTGCACTGCGAAATCTAATGGAGCGCTCTTTATCATTGCGATTGCTTCCTGCAAGTCATCTTTGCTCTTGCTAGAAACACGCAGTTCATCACCTTGGATTTGAGTTTTTAAATTTTTAGATCCTTCGTCCTTTAGCAACTTAGCAATTTTCTTAGCGTTCTCCTGTGAAATTCCCTCTTTAATGGCTGAAAAAATCCGATAAACCTTGCCACTAAGCATCGGCTCGGCAGTATCTAAATACTTCAAGGAAACTGTTCGCTTGACCATCTTTTCCTTCAACACGTCAAGCGCCGCTTTTGCTCGCTCTTCAGTTTCAGATTCCACCAAAATCTTTTCGCCAGACATTTCAATTTTTGTGCCAGTATTCTTAAAATCAAATCTCGTTGCGATCTCGCGCGAAGCTTGGTTCAAAGCATTATCAAGCTCCATGCGATCGACTTTTGAAACTACATCGAAACTGGAATCAGCCATTGCTATGCTCCCACTTATATGTTTTCAGATTTCTATACGTACCAAGCCCCTAAGGTATAACCTTTCGCGGTGAACGAGAAATTTGACGTTGTAATTATCGGTGGCGGTCATAATGGACTCGTTGCAGCCTGCTACTTAGCCCTATCTAATAAGAAAACCTTGATTCTAGAAGCTAAGTCTGAACTTGGTGGCGCATCAACCAGCGTCCGAGCATTTCCAGACTTTGATGCAAATCTTTCGAGGTACTCATACTTAGTATCTTTATTACCAGACCAAATCCTTAGAGATTTATCTATAGATTTTGAAACTATAAGCCGAAAAGTTTCTTCGTTCACACCAACAACTAGAAATGATCGAAACATTGGATTGCTGGTAAATAGGCAATTAGATGACGAAAGCAAAGATTCATTCATTGCTTTAACTGGCAGCGATCTTGAATATAAAAAATGGGATGCTTTTTATAATGATCTCTTTAAGTTAGCTCAAGTAATGGCACCTACGATGCTTTCACCGTTACTAACCCGATTTGAGATGAAGCAATTAGCTATCGATAACGGACTTTCTCAAGTTTGGGATGACTTTATTGAGCGTCCACTTGGTGAGGTGATTCGCCGTGAATTTAGTGAAGACTTAGTAAGAGGCGTGGTCTTGACCGATGCCCTTATTGGAACATTTACCCCAGCCGATAATTTGATGGCTAACATCTGTTTTCTTTATCATTTGATCGGCAATGGCACCGGAGAATGGAAAGTACCGCGCGGTGGCATGGGAGCTCTAGTTAAGAAATTAACTGCAAGAGCGCGGGAATTAGGCGTTGAAATCCGTACTGATTCTAAAGTAACAAAAATTGGTGATGAAGGTTCGTTCAAAACAGTTGAAGTAAATAAGAACGAAATAATTGCAACCGAATTTATTGCAGCTAATTGTGCACCTCAAATTTTGGCAGAAATACTTGGTGCCACCCCGCCGAAATACACAAAAGGTTCACAATTAAAAATAAATATGTTGCTAAAGAAGTTGCCAAGGCTTAAAAGTGGCACGGATCCAAAGGCAGCATTTGCTGGGACTTTTCACATCGATGAGAGCTACGCTCAACTTGAAAAAGCTTTTCAAGAAGCTGAATCCGGAAAAATTCCAAATATTATTCCGGCAGAAATGTATTGCCATACTCTTACTGATAACAGCATTCTTAGCGATGACTTGAATAAAGCGGGCTATCAAACCCTTACTTTATTCGCGATTCATACACCAGCATCTTTATTTGACCACGATAACGAAGGCGTAAAAGCAAAAATGCTTAGTCAAATTTTGCATCAGCTAAATCAATATCTACTTGATCCAATTGAAGAATGCTTAGCGGTGAGCGCTAACGGAACGTTATGTATCGAAGTAAAATCACCACAAGATTTAGAGAAAGATGTTTCATTGCCAGGCGGTAATATTTTTCACATAGATTTGCAATTTCCATTTAGCGAAGCTGTTGAAAATACACATGCAAACCGTTGGGGAGTTGAGACCGATGATAAACAAATCTTTATTTGTGGAGCTGGTGCAATTCGTGGTGGCGGAGTAAGTGGTATCGGCGGGCACAATGCCGCAATGGCGATCCTCGGCAAATGATTGGTAAATAAGAACTTTTTTGCCAAACATTGGTCATACCTTTAGACTTCAGCGTTCCATAGTTTCACGGCGGGTTGCCCGAGCGGCCAATGGGAGGGGACTGTAAATCCCCCGGCAATGCCTTCGAAGGTTCAAATCCTTCACCCGCCACCAGTATTAAATTTTTCAATGATTGAGGAGTAAGTGTGCCAGATCTGATGGTGATGTTAACAGCACTGTTAATTGGTGGAACTGCCGGGATAGCTTCTGGTTTATTTGGAATCGGCGGCGGAATTATTATCGTGCCGATGTTAATTTTCTTCTTAAAGTTCTCATCTTCAAAAGCTATCGGCACATCTCTTACTTCGATGCTCCTACCTGTTGGAATTTTGGCAGTAATGAAGTATTACAAAGCAGGCGATGTTGATCTAAAAGTTGGTTTGGCTATTGCTGCCGGAATTTTTGTAACTGCATTTTTTGGCGCAAAGCTTGGTTTATCACTTGGTAATGTTTGGGTGACACGAGGTTTCGGAATATTGCTACTCCTAGTAAGTCTTAAGCTAATTTTTAGCTAATTCCTTAGAAGTTGTTATTGAATCTAAGAAATCCATATCGGGCGTTACGCCAATTCCTGGTGTAGTTGGCACATTTAGGTAGCCATCGTTCATTTCAAATGGCGTCGTAATGTCTTGCTTAAAATAGCGAGATGAAGCCGAAGTATCACCCGGAAGTGTGAATCCTGGTAGCGCAGCTAAAGCAAGATTTGCCGCACGACCGATACCGGTTTCTAACATGCCACCGCACCAAACTGGAATCGATTCTTTAACGCAGAGATCATGAATTTTCACTGATTCTATATATCCACCAACTCGACCAGGTTTGATATTTATAATCGTGGTTGCTTTAAGCGCTAGCGCATCTTCTGCGGCGCGCAGTGAAGTTATCGATTCATCTAAACAAACCGGCGTTCTCACAACTTTTGCTAATTCTGCGTGGCCAAGGATGTCGTGTTCATCAAGTGGTTGTTCAATCAGCAATAAATCGTAAGGATCCAACTTTGCAAGATGTGCGCCATCGCTCCGTGAATAAGCCTGATTTGCATCTACTTGTAATCGCATTTCCGGCCAGAGCTTTCTAACTTCTCTTACCGGTTCGATATCCCAACCAGGTTCGATTTTTAATTTTATTCGGCGATACCCGCTATCAACATATGAAGTAACTTCCTCAATTAGCGCTCCAATAGATGATGCAATACCAACCGAAACTCCACATTCAACCTTGGTCTTAGTTGCACCTAGATATTTTGCAAGTGAAATTCCTTCGATGCGGAGTTGAGCATCCAAAATTGCAGTTTCCAAGGCAGCTTTAGCCATTTGCGCACCGAGATATGGTTTCAATATTGTCGCAACATCTTCAGCGCGAAAATCTCCAATTTTATTTAACGCTGGGATTAAGAATTTCTGCATAGTCTCTAAACATCCAGCAACATATTCAGGGGAGTAGAGCGGCACAGACATTGCAACACATTCAGCCCATCCAACCACGCCTTCTGAAGTAGTTACCTTTACCATCAAGACTTCGCGGTTGGTTTGAGTTCCAAATGAAGTGCGGAATGGCCGAACTAACGGCAAGTGAATTATGCGGAACTCATATTCGGCTATCTTCATTTTGCACCTTTCGTTAATACATATCCAGCATCATCTGAAAAACCCATAACTTTATAGCCATCTTTGAAAGCGGCAAGAAATTCTTCTCTGACTCTAACTCGTGCAGATTTCGCTTCTGCCAAATTCGTTTCGCGTAACTTCACAATATCCTCCGGGACTGAAATAGTGATTGCGCTCTCGGGGATAGTAGTTGTGAGTGATTTTTCATTTGGCGAGGTTGGCCCAACCACCCATTTCGCCATCAAACGATCTGAATCATCGCCAGCATTAATTAAATCTGGCATTACTCCGTAAAAATTTGGGTGATAGCTCGCGACTTCTACCCCTAACTTGAGGATGTTTAACTTTGCATTTCGCTTTACTAGCGGGTCAAAAGTCCAAGTAATAAAAGGAATCTTATGTTCGTAAGCCCAAGTTAATTGATGGCGCTTCATTAGTGCACCAATTCCGCGATCTCGATAATCAACAAGCACAGCGGCCATATGTGAATGTAAATGAATGCCGCCAGCGGTACCGATGAAGCCAAATGTGGCTCCGACAATCTTCTCGCCATCGTAAGCACCAACAAAATAGGCTCCGTTATGGACAAACGCTTGCATGAGATTTGGCGTGATTTCAGTACCGCCGATTACCGGCCAAGTGATATCGAATATTTCACGACCGGCGCTCTGTTCAGGAAGTGATTTCAATTCAAGAACTTTTATATTGCTCATATATCCAACTTAATAATTTCAGTTGCAAAAGTTTTTCGGTTAACCACTAAAAGGTGATGGTTTGGCAAAATTTCCCATCCATCCTGATTCCAACCACTTGAGCCAACCATCACGCTTTTTTCGCTCTTTTTAAATCTAAGTTCATAATAATCTTCAGTAAATATTGGTGGAATTTTAGCTAGGTCGTATTCAGCGATTACAACATAATAATCTTCGTTCATAATCATGCCATTAATGCTTGAATAATCTTTATTCTTTCTTACGTAGTTAACGGCGTTCTTAATTCCCGTAATGAAATCAGATTTATCAATTTCTGTTAATATGAAATAGAAATATCGCTCGCTATCTGTATCACCTTGGCATAACGCAAGATACTTTGGATCAATCTCATCATTTAGTGCGGTTGCTGGCCGGATTGCTCCGTTATGAGTGAAAGTAATATCTTCATAAATAAATGGATGGGAGTTTTCTTCTTTAATCGGCAACCCAGGAGTTGCCCACCTAATATGAAGTAGCGCACCATCAGTAGAAAGATTTGCGATTTTATCTTTGAATTTGTCACTAGTGGCAGCCATTATTGGTTCGCGGGTCATTTGCGCTACTTTTTCATCGCTACCGATATTTGAAATTCCCCAACCATCACAATGAACTTTGGATAATTCAACAAACTCTTGGAAATCGTTGCCGAAAAGTTCTGGAAAATTGCGCTTCTGATCCGAAACGAAGCCAAGCAAGCGGCACATTTCTATTTTACCTTTTCCCTATTAAAGCGATTGCTAAATCTTATAGCCATTTATGCAACTAAACCGGTTTGATATCAGCGGTAGCAATGCTCTCTAGAAAGTAATTAACCAAGTTAATCGCACGAATATTGGCGCTGGGCTCTTCAGCAATAGTTTGGGCTCGTAATATTTCTAAATTTAAGCCTTCGCCTTCCACCTCTACGCAGCCACTTTCTAGACTCAACCACGAATTTAATACATCAATATTTACCTCTGGATGAAACTGCAATCCTAAAGTCCTACCCATAATGAATGCTTGCGAAGCAATCGGGGTGCGCGCAATTTCGGTAGCGCCTTTTGGAGTTACCCACCGATCCCAGTGGTATTGAAACCATGGCCCATTAGGAATTATTGATTGATCATCACTCACTAACGGATACCAACCAACTTCTGCTTTGGGTCCGCGTGCTACCGATCCGCCTAATGCACGCGCCATTAATTGACCACCAAAACAAATTCCAAAAATTGGGATACCTGCGTTATGAACATTTTTTAGCCATTTCAATTCAGGAAGCAACCAATTACCAATGCGGTCATCTTCCCAAACTCCCCATGGCGCACCCATCGGAACGATTACATCAAAATTTGAAAAATCCGGAAATGTTGCGACAACATTGGGTGCTTTATATGAAGCTTCCGGAACAACTAAAAATTTCGTAACTTCAAATCCACACGCTTCGAATTGACGTTGAATTAAACCGCCATTGGTTTTGTGATCATGATCGATAAATAGCGCGCGCTTCATAAGGTTTGGCCACGTTCTAACGACGCAGGCCATTTAATCTTTACCCCTAATTTTTCAGCAGCGCTTAACGCCCATCTTGGATTGCGAATCATTTCCCGTGCAAGAAAAATCGCATCGGCTTCGTTACTTTCAACAATGTGTTGCGCTTGTTCCGGAGTCGTGATTAAGCCAACTGCAGATGTTGGAATTCCAACTTCGGTGCGAATCGCAGTCGCAAATGGCACTTGGAAGCCAGGTTCAACTTTAATTTTCTGATCGGGACTATTCCCGGCCGAAGATGCATCAATTAAATCAACACCTAACTCTTTTAACGCCTTACTTAGTTCGACGGCGTCAATGATGTTCCAGCCGCCTTCAACCCAATCGGATGCTGAAATTCTTACAAATAGAACGGTATCGGTAGGAATTGCTGCTCGAATCGCATTAGTAGTTTCCAATAAGAAACGAATTCGATTTTCAAAAGATCCGCCGTACTCATCACTCCGCTCATTTGAAAGCGGTGAATAAAACTGGTGGAAGAGGTATCCGTGAGCTGCGTGAATTTCCAAGACATCAAATCCAACAGCGACTGAACGCAGTGCAGCATCAACAAAGGAATTGGTAAGCGCATGAATTTCTGGAATTTTTAGAGCGCGTGGTACCGGCATCTTGCTATATGCAAGCGGTGAAGCTGAAACGGTTTCCCAACCACCTTCATTTGCTGCAGCCATTTGATGGTCATCCCAAGGCCGCATCGTTGAAGCTTTTCGACCAGCATGGGCTAATTGGATTCCGATCTTTACATTTTGCGAGTGTGCAAAATTAATAATGGGCTTGAAAGCTTTTGCTTGTTCATCGTTCCAAATCCCAGTGCAACCTAACGAGATTCGACCTTCTGGAACTACCCCGGATGCTTCAACCATAATCAATCCAGGTGCACCAGTTGCAAATGCATTTAAGTGTGCAAAATGCCATTCGCTAATTAAGCCATCATTTGCCTTGTATTGGCACATCGGCGAAACCCAGACGCGGTTTTGGAAAGTAGTTTTCCGAAGTGTTATCGGATCAAAGAGGTTTGTCATGCCTTAATTATATTTAATTACCTCTGTTATCGCACAATCGAGGGGAATCGCACTCAAATCGAAGATAAATATGCAGAACTGTCTAAACTTGGAATCAAATGAAGAGAGTATTCAAACGCTTAATAAAACTCGTTACCGATCGCCATATCTGGGTTCGGCAAATTGCCATCGCAGGGTTTGCTGGCGCCGTGGCATGGCAACTCGGCGATCTCATTATTTATAAGGGCGGATTAGTCGCGGCAATTGTTTGCGTGCTAAGTATTCGTATCTCGCTGCATAAATCACTCCGAGAAGGATTTGGCCAAATTGTCGGTACCGCAATTGGATCTGCGGTTGCAATATTTGCAGTATCTATTTTTAGTTTTGGTTTCATCGCTGTTGGCATAACTGTAATTCTCTGTTCGGTAGTTGCTCGCGCACTTCACCTTGGCGAAGTTGCATCCGTGAACGTTCCGGTTACTGCACTAATTGTTATTGGTCCCGGTATTTCAGGTTCTACCGCAACTCATCGATTAAGTTCCACACTTCTCGGTGCTGCTATTGCAATCTTCTTCTCTTACTTTTCACATCCAAATACGCCGGTGGGTCGTGCAACCGATCAAATCACTTCAGTAAGTAAGAAGGCAGCTGAATTATTAGCAACAATGTCTGAAGGTGTTGCTGCCGGATTTACTCAAAAAGAAGCGGGCAATTGGTTGGCAAAAGCGCGGTTATTAATTGAAGAGGTTCCATCAATCCGAGCCCAATCTGCTGAAGCACGTGGACACGCGCGTTGGTTTCCGACTGCCGAAAAAGATGAAGCTGAAGAGATCTATATTCGTGGCATCGCACTTGAACATACTGTTGTGCAAGTGCGCACTATTGCACGAACTCTTTTTGATTCTGCAGTTAGCGGGGGAATTGCCGATTCCACTAAAAAGCAAATAGCAGTAGCGCTTTCCGCAGTTAGCTATGCCATCTCTTCAAAATATGAAACTGAAAGCGCAAGCCAAGATGATTCAAATCAGAGCGCAACTTCAGATGCGCGCGATGCCGGCGCTGCTCTCGCCGAAAGCCTGATTGAAGATGCTAAAGACGCCGATCAAGAACAAATTGTGCGCGGACTTTCTATGGTTGCAAACATTGATCGAATCGCGGATTCTTTAGATGAAAGTTCACCTGCCCTAAAAGATGTCAGCACTCCAGACGAACCCGCCAATGCAAAAGTTCTAAAGATCTCGCCAATAGAACAAGTTAAACTACTTTTTCGTAGAATATTTAGGAACTATTTTTAAGGCAAAACTAAAGCTTTTTAGGCCAGGTATCGCTTAATTTGTAACCAAGTGGCCATGGATCGGTTGGATCCAAAGTGTGTTTATGAGTTCCAGTAATCCATGCTTGGCCGGCAATCGAAGGAATGATTCCGTTCTTATCTCCAATAGCGACTTCTTCTTCAATCTTGCAATGAAATTCCGAATCAATAATCGAACGGCCAATCATTAAGTCGCCGACTTTCAATACCCCTTGATGGTGCAATAACGCTAACCGCGCGGAACACCCAGTACCGGTAGGGGAGCGATCAATCTTCCCTGGTTGAATCGCTACTGCGTTCTTGCTGATTGCGACTCCACTTTCGTAGAAAATTGGCTTTGCGATCTGGGTAAAAGAGAAATGTTTCCAATCTGGATTTGTTGGATGTTCAAACTTTAATTGTTGGTTAGCAGCTGCGGTGATCCGCATTCCTACTCTTGCTAAATCAAAAGCTTCATCAGGTGCAATCGCGAAGCCAAGATCATCGGAGTTAACAATTACAAAACTATCGCCGCCAAATGCGGTATCAACTTTCAACGTTCCCAAACCATCAACCTCAAGGTTCAAATTTAATTGACCAACAAATGACGGCACATTTTTTACCCGTACCTGAGTTACTTTTCCATTAGAACATTGCGCAGTCACATAAACCAGACCACCAGGAGCTTCCATAACTAAAGTAGTAACCGGTTCTACCATTTTGACTATTCCAGTTTCCAGCACAACAGTTGCAACACAAATCGAATTCGAACCAGACATCGGCGGATTATCTTCAGGTTCCATGATGATAAAAGCCACATCTGCTTTCGGATTTACTGGTGGCACCAATAAGTTCACATGACGAAATACGCCGCCACGAGGTTCGAGTAAAACAAATTTGCGCAAGCTTTCATCTTTTGCAATAAATCTCGATTGTTCCCAAATCGTCGCGCCAGGAATAGGCCCAACTCCGCCAACGATTACATCGCCGACTTCGCCTTCAGCATGGATGCTTACAACCTCGATGGCTTGGTTCATGAGGCAATCATAAGTAATAACTTATTCTCACGCTCATCATTTATAGCAAATAAATATATTTCATAACGATTTAGCGCTATTTCAGATTTTTCATTAAAACAGGTTTACCATATTTCTCGTTCGTCCGTTTCCGTTCAATGTTGAAAGGAAGTTAAAAGTGTCTGATAAAAATCAATCAAATGCTGCCGAAGAGAGTCGTCTCGGCGCGCTTGGTTACAAGCAAGAACTTTCCCGAGTTCTAAGTAAGTTCGACAGCTTCTCAGTTGCTTTCACTTATCTATCACCAATGGTTGGTATTTACTCGCTATTTGTTCTCGGCGTAGGCGCTGGTGGACCTCGCTATATCTGGTTGATGTTAATCCCAGTAATAGGTATGTATTTTGTTGCGCTGATCTTCGGCGAACTTGGTAGCCACTATCCAGTTTCAGGTGCGCTTTATCAATACTCGAAGTTCACGGTAAGTAAAAAATATGGTTGGTGGGTGGGTTGGTTCTACTTAATGGCCCTCCTTGTAACTGTTGCCGCAGTTGATACCGGCGTTGTTCCTTACCTATCTGCAATTCTCAACAGCTGGTTTGGCATGAGTATCGATCCATCCAAACATTCAACAATTATGGTTATGACACTTGCACTTCTCGCTGTTCAAACTCTGTTGAACATCACAGGTGCAAAAGTTATGGGACGTATTGCAAGTTTCGGTTCCTACGTTGAAATCTTTGGCACATTCGGTATCGCAATCATCCTTGCTGCGGCCGGCTTCAACCACGGATTCGGATTCTTATTTAGCTCCGAAGGTGCTGAAACTGTTGGCACAAATACGCTCGGAGTTAGTTTCGGTGGCAATTGGTGGACTGGTGCTGCGCTAGTTGCAGTACTTGCTCACGCCTTTATCTTCTACGGCTTTGAATCTGCCGGTGACGTTGCTGAAGAAACCAAGGATGCTTCTAAGCAAGTTCCTAAAGCAATGCGTCAAGCGCTGCTTGTTGGTGCTTTCACATCATTTGTTCTAGTTGCTGCTCTATTGCTCGCAACTCCAAGTGATCCAAAAGGCTATGCAACTGCAACCTCATTTGCTGGTGGTATTCCTTACATTTTGAGCACTGCAATCAGCTCAGCATTTTTGCGCGATATCTTGCTTCTTGCTGTTGTCTTCGCATTCTTCTCATGCGGATCGTCAATTCTAGGCGCAAGCTCACGGATGCTCTTCTCATACGCTCGAGATGGCGCAGTACCTGCAGCAAAGATGGTGTCGAAAGTTTCACCTAAGTTCCACACACCAGTCAATGCTCTTCTACTTGGCGCACTCGTGCCATTCATCTTTACTCTTTTGGTAAACATCACGCCATCAAAAGATATAAAGATCGGCTTCTTCACTTATCCAGCAAATGTATCTGCGCTGCTTTCATTGGTTTCATTTGGTGTTAGTGGTATCTATCTTGCATTCATGCTTACAGTGCTTGGCGCGTTAATCGCTCGTACTCGTGGCTGGAAAGCAGATGGACACTTCACACTTGGCAGTAAAGGAATGATTGTTAACATCATCGCATTAGTTTATTTAGTGGTTATGTTCATCAATCTGGTTATTCCTACCGGACTCGCGTCACCGCGCGGTGCGCTATTCAATCTGGACTGGGTAACACTTGTTGTAATGCTAGTTATTGCCGCACTAGGTGGCATTGTCTACGCAATTGCACAACCCGGAAAGAAATCTTCATAAGTAAATAATTAAAACAAAAGCGCCTACTTTCTAGTTAATTTGACTGGAAGGTAGGCGCTTTTTAATTCGTTAGTCGCGTTTTAATACTGAATCAAATAGCGATCGCAATTCCGCAACGACACTGCTCGGCGCGCTTCTTGGATGCCCCGCATTAAAGGGCGGTTTTGGGTCGTACTCCATATCTAATTGCATCTTCTCGGCAAAAGCTCTGCCAAAAATTCGTTCCGCCAATACCAACGACATATCAATTCCCGCAGATACGCCAGCGGCTGTCATTACTTTTCCAGATTCCACAACTCGTTCATCTTTTGCCATTGCACCGTAATCGGCTAACTCAGAATGCGAATACCAATGCGTTGTCGCTGAAATTCCGTTAAGCACACCAGCCGCACCAAGCATTAGCGCACCGGTACATACTGAAATAGTCCACTCCGTTGTCGGATGTATTTTCGCGATCCAATCAATCAACGGATCACCCGCACGCGCCATTTTGATTGCCGGCAATCCGCCGGGCACTACCAAAATATCCACTTTCGAAACTTCGCTAATACTTTTCTGCGCTTCAATAATCGTTGCGCCACCATCACTTATCGGCCCAGCGTTTTGCGCAACATAGAAAAACTCATACCCGGGAAATTGCGATAGCGCGTGATACGGACCAATCGCATCAAGGGGAGTGAACCCCGGGTATAACAACATCGCAATTTGTTTCATGCGCTAAAGCGTACGTGATTCATTGAAAATTTGTATCGCAAACCAAAAGCAGAAACCCCGCAGATTTCGCTACGGGGTTTTGTAT
>CAIRHO010000022.1 GCA_903878415.1 uncultured Actinomycetes bacterium
AATTTAACTTTAGGCGCGGTCTCGCTGCGAATACCTTCTAAGAGCGTAGTAATTGCATCCATCACGTAATCAGTTGCCTCCTCGAGCGCAATCGGATCATCGACTTTTCCGTGCCACTTCGAAAAATCTAGTGGTTCCCCGACTCGGATAGAAATTTTGGTACGCGGGAAGAGCTTTATTTTTTTACTATATGGCGGAAGAACGCGCTCTGGACCCCACTGCGCACAAGGAATTACAGGAGCCCCAGTTAATAACGCAAGTTTTACCACGCCACTTTTGCCGCGCATTGGCCAAAAATTTGCATCGCGGGTAAGGGTTCCTTCTGGAAACACGCCAAGTAAGTGTCCAGCTTTTAAAACAGCTATCGCATGTTCATAAGCTTTTGCTGCATTTGGAGATTGACGATCAACTGGAATTTGCCCAGCACCTCTAATTACTTTGCCGATAATGGGAATTTTAAATACTCCCATTTTTCCTAAATACCTTGGTGCTCTGCCGCTATTAAAGAGAAAGTGAGTGAAAGTGAGTGGATCTATATAAGAGAGGTGATTACATACAACTATTGCAGGACCACTCTTAGGCAATTTCTCGCCACCTTGCCAATCCTTCTTTGATATTAAATTCAGAAGTGGCCGGATTACATTTGCACCAAATTGGAACCAAGGATTGTTGCCAAGCGGATTTCCTTGCGGCGGCAGGTAGGTAACCATGCTACGAGCCTAAATCAATTTCGCCGTGAAAAAAGAAAAGAGCCACGATTTCTCGTGGCTCTTTAATTTAAAGATGTTACTTGCGCTTCTTAGCAGCCTTCTTAGCCTTCTTCGGAGCGGATTTCTTAGCCTTCTTTGCAACTTTCTTTGCAGCCTTTTTAGGAGCGGCTTTCTTTGCAACTGGCTTTACAACTGGGGCTGGCTTTGGAGCTGGCTCCATCTTGCGCATACCTGCGATTGTCTCTTTTAGAGCCTTTGCAGGAAGGAAGCGAACTTTCTTGCTTGCCTTAATTTGAATAGTTTCGCCGGTGAAAGGGTTACGACCTTTACGGGCTTTACGATCAACTTTCTTGAACTTTCCGAAATCATTAATCGTTACATCTTCACCTTTGTGAATTGTGCGAACGATTGAATCGAAAACGATATCAACTGCGTGTGCAGCTTCTTTTTTGCTTCCGTTGAAATGCGGAGCCAACGAAGCAATGAACTGGGTCTTGTTCATTTAAATTCCCCTTATTTTTAAGCGTAAAGTTAAGCATTCGCTTAACGCTGGTTACAATTTACGCAAGAAAATCAAGGTTTTACCGCATTAACTGCGGTGTGTCGCAATAAGTTAATTTCGAAAAGCGCGGTTTTTATGCGTAAAAAACTCTCAATTACAGGTTTAGGGTTGTATGAAAAAAGTTTATTCTGCCAATACAGGTAACGTTTTAGGCTTAAATTCCGCTCTTTTTTCCTCAAAAGTTGTAACAACATCTGCATGGCGAAGTGTTAAGCCGATGTCATCTAGGCCCTCCATTAAGCGCCAGCGCGTGTAATCATCTAATTCGAATGGGCAAGTAACTTCGTTATAAGTAACGGTTCGGCTTTCGAGATCGACGGTTACTTCGGTATTTGGATTACTTTCAATAGCAATCCAGAGCGTTTCTACTTGCTCTTGCGGCAGAATTACCGTTAATAACCCGCCCTTTAGCGAATTGCCCCGAAAAATATCGGCATACCTGCTTGAGATAACTGCTTTAAATCCATAATTTTGGAGCGCCCAAACTGCATGCTCACGTGAAGATCCAGTTCCAAAATCAACGCCAGCTACCAATATTGATGCGTTCTTATATTCAGGTTTATTTAATACAAACTCTGGGTCGTTCCGCCAAGCCGAAAAAAGACCATCTTCAAAACCTGACCTGGTCACCCGCTTTAAATATACGGCTGGAATTATCTGATCGGTATCTACATTGCTACGACGAAGTGGAATTGCGCTTCCGGTATGTCTAATGAATTTTTCCATGGCTACTCCGATTTCCGCTCTTACAAATCCGCTGGCGATGAAAGTGTGCCGCGGAGCGCAGTGGCTGCGGCAACTATTGGGCTAACTAGATGAGTTCTGCCGCCTTTTCCTTGGCGTCCTTCGAAATTACGGTTACTTGTGGAAGCAGAACGTTCCCCGGGTTGAAGTTGATCTGGATTCATACCAAGACACATTGAGCATCCGGCATTTCGCCATTCTGCACCCGCTTCAAGAAAAACTTTATCAAGCCCTTCGGATTCTGCTTGCAATCTGACTCGGGCAGATCCTGGAACAACTAACATTCTTAAAGTACTAGCGATCTTCTTATCTTTAATAATCTCAGCAGCTGCTCGAAGATCTTCAATTCTTCCGTTAGTGCAAGATCCTAAGAAAACCGTATCAATTTTGATTGATTTTAAAGGGGTTCCAGCTTTGAGGTCCATATAAACCAGAGCTCGTTCAGCTGCGCCGCGCTCTTCTGCGTCAATAATTTCCGCCGGATTGGGTACCTTTGAATTCAACGGTAACCCTTGACCTGGGTTTGTTCCCCAAGTAACAAATGGCGCAAGTTCGTTAGCATCTAAATTAATTTCCACATCGAATTTCGCATCAGAGTCAGTCGCTAGCTTTGACCAATATGCAATTGCTGCATCCCAATCAGCACCTTTTGGCGCATGGGGTTTGCCTTTTATGTAATTAAAAGTTGTTGCATCTGGCGCAATTAAGCCAGCTCGAGCGCCGGCTTCGATCGACATGTTACAAATTGTCATGCGACCTTCCATTGAAAGTTCGCGAATTGCGCTGCCACGGTATTCGAGAACATATCCCTGACCGCCACCAGTTCCAATTTTTGCGATTATTGCCAAAATAATGTCTTTACTAGTAACTCCCGGTTTCAATTTTCCTTCAACATTGATCGCCATAGTTTTAGGACGTGCCAAAGGCAGAGTCTGGGTAGCCATCACATGCTCAACTTCACTGGTGCCGATTCCAAAAGCTAGCGCGCCAAATGCGCCATGTGTCGATGTATGCGAATCTCCGCAAACAATTGTCATTCCAGGTTGGGTTAAACCAAGTTGTGGCCCAACAACGTGCACGATGCCCTGTTCGATATCACCAAGCGAATGAATCCGCACCCCAAAGTCTGCGCAATTTTTGCGTAACGTATCAACTTGCAATCTTGAAACTGGATCAGCAATTGGTTGGTCAATATTTTGGGTTGGTGTGTTGTGATCTTCAGTAGCGATGGTCAAGTCTGGGCGACGGATTTTACGGTTACTTAAGCGAAGTCCATCAAATGCCTGCGGACTGGTCACTTCGTGAATTAAATGCAGATCTATATAAAGTAAATCCGGTTCGCCATCGGCGCGACGAACTACGTGATCTTCCCAAATCTTTTCCGCTAACGTCTTACCCATTGTTTTCCAATCTTGATTTGACTTGCTTCTCACATCCTGAGATGGCATTATCAGAGTGTGGACAAGAAGAATAGCGGAGTCGGCGTACTAGATAAAGCCGTAAGAATTCTTACTGTTCTCGAATCCGGGCCACACTCCCTCGCTGAGTTAGTTAGCGCAACTGGAATCGCACGCCCTACAGCGCATCGCTTGGCCGTAGCGCTGGAATTTCATCGGCTGGTCGCACGTGATCTAACTGGCAGATTTATTTTAGGACCTCGCTCTGGCGAACTTAGCGCCGCTGCGGGCGAAGATCGTTTACTTGCATCCGCAACCCCGGCGTTAATTGCACTCCGAGATGCCACCGGTGAAAGTGCACAACTTTATCGACGACAAGGCGATCAACGCATTTGTGTAGCTGCTGCCGAAAGAGTTTCCGGATTGCGTGATTCAGTTCCAATTGGCGCAGCGTTCACAATGCAAGCGGGATCCGCAGCTCAGATTTTATTAGCTTGGGAAGATGCCGATAAATTGCATCGCACACTAATTAACGCCAGATTTACTGCTGCACATTTATCTGCAGTCCGCCGCCGTGGTTGGGCCCAATCCATTGGTGAACGCGAACCTGGAGTAGCTTCGGTCTCAGCGCCAGTTCGCGGACCCAATAATAAAATTATTGCTGCAGTAAGTATTAGCGGACCAATCGAAAGGTTAGGTCGCCAACCTGGAAGAATTCATGCTGCTGCAGTTGTAGCAACTGCTGCGCGATTGAGTGAAATAATTTCAAAAAAGTAATTACCTTTAATAACTTGTAGCCCCGACGGGATTCGAACCCGCGTAGCTGGCTTGAGAAGCCAGAGTCCTAGGCCACTAGACGACGGGGCCGTGCATATTAAATTTTATCGCTGGGGTACCAGGACTCGAACCTAGACAAGCTGAACCAGAATCAGCTGGGCTGCCAATTACCCCATACCCCAATATTGCGAACTAAGGATACCCTGAAATAGTTAAGCTAAATTGCGTTTTTTATGCGTGTAAGTGCGCGATCTTTACCTAACAATTCCATAGATTCAAATAGTGGTGGCGAAATATGGCTACCAGTTACAGCAATTCGTACCGCACCAAATGCAATTCTAGGTTTCAATCCCATCTCATCAATTAGAACTGCACGAAGCGCAGCGTCAATAGAATCGTGGTTCCAAACCGTTAACGGCGCTAGCGCGGCAAGTGATTTTCGCAATACATCTTTTGACAGATCATCCGAAATTTTTGCTTTAGTTTCACTATCTATCTCGATAGTTTCGCCAAATAGAAACTTAACCATTTGCGGAACTTCGGAGAGTTTTGCGATTCGTTCCTGAATAATTGGCAAGACCGATTTAATAATCGCCACTTCCGCTACGGTTCCTGTGATAATTCCGGCTCTAACTGCAAATGGCAGTACGCGAGATAAGAAATCATCAATAGTTAGCGCTCGGATTTTATCGCCATTTATAGCTTCAAGTTTCTTCATATCAAATCTTGCTGGAGAACTATTTACTCGCTCAACCGTAAACAGTTCAGTTAACTCTTGCATCGTTACATTTTCACGATCGTCGCCAGGCGACCACCCCAATAGGGCTAAGTAATTACAGATAGCTTCCGGCAAGAAACCAGCATCACGATACCAAGCGATAGAAACTTCGCCATTTCGTTTTGAAAGTTTTGTGTTGTCCTGGCCCATCACAAAAGGCAGGTGCGCAAAAATTGGATAATCTTCTGGGGCAACTCCCATAGCTTGGTAGACCCGAATTTGTCGTGGTGTTGAAGAAAGTAAATCTTCACCGCGCAATATGTGGGTAACTTTCATAAGAATGTCATCAACTGCTACAGCAAGGGTATAAAGCGGTGATCCATCTGCGCGAGCTAACACAAAATCTGGCACAAACTTATGTTCGAAAACTAAATCGCCACGAATTGCATCATTGAATTGGGTTTCGCCATCTGGCATTCGCATTCGGGTAACCGGCTTACGTCCTTCGCTCTCATACTTGGCAATTGCATCGGCTGAAAGATCTCGGCATTTTCCGTCATAGCCAGGCGCTAAATTTGCAGCTCGTTGTGATTCTCGGCGAGCTTCTAACTCTTCGGTGCTGCAATAACAACGATACGCATCGCCATTATCAAGAAAAGTTTCTGCCCATTTTGCATAAATATCTAATCGCTGCGATTGTAAATATGGTCCATTTGGACCACCAACTTCCGGACCTTCATCCCAATCTAAGCCAAGCCAACGCAAAGTATCGATTGCTGCTGCAATGTATTCATCAGTAACTCGTTCGCGGTCGGTATCTTCTATTCTAAAAATAAATTTACCGCCAGTGTGACGGGCATACGCCCAATCAAATAGCGCTGTTCTGATATTTCCAACGTGAAGATCACCAGTTGGGGATGGGGCAAATCGAACCCGAATCTCTTTTGCGGTCGAATTGTTAGCCACGGAGCGAAACCCTATTAGTAAGTGTCCCTAAACCTGCAATTGAAATCGCAACTTCACCATTCTGATTTAGTGGACCAATTCCAGCGGGCGTGCCGGTCAAAATTACATCTCCTGGAAGGAGCGTCATCACATTTGTAACAAATTCAATGATCTCTGGAATCTTAAAAATCATATCTGAGAGTTTTGCACTCTGTTTCAATTCGCCATCAACTGTTGCCGTGATTGCTTGGTCACCTGGTTGGAAGTCTGTATCAATCCATGGTCCGAGTGGGCAGAATGAATCAAAGCCTTTTCCTCTAGTCCATTGACCATCCTTTTTCTGCAAATCTCGAGCAGTTACATCATTTGCAATCGTGTAACCAAAAATGACATCTTTTACTCGTTCCTTTGGAACTTCTTTGCAAATTTTACTAATTACGATTGCTAATTCCGCTTCATGATCGACCCGTTCGCTCATCCGTGGCCATTGAATCAAATCATTTGGACCTATTACGGATGTATTTGGCTTTATAAAAATGATTGGCTCCTCGGGAACTTCACTTCCCATTTCCGCGGCATGGTCGGCATAATTCTTGCCAATACAAACGACTTTGCTCCTTGGAATTACTGGTGCTAATAACCGGACATCTTTTAGTAAAACCGTACTCTCTAACTTGTGAACTCCTGCGTAAAGCGGATCACTAGCAATCGCGCGAATCGTTTTTTCATCCTCGAGCACGCCAAAATGTGGATCAGTCCCAAGTACAGAACCTACGGGTGGTGTAAAACGAACAATGCGCATTGCTGAAGTCTAGTGCAGGTTTTTTAGAGCGATTGCTTTGTTGTTGCTTCAGAACTGTTTCGCTCAACAAGGATTGTTCCAATTCTATGCCTTCTGCCAACTATTCTTTCCGCAGTTATTTGCCAACCATGAAGGGTTAAGGTGCTTCCTGGAATTGGAACTCGGCCAAGTATTTTCGCCATATATCCGCCAATTGTGTCAACATCTTCTTGCTCTTCTTCAGATAATTCAATTTTCAAATATTCAGCTAAATCTTCCAAATGTAAGCGAGCAGAAGCTCGCCCTTGATCTTCATCAATCCATTCAAATTCATCTAAATCATCATCGTATTCATCAGCAATTTCACCAACAATTTCTTCTAAAATATCTTCGATAGTAATCAAACCCGCAGTGCCGCCATATTCATCGACAACTATCGCTAGATGGATTTGATCTCGTTGCATCTCTTTTAGTAATTCTGATGCGGTTTTAGTTTCTGGAACGAATGTTGCGCTTCTTAAATGTTCTTCAACTTTCTCGCTCTGCTCAGCATCGTGAAATTCATGGCTTCTTAGCGCCAGATCTTTTACGTAAGCTATCCCAATTATTGTGTCAAGGTTTTCATCTATAACTGGAATTCGAGAGAATCCAGATCTAAGCGCTAGCGATAGCGCTTGCCTTAGAGATTTAGACCTTTCAATCCAAACCATTTCAGTTCTTGGCACCATCAATTCGCGCACTAGCGTGTCACCGAGTTCAAAGACTGAGTGAATCATTTCGTGCTCTGATTCTTCCACCAAGCCACGTTCGTGAGCTTGATCTACTAAATCTCTAAGTTCAGCTTCGGTTGCGAATGGGCCGGCGCGAAAACCACGACCCGGTGTTATCGCATTTCCAATCGCAATTAAGAACGTGGTTATTGGACCTAAAATTTTCGCTAAGAAATATGCAATGTATGAAGCTGGGACAGCCCAAGAACTAGCTCGTTGTTTGCCTAATGTTCTTGGCCCAACTCCCACCACTACATAGGAAAGCACCAACATTATTGTGATGGCAGTTGTGATTGCTAGCGCACTGTTTTCAATAATTTCTAGGAAGCTTTCCGCTACAAAAACGGTTGCGGTTAGTTCACAAGCTTTTCTAACTAGTAATACTACGTTTAAATAACGAGCTGGTTCGTTGATGACTTTTCGGACTAACGCTGCCTGTTTTGGTGATTTTTCCGCAATGTGATCGACTGCGATTCGCGAAATCGTATTAATTGCCGATTCACTTCCGGCTAGAAATCCAGCAAATGCCAAGAGCACAAGTACTTCAATAACCGTAACGGAGTTCATTATCTCCGCCATTTTACTAATAAATCACTTTGTAGCGCAAACATCACTTGCTCTTCATTGGCATTTGCATGGTCATAGCCAAGCAAGTGCAAAATTCCGTGAGTTGTGAGAAGTTCCATTTCTGATTGTGTTGAATGATTAGCATCATCAGCTTGTTTTGCGGCAACGGTAGGACATAAAACAATATCTCCAATTAATCCTGGGCCATTAGCTGCAGAGTTTGGCTTTATCTCATCCATCGGAAAAGAAAGTACATCAGTTGGTCCAGGTTCATTCATCCATTGGATATGCAAAGAAGTCATTTCATCTTCATCAACACATGAAATACTTAATTCAGAATCAGGATGTACGCCCATTTCTTTTATAACAAACTGGGCTAGTGAAACAATTGCCACTTCATCGCAGGGACTTACCGTGTGATTAATGATTTCGATTGGCATAGATTTAGATAAAACTAACCGCATTCGGTTAGCGATCACTTCTCCCTGGTTTAATCGAAGTTCTGATGGATCTTGGCACAGTTGCAGTAGCAGCATCCCAAACTCCATATGCATCGACAATTTGGCTAACTAATCGATGTCGAACTACATCATCAGAAAAAAGTTCAACAAAAGAAATATCCGGTACGTTTTCTAAAATTTCACTTACAATTCGGAGGCCGGATTGTGTGCTATTTGGTAAATCGACTTGAGTTACATCCCCGGTAACTACCATTCGAGAACCAAAACCCAATCGCGTCAAAAACATTTTCATCTGTTCAGGCGTGGTGTTTTGAGCTTCATCCAAAATAATAAAGGAATCATTTAAAGTTCGACCACGCATATATGCAAGCGGAGCAACTTCAATTGTTCCAGCTGCCATTAAGCGTGGAATCGCATCCGGATCGATCATTTCGTGCAACGCATCAAAGAGTGGCCGTAAATATGGATCAATTTTTTCATGGAGCGTTCCAGGTAGAAAACCAAGTCGCTCCCCTGCTTCAACAGCGGGGCGAGTAAGGATTATCCGATTTACTTGTTTTGACTGGAGCGCTTGAATCGCTTTAGCCATTGCAAGATAAGTTTTGCCAGTTCCGGCTGGTCCAATACCAAATGTAATTGTAGAACTGTCGATCGCATCAACGTATTTTTTCTGATTAGCTGTTTTAGGTCGAATAGTCTTGCCGCGGTTACTCAATATATTTAGCGACAAAACTTCGGCAGGATGTTGCCCCGAATCTCCAACAACCATCGCAATGGAACGCCGAACCGAATCTTCAGTAAGAGATTGACCGGATCTGATAATTGCTAATAATTCAGTAACTAAACCTTGAAACTGCGCTACCTCTCCAGGTTCACCGCGCAGAATAAATTCATTGCCGCGGACTGTGATCGCTAAATGCGAATAAGATTTCTCTAAGAGTCTTAGAAAAACATCTTGGGGCCCAGTTAGCGCGACCATCGGTATTGCGCTCGGGATGGTTAATACGGTGCGATCCATTACCGCAACCTTAATGGAACTTTCTCAAATTGGTCTTTGAACCCTTAACCAGGCGGCCAATGCAACGCTCTACCGCCTAATAAATGCAGGTGAGCATGGAAAACGCTCTGACCAGCCTCGGCGCCGGTATTGAAAACCGTGCGGTATCCAATTAACCCTCGAGCGGCAGCGATTTCGCCAGCCAAAATAAATAGATCAGCAACATTCGCTGGTTTGTTATTTGCCAACTCTTCGACATTTGGAAAATGATCTTTAGGGACAATCAATACGTGCGTAGGAGCTTGTGGAGAAATGTCATTGAATGCAACTGATAACTCACTTTGTGCCACGAAATCAGCCGGAATTTCACGGCTAACTATTTTGCAGAATAAACAAGACATTTTTCCTCCTCACCACATCTTAAAGGCAGTTTGGATGGCAGCAAGAGCAGCAACACCTGCATGAGATGATCTAAATACTGGAACTCCCATTTTAACTAATTTGCCGCCCATGCTTTCAAAAATTTCGATTTCACTTGCCGAGATTCCACCTTCAGGACCAATCACGATTGCAATTTTCTTATATTCTCCATCAGAAATATCTGCAAGTACTTTAGTAATAGTAGCTTTAGCAGATTCGTGAAATATTAAGATTAGATCAAATTGAGTACAACGTTCTTTCATTTCATTTGAAGTAGCGATTTTAGTTACTTCAGGAATTCTAAATCTACGCGCTTGTTTACTTGATTCTCTTACTTGTGACTGCCATTTCCGTTGACCGTCTAATTTATCGTTCCACTTCGCAATTGACTGATTGGCAGCCCATGGCAATATTTCATCAACGCCACCTTCGGTTAGTAACTCTAAAGTCTCTTTTACACGATCACTCTTGGGAAGTGCTTGAATGCAGGTGAGCCTTATTTCAGAATCTTTAAGAGTTCCAGTTTTTGTAATTTCGCAGGAAATGGATTTCTTACTGCGCTCGACTACCTTCGCTTCGCCCCAATTGCCACGACCGTCGGAGATTAAAATTTCTTCGCCAACTTCAATTCTTAATACTGTCGCAGCGTGATGTCCTTCATCACCATCAATTAGAGCAATTCCAGTTTCTGGCACTTGGTCAATCATAAAAAGAGTGCGCACTTTATTTCCTAATTTCGAAATGCTTCACGAAACTTGCCAAAGAAACCAGTTTCGTGTCGTTCTTTAACAACACCGCTATCGGCTTTATCGCCGTGCATTTCTGCAAATTGCCGAAGCACATCTTCTTCTTTCTTGGAAAGTTTGCTCGGAATAACTACATCAATATGTGCAAATAGATCACCTCGGCCAGAGCCGCGCAATTTTGTAATTCCTTTACCGCGGATTGGTTGAACGCTACCGCTCTGGGTTCCGGGTTTTATTTCAATTTCAATTTCGCCATCTAACGTAGTAATTTTCACTTTACTTCCTAGAACTGCACCAGTCATAGGAATTGCAACTGAAATATGGAGATCGTTGCCCTCTCTAACTAAAAAATTATGTTCGGCAACATCAATTTCAACATAGAGATCGCCAGCTGGCCCGCCGCCTGGACCAACTTCGCCTTGACCTGACATTTGAATGCGATTACCGCTCTCAACACCTGCTGGAATTTTAACTTCGATACTTCGCTTTGCTCTGACGCGACCATCTCCAGCGCACTCACCGCAAGGAGTCGGGATAATTGTTCCAAAACCTTGGCAGGCCGCACATGGTCGACTAGTTAAAACTTGGCCGATAAAAGAGCGGGTGACTTGTTGCGTTTCACCTTTACCTCGGCAGATGTCACAAGACTTTGGTTTAGTTCCACTTGCGCAACCATTTCCAGAACATTGCGTGCAAAGAATTGCAGTTTCGACATTTAATTCACGGTCGGTACCAAAACACGCTTCAGCTAAATCAATATCTACTCGAATTAGCGCATCTTGGCCATGTCGCATTCTTGGTCTTGGTCCGCGAGAGTTTCCGCCGCCACCAAAGAAGGCATCCATAATGTCGCCAAAACCGAAATTGGCATTACCAAATCCGTTAAATCCTTGGCCGCCTTGATCGTAATTTTGTCGTTTATTCGGATCACTCAAAACTTCATACGCGGCAGTTATCTCTTTAAACCTATCTTGCACTGCAGGATCTGGGTTCACATCTGGGTGAAGTTCGCGCGCTAATTTTCGATATGACTTTTTTATCTCGTCAGCGTTTGCATCTCGACTTACGCCGAGGGTTTCGTAAAGGTCAGCCATAAGTTACTTATTATCCCCTAAGAATTTTCCAACATATCTTGCAACCGCTGTAACGGCCGACATAGAACTCGCATAATCCATTCGAGTTGGCCCAATAATACCTAATGCGCCAGCAGGGCTGCCATCTTGCCCGTAACTCATAGAGACAATGCTTGTGGTTTGCAAATTCTTTTCGGACTGTTCATCTCCAATTCGTACACGCATTGAATCGCCAACATCGCTCAATAATCGTAATAACACAACTTGTTCTTCGAGCGCTTCCAAAATTGGATGAATATCAGAAGCCTGCTCATGGCTGGAGCGCGCTAAATTTGCAGTTCCGGCTAGTGCAACTTTCGCTTTAGATTCAGAGTGCGATGGATATTGAACAACCGCAACTTGTTTAGTTATTTGCGCAAGTAACCGCACAGTACGATCCATTACATCATCTAAATCCGCAGCGCCTTCTAAGAATGTTTCGATGGCACGGCGTTCTGGCTCCGAGAATGGCTTGACGGTTGCTAATTTATCTACGAATAATCGATATCCGCGATTGGTTGGAATGCGGCCCGCACTGGTATGAGGTTGTGTAATCAACCCAGCTTCTTCCAAAACCGCCATTTCATTTCGAATTGTTGCTGGCGAAATTCCAAGATGGTGCCGTTGTGCAATTGATTTAGAGCCAACGGGTTCTTCAGTAGCGACATATTCTTCAACAATTGCGCGCAAGATTTCTAATTGACGTGATTCCATATTTGGAACCTGCGTATTAGATGCGTTCATGGT
>CAIRHO010000023.1 GCA_903878415.1 uncultured Actinomycetes bacterium
CGTCTTGCTCTTTAGGGTTGCTCATACTCGAGCCTTTTCAAAAAATTCTTCGCGCGGGTTTACTGACTCGGTTGCTTTTGCGAAATCTTCTAAAGCTTTCTTTGCTGCGCCATCAACACGTTGTGGTACTTGGACTTCAACAGTTACAAGTAAATCGCCAACATTTACACCTTTTTTAACGCCACGACCTTTAACTCGCAGCGTGCGTCCAGAAGGTGTACCTGGTGCGATGCGAAGAGTTACATCCTCGCTTTGCATTGTCGGAATTGAGATATCTGCACCAAGTGCAGCTTCAGTAAATGTAACGGGGAGTGAGAGTAATAAATTATCGCCTTTGCGCGAAAAAATCGGATGTGGGATTACATTAACAAGTACATAAAGATCGCCAGGGCCAGCTTCGCCAGGACCGCCACGACCTTTGATTCGCACCTTTCCAAGATCATGAATACCAGCTGGAATTCTTGTGGTGATTGTGGTTGGTGAATTTCCTTGGCCGGCTAGCCGTAAATCAACTTCTTTGCCAAAGATGCTGTCGCGGAAAGAAATTGAAATTTCAGTTTGTACATCAGCACCTTTACGTGGACCGCGACGTCCACCACCAAAAAGATTTGCAAAAATATCGTTATTGCCACCGCCGGCAAATAAATCACTAAAATCTCCAGAAAAGTTCTGGCCACCGGCGCCGGTAGGTCCACTTCGATATGCGCCAGATTCAAACATTTCTCGAGCTTGGTTATATTCCACGCGTTTCTTATCATCACTAAGAATTTCGTACGCTTCCGAAACTTCTTTAAAGCGTTCTTCTAACTTCTTATCCCCCTTAGTTTTATCGGGATGCAGTGTTCGAGCAAGCGTGCGATATTTCTTTTTAATGGCAGCCGCATCGGCTTTCTTATCTACGCCAAGGATTTGGTAGTAATCCTTTTCGTATATGTCTTTGGCTGCCATGGGAAATTACTCGGGATCTGTTACTAAGACTCGAGCAGCACGAAGAATGCGATCCTTATATTTGTAACCAGGTTGCAAAACTTTTGTGACAGTTGTTTCGGTAACTTGGCTAGAAGTTTCATGCATTAACGCTTCATGAATATTTGGATCAAATGGTGAGGGAGCTTCGCCATATTTAATAATGCCGACTCGGCTAGTAATTGCAGTGATTTGATCCGCGATTGATTTAAAGCCACCGCTTAATTCGCCATGTTCTTGAGCGCGATCTAGATCATCAAGAACGGGAAGCATTTCAATTAAAACGCTCGCGATTGCGATCTCATGCGAAAGGGTCCGGTCGCGTTCAACGCGCTTCCGGTAATTCGCATAGTCCGCTTGTAATCGCTGCAGGTCTGCAATGAGAACTGCGGCGACATCTTCTACGACATCGCCAGCAGATTCCTCAACATTTACAGCGTTTTCTAACGCTTCCCCTAACTCCGCTTCAACTTCTTGAGATTCGATTCCAGAATCTGGCAAATTACTTTGCGTCATCAACGATCTCGGCATCTTCGACGCCATCTTCAGGTGCAGCTTGCGCAGCGCCTTCAGATCCAGCACCAGCTGCAGCGTTAGCGGCATAAAGTGCGGCACCAAGTGCTTGTGAAAGTTCCGAAAGCTTTTCAGTTGCAGACTTTATTTCTGGATAGTTTGCACCTTCAAGAAGTTTCTTTAACTCTTCAAGAGCAGTCTCGGCTTCAGCTTTCTTAGCAGCAGATTCGCCTTCGTTAAGTTTTTCAGCGTTCTCTTTTAAGAATTTTTCAGTTTGATAAACAAGTGAGTCACCAGTATTTCGTGTTTGCGCTTCTTCGTGACGTTGTTTATCTTCATCAGCATGCGCTTCAGCATCCTTCATCATCCGTTCGATTTCATCTTTTGATAGTGCTGAACCGCCGGAGACAGTCATCCGTTGTTCTTTTCCAGTTCCGAGATCTTTTGCAGATACGTGGACGATACCGTCAGCATCAATATCAAAGGTAACTTCGATTTGTGGAATACCGCGAGGTGCTGGTGGTAAGCCAGTTAGTTCGAACATACCTAACTTCTTGTTGTAAGAAGCCATTTCACGTTCACCTTGGAAAACTTGAATCTGCACTGCTGGTTGATTGTCATCTGCAGTAGTAAAGATTTCAGAACGCTTTGTTGGGATTGTGGTATTGCGTTCAATAAGTTTTGTCATGATGCCACCCTTGGTTTCAATACCAAGCGAGAGTGGTGTTACATCAAGCAGGAGTACATCTTTAACTTCGCCCTTAATTACACCAGCTTGCAAGCTTGCGCCGAGAGCTACAACTTCATCCGGATTTACGCCCTTATTTGGCTCTTTCCCGCCGGTAAGTTCTTTAACTAGGTCAACAACAGCAGGCATACGCGTTGATCCACCAACAAGAACTACGTGGTGAATATTTGCAATCGGAATTCCAGCATCTTTAAGAACGGCTTGGAATGGACGACGGCAACGATCTAATAGATCAGCGGTCATGGATTGGAATTGTGCGCGAGTGATGGTTTCATCTAAGAACATTGGGTTCTTCTCGGCATCAACTGTTATGTAAGGCAAGTTGATTGAAGTTGATTGTGATGAAGAGAGTTCAATCTTTGCTTTTTCAGCAGCTTCGCGAACGCGTTGCATCGCCATCTTATCTTTTGTTAAATCGATTCCATTTTTTGCTGCGAAAGTTTTAACCAGGAAGTTAACTAACGCTTCATCCCAGTCATCGCCACCAAGATGGTTGTCACCATTAGTTGCTTTAACCTCAACAACACCGTCGCCGATATCTAGAAGTGAAACGTCGAAAGTTCCACCGCCAAGGTCGAAGACAAGAATTGTTTCTTCCTTGTCGCTCTTATCTAAACCGTAAGCGAGCGCTGCAGCAGTTGGCTCGTTGATGATACGAAGCACGTTAAGTCCGGCAATCTCACCAGCTTCTTTAGTTGCTTGACGTTGGGCGTCGTTAAAGTAAGCCGGAACCGTAATTACTGCATCGGTAACAGTTTCACCGAGATAACTTTCAGCATCGCGCTTTAACTTTTGCAAGATACGTGCAGAAATTTCTTGTGGTGTGTATTTCTTACCATCAATATCCATGGTCCAGTTGGTGCCCATGTGGCGCTTGACGGAGCGAATGGTTCGCTCAACGTTAGTGACGGATTGGCGTTTGGCGACTTCTCCGACAAGTACTTCACCGTTCTTTGCGAATGCAACGATCGATGGGGTGGTGCGAGCGCCTTCCGCGTTAGCGATAACAGTGGCTTCGCCACCTTCTAATACAGATACGCAGCTGTTAGTAGTTCCTAAGTCGATTCCGACTGCTCTAGCCATTTGTCTGTTGCTCCTTGGTTTCTTGGTTCGTCTACTTGGGGTTAATGGGTACATTCTCTAACATTGAGCCCTCTACGGTCAAAAGATTGAGTCGAAGGGGCTCAAGGTTGCTATCCGGTCTAACCAGCGAGCCTCCAGATCTATTCCCACACTTCCGCATCGGGCTCAAGCGCCGGCTAGTAGGCCTCTCTTTAGCCTGCTGCGCCCGACCCTTGAGCCCTCTTGCTTCCAACTTGCGTCGCCTTAACCCTTCTCTTCGCTGCTTGGCTGACTCGCCTATTCTTCGACCATGCTCACTCTTCTTTTAGCGCTGGTTTCATACACGATCGCAGCGATCGCGATTGTTGCGATCACGGTCAAGGGGCGCGAGCTCTACCTGCGCATTAAGGCCGGGCAACCAGATCCAACTCGCAACGATCGGCGCGGCTATCGGTTAGCCACAACTGTGCACGAGATTTTGTCGCACGCGAAGATGTTGAAATTCACTGGAACCGGAATTGCGCATTGGTTTGTGATGATTGGTTTCGGAGCTTTGTTTGGAACTTTAGTTACCGCGTTTGGGCAAGTTGTAAATCCTGAGTTTACTTTGCCGCTAATTGGACACTTTGTTGGTTACGAATTATTTGTAGAAGCGATTGCTTGGTTAACTGGGATTGGCATTGTTGCGTTAATTGGAATTCGACAAGCAACCAGAATTTTTAAAAAGGGAAGGACTTCGCGGTTCTTCGGATCTACTTCATGGAAAGCTTATTTTGTAGAAGGTGTGATTGTTGTAATCGCACTCTGCGTATTAACGCTCCGCGGACTTGAAGGTGCGCTCGCTGGCATTACAAGTTGGAATTTACATTACGCGCTCTCCTACCCAATCGTTTCGGTATTTAACGGCGCTTCAATCTCATCACTTGAAGTTGCAGTTCAAGTTGTTGCGGCAATCAAAATAATAGTTTCGATGACTTGGTTTATTGTGATTGCTTCGAATCTAACAATGGGTATCGCTTGGCACCGTTTCCTTGCGCCATTTAATATTTATTTCAAACGAAACGCTGGGGCGACGCCGACACTTGGCGCACTCCCAGTTATGTTATCCAAAGGTAAAGAAATAGATTTCGAAGATCCATCTGAAGATGATTTATTTGGACTTGGTAAAACTTCTGATATTTCATGGAAGGGTTTACTTGATATGGCGAGCTGCACTGAGTGCGGCCGATGCCAATCACAATGTCCGGCTTGGCATACTGATAAACCGCTCTCGCCAAAGCTGTTAATTATGGCGATGCGCGATCATGCGTTGGGCAAGAGCGAATGGGCTTTTAATGAAAAGCAAAGCGGCGAAGCGGTCGTAAAAGTAGGCGTGGATGAAGTAATTGTAGGTAATTCGATTTCGCAAGAAGTTTTATGGTCTTGTACTACATGTGGTGCATGTGTAAACGAATGTCCGGTCGATATCGAACATATCGATCACATTGTAAATATGCGTCGCTTCCAGGTATTAGTTGAATCCGAATTTCCTTCCGAACTTGGTGGCACATTTAGAAATCTAGAAAACGCCGGAAATCCTTGGGGTTCAAATCGCTCTGACCGGGAAGGTTGGATTGCGGAATGCGATTTCCCAATTCGAATTGTTGAAGGCACTTTGCCGGATGATGTTGAATATTTATTCTGGGTTGGTTGTGCTGGCGCATATGAAGATCGCGCCAAGAAAACTACGAAAGCCGTTGCAGAATTGCTTTATATGTCGGGTGTAACTTTTGCGGTTCTCGGCAAAAAAGAAACCTGTACTGGGGATCCAGCACGACGTGCCGGTAATGAATTTCTATATCAAATTCTTGCAAAAGAAAATATTCAAACTTTTGAAGAAGTTTTTCAGGAGCGACCTAAAGGAAAGAAAAAAGTGGTTGTTACTTGCCCGCATTGCTTCACCACTATCGGTCGCGATTACCGTCAAAGCGGATTTGAATTAGAGATGGTGCATCACACCCAACTTCTTAATACTTTAGTAAAAGAAGGAAAGTTAAAGCCAATAAATAAATCCACTAAGAAACTTACCTATCACGATCCTTGTTACTTGGGTCGACATAACCAAATATACGAACCACCACGTGAGCTATTGGAATCCACCGGAATTGAAATTACCGAGATGCCGCGTAATCAAGAACGTTCGTTCTGTTGCGGTGCTGGTGGTGGACGAATGTGGATGGAAGAGAAGATCGGTACTCGAATTAATTTAAATCGCGTTGATGAAGCGATTGCTACCGGCGCGGAAGAGGTCGCAGTTGCATGTCCATTCTGTCGCGTGATGGTGAGCGATGGGGTAGCGGCTCGTGAATCCTCGGTCGAGGTTCTCGACGTAGCTCAAGCGCTACTGCGCTCAGTTAAGCCTTAATTATTCGTAGTTGCGCTAAGGGCAATTCTCAGGAAACACTCAGACTAGAGGAGAATGCTCACCTTCGAGGTGATAATCCATGAAAAACACAGGGCTTCTAGAAAGAGCAAGCAATATGACTAACGAGACCGATGTAAAGATGCATCGCATTCTTGTTGTCGATGATGAAAGCAGTATTAGCGAATTAATTTCAACGAGTTTACGTTTCGTTGGCTTTGATGTTCGCACTGCAGCTAACGGCGCAGAAGCGCTACGGATTGCAGAAGAATTTAAACCGCACGCACTAGTACTTGACGTGATGTTGCCAGATCTTGATGGATTTGAAGTTTGTCGACAACTTCGCGCAGGCGGATATAACGTTGGCGTACTTTTCTTAACTGCTAAAGATGCAACCGAAGATAAAATTAAGGGTCTAACACTTGGTGGCGATGATTATGTAACAAAGCCATTTAGTTTAGAAGAGTTGGTAGCGCGGCTACGTGCACTACTTCGACGCACTGGCGTAATTGAAGTTGTGGCTGACGATGAAAAGATTCGTTTTGCTGATCTCGAATTAAACGAAGCAACGCATGAAGTGCGTCGAGCCGGAAATTTAGTCGAGCTCTCACCTACTGAATTTATTTTGCTACGTTACTTGATGATTAACGCTGACCGGGTTGTAAGCAAGTCACAAATTCTTGATCATGTGTGGCAATATGATTTTCGTGGCGACGCCGGAATTGTAGAAACATATATTTCTTACCTCCGTAAGAAAATTGATATATACGAACCAGCAATGATTCACACAGTTCGTGGTGTTGGTTATCGACTGCGGTTGCCCGCTAAGAATTAACTAGCGAAAATATTTAATGAAATCCCCACTGCATCGAATTAACAGCGCCACAAGCACTTGGAGTCTTCGTAATCGACTTGTGCTCGGCGTTGTTGTACTCGGTGCGATGGGATTCATAGCCTCTGATTTTGCAGCCCAGAGTGCGTTTCGCAGCTTCTTGATTGCTCAAGTAGATAATCAACTAAATGATATTGCTGGCGGATCTTTACTCCGGTTGGATCGTGCTGGAATAGCACCTACGCAGTCCGATGGCGATGAAGATGGCACGCAGCCGATTAAGTCGGTACAACCATTAAGTGGCGTACCTACCGCTATTTCAATCACTTTATTAGACCCAGCCGGTGTTGTGGTTGGAACTCTTGGTGGTGATTTGAGTACTGCTCAATTCTCTGGAGTGGTTTCAAATATGACTATTGCTGACGTAGTGGCCCATGACGGCAAGCCTTACACAATAGAAATTGGTAAAGACGGAAATCATTTCCGAGTTTTAGCCCGCAGCCTTCCTTCTGGATTTGGCAGTGTTGTTGCCGCAGTCTCGTTAGAAGATGTTGATCGCACAATTACCCGACTTAGATTTCTATTTTTACTAATCGGGTTGTTAGCGCTCTTAACTATCGCGTTGGCTTCTAGAAAAATCATTGACATCTCATTACGTCCACTTACAAGAATTGAAACAACCGCGGAAGCAATTGCTGCAGGGGATTTGTCGGCACGATTACCAGATGCAAAACCAAATACTGAAGTCGGTCATCTAGTAACTTCGCTTAACCAGATGCTTTCACGCATTGAAGAATCTTTTGCACTTCGAATTGCAAGTGAGGATAAATTACGTCGATTTGTTGCCGATGCCAGCCATGAACTTCGAACGCCGCTTACCGCAATTCGTGGCTTTGCGGAATTACATCGTCAAGGTGCGGTTCAAGGGGAAGCTAAAACTGCTGAATTAGTGCAGCGAATTGAAAAAGAATCTATTCGAATGAGCACGCTGGTTGAAGATTTATTACTTTTGGCGCGGCTAGATCAAGCTCGTGAATTACAACGAGATCCAGTTGATGTTAAAACACTTATTAATGAAGTTGTGGCGTCAGCACAAGCTGCGAAAAGCACTCATCCAATTTTGGTTAACCATGCAGATGGCGATGTTTATATATTGGGTGACTCGCAAAGAATTCACCAAGTAATCGCTAATTTAGTTGCTAACGCACAGAGCCATACTCCGGAAGGGACCGCGGTAAATATTTCGGTTTCGCAAAATGAAGATGGAATTACGATTTCAGTAACTGATAACGGACCTGGGCTTTCGGAAGCTGATCAAGCAAAAGTATTCGAGCGGTTTTACCGTGCTGATCCATCACGAGTGCGAAGCGGGCTTGATGGCAGCGGACTTGGACTATCTATCGTGGACGCAGTTATGGGTGCGCACGGCGGCACTGTTTCAGTTAAATCCGAATTAGGTAAAGGTGCGACGTTTACACTTTTTTTCCCTACAGTGGAAATGTAA
>CAIRHO010000024.1 GCA_903878415.1 uncultured Actinomycetes bacterium
AAAATGTTCATCGATTTTTGGGAGTTCGATGTCTAATTCGTTCCACACCAGAGTGCTGATCGCTGAGGATGAGGAGTTCACGCTCAACCTCTTAAGCGAAGTGCTTACTGCTGCGGATTTCGAAGTTAGTGCGGTTCAAAATGTGGCCGATGCAATTGCCACTATCGAGTCCTTTGATCCTCATGCTGTGATTACCGACTTAAATTTTGGTGTTAGTGGCCCAAATGGCGCAGATTTACTTGCCTACATAGATGCAAACCATCCTTGGATTGGGAAGATCGTGCTCACCTCGCACTCCTCCCCTACTTTGGCTGTTCCTGGCGGAATGACGCTTCCCGAAGATGTCACTTACATGGTCAAGTCCGAACTTAAATCTATTTCGAATTTGATTGCCGCGGTTAAAGATTCGATTACTAAATCGAATACGGTAACGATGACGCCTCACGAAGATGGTGAGCGAATCATTATTAGCCAAGCTCAAGGCGAGATTCTGCTCTTGATATCTGAGGGGTTAACTAATGCAGCTATTGCTAAGAAGCGTGGCACCTCATTGCGAGCTACCGAAACTTTAGTACAACGTACCTTTGCGATTTTGGGTTTGAAAAATGATGAAGATTTCAACCCGCGCGTGCTAGCGGTTCGAATGTGGCAACAAGGAAAAGTAGTTATTAAGTGAAGGAGCTTTTAAATAAGTTTAGGACCGCTGTAACGGGGCGATGGGCAGTTTCCTTCCCAACTTCAGTTCTGACAATTGCGGTAGGTGTTGTATTTTCGATTGAGCGCGAATCACTCTTAGTTCCGAATCAATTGAACTCAAGACTTTTAATTATTGCTTGCGGTGAACTCATCGCTGCACTCTATTTATTTACAGTGCAATCACTTTTGCTCGGATCCCGGAAAACCAAACCACAAAAAATAGCCGTTTGTGTCTTTGTATGGTTTAGCACCGGCGTAATCCGTGGAATTTCTGCCGCTTTTTACGCTCATTTTGCGCTTAAGCTTGATTACGAATTACTAACAAGGATTTCAAATGCGACTCTTTTTACTGGGTTCACTTTGGCTGCGCTAGCTTTCTATGCAGGATCTATCGAGAAAAACCAGATTGAAAATAGAGCGCTCCGGTCACTTACAGACTTTCTTGAACATGATGAGATGGAACTCACCGAAAATGAAATTAATGATCGGATTGAAGCGCTTGAAGAAATAAAGAAATCAATCTTGCCTAAAGCTCAACAGTTGCAGAAAATCGCTAGCAAATTAGAAAAGCAGAACTCAATAGCTAATAAGGAAACTCTTCAAACTTTGCGGAAACAATCTGAGCAATTAGCATTGAGTATCGAAGATGAGCGTAAATCGCTAATCCGAAATCAGTTTGAGCGCGACGAAGCACATGAGTATGCGGGAATTCGAGTGACATTTTTTACTGGCCTGTTCCCAAAGACAATTTCCGTGCGGATTACCATGATGGTATTCATTTTCGGAGCGCTGGCCGCGCAACTTCCTAGAAATGGTTTAGGGGGCGGAAAATTTGCAGCAATTGATGGACTAGTAATTTTGATAATGCTCTTTATTTTTTCAAGAGTATCAAGAAGGCTAAGTGGAACTCCCCTAATTCTGATCTATCCTATTGCTTACGGAGCCGTATTTACTTGGCAGTTTTTGTTGCTGAAATATCAGAAGGAAATTGGTTTTGATTTAATGAATCCAAATCAGCCAATTGCAGGAGCGCTGAAAACTCTAGTAAACGTTTATGTACCATCAGTAATTGCCAGCTTAATTACGGATTCGAGCAGAGAAAATGAAGCCCTTACCTCAGCAAACGAAAACATTAGGGCAAGAGTGAAATCACTTTCCAAAACTACGGAGCAACTTAAAAATAAGGTGGTTGCAGCTCGATTTGGGGCAATTCAAGGGAAAATATCAGGCGTGATAATGGCACTTCAAATTATGCAAGATACCGTAGAACCTATAAGCGAGATGACGGGTTCAAACAAATTTCTACTACAAACTATAAAATTACTAGATGAAGCCATTTTTGAAATTGGTAATTTAGGGCGGCAGTTTGATGAAGCCTAAAAACTTAGGTGCACGATCAAAATTGACTGACGGGATTAATGATGACGTACTTTCAATTACTAAATTATTATCAAATCAACTTATCTCTTGGCCACTTTATTGGCTCTCCTTACCAGTTTCAATTCTGGTTGCCGTAATCCTAATTGCGCCTAGGTCCAGTACTTTTTCTGAAATTTTGAAATGGGTTGTGATTGCTGTTTTTTCACATTTATGCATGGCTCCTTTCGTATTCTATATGAGAAATAGACCAGAGAAGCAATTGCAAATCGCATTGGTTTTTGCCATGGGAACGGTGCGGGGTGGAGTTATTGGACTGACTGCACCGCTCCTAGGTTTAGTAGATTCAGTTCCAATTCCAGTTCGTATGGCGAACTCAGCAGTTGCGGTATTTTACTGGATGCAAATTGGATCAATTTATTTTGATGTTCGCAATTCCTATCGTAAATCTTTGCAAGCTTTACTGCGGAGGGCGATATTTGAGCCAAGCAGCGAAATAGAAGGTAACGCAATCAGCAAAAGTTTTTCTAATTCTAGAGAGAAATTTAGAGTTTTAATTGAGAATTTAAAAATCGAAATTTCTG
>CAIRHO010000025.1 GCA_903878415.1 uncultured Actinomycetes bacterium
CCAGATGCTAAATTTGTTTTAATCCCTGGGGCGCATGTAACTTCTATCGAAATTGACGCTTTAGCACTCTCATCGACTGAAGTGCGAAATTCGTTAATTGCTGGAAAAGAAGTAGCCTCAGCGGTACCAGTTTCAGTTATAAATTACATCGAGAGAAATGGGCTTTATGCCAGCGCGTGAAAGTACGATTGCATTAACTCAAAGAGCAGCGCAAGCTGTTATTGAGAAGTTAGGTACCAATCTAGTCGCGGTAGATTTATCTGAACAGATGGTGCTCTCTGAAGTTTTCTTAATTGTGACTGGACAAAATGAGCGTCAAGTAGATGCAATCGCCGATGAAGTAGAACGGAAGTTGGCGGAGATCGGTGAAAAGCCAGCTCGTCGCGAAAGTACCGGTCATTGGGTATTACTAGATTATTCAGATTTAGTTGTACATATTCAAAGCGAAGAAATTCGCCAGTACTACATGCTAGATCGACTTTGGAGTGATTGTCCAATTATTAAATTGGATGCAGTAACCGAGTTGGAAAAATTGAAGCGCGGATAAATTAATTTTATGAAGAAGCAACGGATAGTTATCTGGCGACATGGCCAGACAGATTGGAATATTGAAAATAGATTCCAGGGTCATTCAGACATTTCACTAAATAGTGTGGGTGTAGGCCAGGCTAAACGATCCGCCGCTATATTGGCAGGAATGGCACCAACTAAAATTATTTCAAGTGATTTAGATCGAGCGTTTAAGACTGCAACCGAGTTAGCAAATATTGTGAATCTTAAAATCATCAAAGACCCAGATTTACGCGAAACAAATGGCGGCAATTGGGAAGGTAAGACTGGCGAAGAGAATCGAAAAAAAGATTATGAAAGATTTGTAAAATGGATTGATGGCACTGATGAAAAAGCGGGCGAGATCGGCGAACGCAGAAGTGAAGTTGCCGAGCGCGCCTTAGCCGCAATAGAACGGGCTTTAATTGATCTCGATGGCACGCTAATAGTTGTTACTCATGGCGGCACTGCCAGATGCGCATTAGGCAAAATTTTGAATTTACCGCAAGCCGAGTGGAGTGTAATTGGCGGACTATCAAATGCAGCATGGTCAATTGTGGAACGAGGTGTGAATCCATTGGACCATAGAGATAAATGGGTTTTAGTAGAACACAATTCGGGATCACTTCCGGAGATTGTTTACGGTGAAGAGAGCGGCGCCGACCCAGAATCTGTTAGCGAAAATCAAATTAGAGATACAAAGTAGAAGTGAGATAAGGTCTCCCTAAATCAAGGGGCTATGGCGCAGCTGGTAGCGCACCTGCATGGCATGCAGGGGGTCAGGGGTTCAAATCCCCTTAGCTCCACGTGAATTTACAATCGACAGCACACATTCCACGTGGTTGGCAGATCAATGATTTATATGACCAGAGTGGAAAACGATTTCTAATTACTGGTGGAACTAGTGGACTTGGTCGCGAAACTGCAAGAGAACTTGCGCGCAACGGGGCTCAAGTAACGATTACCGCGCGCTCGGCTAAAAAAGCAGAGCAGACATTAAATGAAATAGCTAATAATAAAGTTGATTACATCGAAATGGATTTAACGGACCTAGAGAGCGTCCGCAAGGCCGCTAGGTCAGTAACTGGAAATTATGATGCCTTAATTCTTAACGCCGGAATAATGGCGATTCCATTTGCAAAAACTGTAGATGGTTTTGAAACTCAAATGAGCACTAATCATTTAGGACATTTTGCTTTTGCAGGTTTAATCAAGAATCAAATTTCACATCGAATCGTTACCGTTTCAAGTCAAGCGCACCGGATGGGCTCATTTGGATCTGGATCACTTGATGGAATTCGAGACATTGCCCTGGGAAATAATAAATATTCGCCATGGGGCGCATACGGAACCAGCAAACTTGCAAATCTATTATTTTCCTTCGAACTGGAACGACGCGCTCGAATTAATAATTGGCCATTTGTTGCGATTGCGGCTCACCCTGGTTATTCAAATACAAATTTACAGATGGTATCTTCAGAAATTCGTGAAAAAAAGAGCGAAGCCAAAGTTACCGCGGCTATTAATAGAATCTTTGGACAGAGCGCGACGAACGGAGCGCTGCCAATTTTGTTAGCCGCAACACATCCTGGACTTTTCGGCGGGCTATTTGTCGCTCCAAGTGGATTTATGGAAATGCGCGGTTCCCCTAAACTGACAAGAGCTAAAGAAATTGCATATGATCAGATGCTTGCCACAAACTTGTGGAGTGTGAGCGAAGAGTTAACCGGAGTGAGTTGGAAATAGATGAGTAAGAGTGCGATAGTAATTGGTGCCGGCGTAATCGGATCTTCGGTCGCATGGGAATTAGCTAAGAACGGATATTCCGTAACGGTCGTTGATAAAGAATCTGGCGCGGGCCAAGGATCTACTAGCGCTTCTAGTGCAGTAATTAGATTTAACTACTCAACTTTTGATTCAGTTGCACTTGCGTGGGAGTCATACCGCGGGTGGCAAAATTGGCCAGCCCATTTGGGGATAAAACTCGATCACTACGCCGAAGTTGTTAACGCTGGCGTTGTAATGGTTGAAGTTCCGTTCATGCCATTTGAACCAACCGAAGCGTTATTTAAAGCTGTCGGAATCCCATATGAAATTTGGGGAGCAGCCGAACTCGCTCTTGGAATTCCCGGATTTGATACAGGAAAGTATTGGCCACCAAAGCAAATCACCGATGACGAATTCTGGGATGAAGCCAAAGGTGAATTAACTGCGATGTACACCAATGACGGTGGCTATGTGAATGATCCATTGCTTGCTGCCCAAAATTTAGCTGCGGCGGCAGTCGCAAATGGTGCAGTTATGAAATTCCGCACGGCGGTAACTGGAATTATTAAAAATGATGAACGAGTGCTTGGCGTATCACTTTCGGATGGTTCTGAACTTTACGCCGATATCGTTATCAATGTTGGTGGTCCATGGAGTGGAAAGATAAATGAAATGGCAGGAGTGGGTGAAGATTTCACGATTTCAGTTCGTCCAATGCGCCAAGAAGTACACCATATTTCAACCCCGCTAAATCTTTTAACCGGGCCAATGATTGGCGATATGGATCTTGGTACATATATGCGACCTTCACCAGGTGGTGCAATATTGCTCGGTGGTACTGAACCTGAGTGCGAACCTTTGGAATGGGTAGATGATTTAGATAATGTAAATATGGTGCGCACACAAGCTCTCTTTGAATCGCAAGTAATGCGGGTTGCTCGGCGGTTACCAGCCCTTCAAATGCCATCATCACCATCTGGAATAGTTGGAATTTACGATGTGGCTGCTGACTGGACTCCAATTTACGACAAAACCAATCTTCCTGGCTATTACGTAGCTATGGGAACAAGTGGAAACCAATTTAAAAATGCACCATTTGTCGGAAAATTAATGTTTAAATTAATCAGCGAAGTAGAAGCTGGTGCAGATCACGACAACAACCCGGTAGAAATAGTGGGCGAGTACACCGGACATAAAATCAATATTGGTACTTATTCACGGAAGCGAAAGATAAATGAAAACTCTTCCGGAACGGTAATGGGATAACTTAAAAGTAAATAAAAAAAAGGCCCCGACTCTCGTCGGGGCCTTTTTAGATTCTTAAATTAGAACTTAACGTCTAATTTATCGTCGTGAATGATTACGCCATCTTTGATGGACCAAACTTCGAAAGCGCCACCCGCTGGGTCGCCGGCCTTATCGAATTTTGTATAACCCCACACACCGTTATAAGTGATTGGCTTTCCTGCAGCAACATCCTTAACAGCAGCTGTTAATTCGTTCCATGCATAAGCAGTTCCACCGTTAATGCCACCTACGTTGCGAAGACCCTTTGCAAGAGCCTTAGCTGTAGTTGCACCAGCAGAGATACCGGCAAGGCAAGCTAGTACTGCAGCATCAAAGCCAGAACCATCAACGAAAGTACCTGGGTTCTTTGGGTATGCAGCCTTGAAAGCAGTTGACCATGCAGCAGCAGAAGTTCCGTTTGTCTTTGCAGACGTGCCACGGATACCGTTCATGAACGATGCACCAACTGTTTTAACAGCTGAATCATCATTGAATGCTTCTGTCATGAAAGTTGTGCTTGCTTTCCACTTTTTAGTACGTGTTAAAGCAGGAGCTAACTTTGCGAATGAATCTGGATAATCAATGAATACGAAAGCATCGCGCTTTGTCTTTACAAGAGCTGCAGCTTCTGAATCATATGAAGCAGCGCCTCCGTTCCAAAGTACTGTTCCACCGATGTGGCCACCTTGAGCTAACCAAGCTTTTTTAAAGGCATTGGCAAGACCAGTTCCGAATGAGTTGTTGATCGCGCCAACAGTTACCCATGCAGTTGGGCTATACGCAGTTGAAATTGCTTTCACTAGCGCTTGCGCCTGCAATAAGTCTGAAGGGTATGTGCGGAACAAAGTGTCGTTATCTTTGAATGTTGTTAGTGCTGGTGATGATGCAGCTGAGGCAATAGCAAGTGTGCCTGTTGATGCAGCTGTAACAGCTCCGATTGCAAGTGATGCACCGGAAGTAAGTGATCCAACAATGAAGTTAACTTTGTCAGATTTAACCAGCTTTGTAGCAGCTTCGGTTGCAACTGATGGCGCATCAGAGACTGAGTCTTCTTGAGCGATCATTTTGCATGAACCGGCAACGCCAGCTGCAGTCATCGCAGTGGTTACAGATGTAACACCAAATGCAGCAGCGTTAGCTAAACCAGTTCCGTATGCAGCGAATCCTGCGCCGGTCATAGGTTGGACTGTTCCGATACGGATATCGACAGCAGCCGCGCTAGCTGGAAGAGATGAAGTAAATAGTGCAGTGATGGCTAATGCCGCAGATGCGACAATGGCGCCACGCTTCTTATTCATAGAGCTCCTATTACTAAGTCGTCCTACGAGGGCAGGACACGGGAGGTAGATGCTAGCGTAACAATTTGTTACTTAGTAGTCCGTTTTCCGAAATAAATGCCCACGATTTCAGGGTCTACCGCGAGGGATTTGCCCGCGCCTTCGTGGCGATTCTTACCCATATCCAGGACATAGCCGTAATTAGAGATTTCTAGGGCTCTTCGGGCGTTCTGCTCCACCATCAAGATCGTGACCCCTGATTGATTAATTCGGACTAATTCATCAAATAGTTGATCAACTAGTGCCGGAGCCAGACCTGCCGATGGTTCGTCTAAGAGCAAGAGTTTAGGATCAGACATCAAAGCCCGAGCTAGCGCCAACATTTGCCTTTGCCCTCCAGAAAGTTGACCAGCACGATCTTTCTTTCGCCCAACTAAATCCGGGTAACGCTGGTACATACTTTCTTTTAACTCACCTAGTGGCTTTCCAGATTCTGGGATGAAACCAACATCTAAGTTCTCATCGATAGTCATCGCGGAAAATATATTTTCAATCTGCGGCACATACCCGATACCGATTTTTGAAAGGTTATAAGGCTTCGTTGCTAATACATCTATCTCTTTACCATCACGATTAATCGTGATGGTTCCGGCAGTGACTTTTGCAATTCCATAGATAGCTTTCATGATTGTAGATTTTCCAGCCCCGTTTGGTCCAACGATAGTTACAACGGACTTTTCCGGAACTTCGATATTTACACCGTTTAGAATTTTGATATCACCGTATCCACCTTCAAGGCCAATAATTTTTAATAATGGTTTTGTCATGAATTCAACTTTCTAGTGCCGAGGTAAGCATCGACTACAGCTTGATTTTCGTAAATTGAGTTAGGGAGCCCATCAGCGATAACTCGACCTTCAGCCATTACCACAACTCGATCTGAGATATTCATAACTGTCTCTAAATCGTGTTCTACAAGCAGAAAAGTTAAATGGTGTTCAGTTCTAAGTGCATGTAGTACTTCAAGTAACTTCTCAACTAAAGTTGGATTAACGCCGGCAAAAGGTTCATCAAGAAGTAACATGACGGGTTCGGCCATTAGCGCTCGCGCTAAGTCAAGTAGTTTTCGCTGGCCACCTGAGAGAATTCCGGCGTAATCATTAGCAAAGCGTTCGATACCTACTTGCTTTAATAGCGCCATTGCACGTTCGCGGGCCTGCTTTTCGAAAGCGTTTCTCGCTCTTGGATTGAAGAAATTAATCAGATTATCACCAGGGTTGTTTTGAGCGCCCAGCATCAAATTCTCTAGGACGCTTAGCCGTTTAATGACCTTTGCGCCTTGAAAGGTACGAACAATCCCGCGGTCGGCAATTTTATGAGGGAGCAACTTTTGAATTTCAAATCCTTGAAAGAGAATCGTGCCAGAATCCGGCTTTATGGCTCCGCTAATTAAATTAAATAGCGTGGTCTTGCCGGCCCCATTAGGGCCAATTACTGAAGTTACGCTGCCAACTTCAACGCTCATCGTTGCGCCATTAACCGCCTTAACGCCACCGAAAGCAACGGCGACATCGTTTACTTCCAGAATTAGATTATTCAAGGACCATCTCCTCGCGCTTACCAAAGATGCCTTGTGGGCGACGGATCATCAATACAATTAAAACAATTCCAATTATCATAATTCTCATATAAGAACGTTGCGACGCATCAAAGACTGAAAACGGCCAGAAAGTAAAGAAGCGCGTCCCACCATATAAGAAGCCGAAGAATATTGCAGCTATTGCCAGACCTTTTACTTTGGTAGCGCCGCTGAGAATTAAAATCATCCAAGCATAGAAGGTAACAATGGTTAAGAAATCATCTGGCGAAAGAAGTGTGACTTGTAGCGCCCAGTAAATCCCGGCGATGCCACCGATAATTGATCCAATAATCACAGCTTGTAACCGGAATCGGAAAACATTCTTTCCTAGCGCTGATGGCACATCGTCATCTTCGCGAGTTGCGCGAAGTACCCGCGCCCATGAAGTGCGTTCAACTCTCGAAACAATAAATAGCAAAATGCCCAGTGTGATCCAGACCAGTATTCCCATTGCCATATCGCGATCTGCAACCTCGCCAAAAATTGGCGTTAAGTGATCTCGAATCCAATAAAGGATTGTGTCCCAAGTGTCTGTGTAAGAAGGGTATGCATCACCGATTGGCATGATCGCGAGCGAACCTTGCGAGCCACCAGTAAGACCGTCGGAGTTGAAAATTACATATCTAACAATCTCGGAGAATGCGATACTCACAATAGAGAAGTAATCGCCCCTTAACCTGAGCGTAGTTAAGCCAAGAAATGCGCCACCAAGTGCAGCCACCGCCACACCTGACGCAGCAGCAATCCAGAAGTTAAAACCATGCGCAATAACCAAGATAGCCATTGTGTAAGAAGAGAGCGCCATCATGCCAACGTGACCGAAGTTTAAAATTCCACCGACGCCATATTGAACTTGCAGCCCGAGTGTGAATATTCCGTAGATTCCGGACATTGTTAATATGAAAACCCAGAAACCTGGTTGCAGTATCGCGGTCATTAAATTTTTCTCGCTCTCACGCCAAAAATTCCTTCAGGCTTGAAGAGCAGAACAATTACCAACACTGCGAATCCAACTACTGGTTTATATGTAGATGGAATTCCGCCAGCGAGAGCATCCCAAGTTGATAGATCCATTACTACGCCGAGTACAAATCCACCGATTAGCGCACCGTATGCATCACCAATTGTGCCAAGTACAACAGCTGCCAAAATTGCAAGCAATAGATCTAGACCCATTCCGTTTGTGAATTGGCCTTGCACTGTTCCTTGGAATACGCCGGCTAGCGCACCGTAAGCACCGCTTATCGTCCAAGTCGCAATAATTACTCGATCAACATTTATACCCGAAACAGCGGCGAGTGAAGCATTGTCAGCATAGGCACGCATATCTTTACCAATATTTGATTTCTTAATAAATAAAGCGATTCCAGTTATTGCAATGGAGGCGCAGAGTAAAACAATTAATTGCGCCCGGGCAATTTGCGCTCCAAGAAATTCGTAGGTTGTTAGTTGATCTAAATCGAAGCGACGGCTATCGCTGCCAAATGTTAAAGCTATAGATTGACGGAGAATGAAGGCGATTCCAGAGGCAACTAAGAAAAGTGCAAGCATGCCAGCGCCACTTCTACGGAGTCTCCGCCATAAAATAAATTCAAGAATTAACGAAACGATAACCCCGATAACCATTGAAAGAATTACTGCGAGCACGAATGGAAGGTGCTGGGATGTGGCTAAATAGAAAGTTGTAAAAGCGCCTAGGGTTAAGAAATCTCCTGCGGCAAAATTAACTAAATGCAGAACTGAATAAACTAAGGAAATCCCGAGCGCAGCCATACCGAAAATTGATCCTGCAACTAAGCCGTTGAAGAGCAATTGTACAAACTCGGCCACTTGGCAACCTCAATCTTCTGGGTAATGAGTAGGTGAAACCTACTTTAAGAAATGGGCTTCTGTCAGCCAATCCTTTACGATAAATGATGTGAGCGAAGCGACATCTTCCGATATGGAGCTCTTCGATCTTCGGGTGGTTGTGGACCGAATCGATGGCAGATCTGTCTGTGGCATGAAAGTTGGAGATTACTTCGAAGTAACAAATAGCGCGGAATTACGGATCCCAGCAGGCAAACATTTTTGTATGTATGCAATCCAAGCCGTGATGCCGCTACTCCCAGCAAAGCAAAGACAAATGCCGGATGGAGATTGGCTGGAAAAGGATTCGTTTGCGGTTTGTCCAGATCCAGATGAGCGGGTCGTGATGCGGATTGAGAGAACTCGAAAAGTTAAATTAAATTCTGGGGATTTAACTTAATTATTATTGGTGTGCATAATATTTCGATGTTTATCAAAATATCTTTCCAAATGATAAACCGGACCTTTTGGCCCCTTAGACTTTTTCAGTACTTCAGCTATTTCTAGTAGCTCTCCTTCAGTAAATTTAATATTTGGAATTTTTAGGTTTGAATCCATATGCGAAATGTTTCTAGCGCCAACTATTACTGCTTTAACTGCTGGGCGGTTAAGGACCCAAGCTGATGCAATAGTTCCGATATCGGTTTTATGCGATATTGCGATTTCATTAAGAGTTGAGAGGAGGTTTTGGAATAGGTCCCAACCACCAAACTCATCAATAATTAATTGGTACTTTACATTGGATCGGGTTTCAACAGCTTTTGGTTCTGGTTGATTTAAGAATTTTTCGGAGAGAAAGCCACCAGCTACGGTTCCGTAACAGAGAATTCCAATTCCATTTTCAATACAGAATTGGGCCATACCTTCTTCTGCACGACGATCCAATATTGAGTATTGGATTTGGTGGCTTGCTGGAGTAAATCCAGCTGCAACCATCTCTTTCAAACGATCAACATCAAAATTTGTTACACCGATATGCTTAATTTTGCCCGCGGTTTTCAATTTGAAAAGCTCTTCCATTGCAGCCAAATAATGGCGATCTTCATATTTCCACCAATGTAATTGCACGATATCTACTTGATCCACTCCTAAGCGCGAAAGCGAGCGATTAACAATGGTGGCAACATCGGTTCTATCAAAATTACTTAGGAATTTCTCATTTGGGACGTATTTCGTATGCAATTGAATTTGGTCTCTAGCGCTTGCGCCGCTCTTCTTTGACAGCTCTACGAGAGCCTTACCGATTAACTCTTCAACACCGGTATAGATATCGCCAAAATCTAAAGTTGTAATACCCGCTTCTATAAATGCGACGGTATCTGCAACGGCTTGCTCATCTTCAATCTTTCGATCTAGCGAATGACCAGAACTTAATTGCCAACCACCTTTAATAACTGGCGCAATTTTGTACCCTGGAACTAGTTCGCGTTTAATCATTGGATGACAGCTTCTACTTCAATCTCTACTAAGTATTCTTCACCGATTAATTTTGCTTCTACCATTGTGTTCGCCGGCCGAATATCGGCAAACCTTTCGCCATGTACTCTTGAAACGGCTTCCCAATTCTTCATCTCACTTATATAAATTCTCGAACGTACAACGTCGGAGAGTTTTGCACCCAAAGATTCAAGTGATGCTTCAATTTTATCGATTACAAAATGAGTTTGTGCAATTGGGTCGTTTACGCCAATAGCAAGTGCGCCATGTGTAGCAGTTGTGCCAGAGACTAGAACACGATCTCCTATTTTTACAGCTCGTGAATATCCGGCGAGCACTTCCCAGGTTGTGCCGGAATCAATTCGAGTTTTTCCAGACGATTCGATTGCTTTATAAACAGGCGGAAAATCCTCTAAGTGGTGGCTTAAATCGCCAGATGCTGTTAAGTAAGGTGGCTTTCGATATTCATCGCCACAATCACCCGGGATCGGCAGCAGTTCAGCTAGCGTCTTTGCAATCTCGCTTCGTTCTGAATCGGAAAGTTCGAAAGAGAAGAGCGAAGTTGCATCGCTAATGTGGGCGTTTTCACCAAGCCTGGCCCCGATGATTACTGCACCAACAGCTTTTTGCCCTAATTGATATTTACTGGCAATTGTTGAAATTGATCGATCAACTGATTTACTAACTTTATCTAGAGTACTCAAAACATTCTGGAATTTATCCCAACCACCCGCAGCATCGATAAAACGCTTATATTTCATTAGCGACCAGTTTGCTAAGCCATCACCGGCAGGTTCGGTTTTCCCCAACCATTTCTGAGAGAGGAAGCCGCCACATAAAGTTCCATAGGCCAAAATAGCAATTCCATTTTCGGCGCAGTAATCCGCCATCTTGCCGCCACCGCGTTGATCAATTAGCGAATATGAAATTTGGTTAGAAACTAAATCAACGCCGCTAGATTTTGCGATGCGTAGATGTGCAGTATCAAAATTTGTAGTTCCGATAGCGCCGATTAAACCTTCAACTTTCAATTCCTGTAAATAAATTAGCGCATCTAGCCAGTAAGGATTCGCAAAATTCCAAGCATGATATTGAAGTAAGTCAACTTTCTCAGTTTGTAATCGCTTGCAACGTTCTTTAATGGCTGCGCGAACTTGTTCCCGAGTAACTGGACCAGGCTTTGGTACCCACTTGGTTAACATGTGAGTTGACTTGCCACTTGAGCTATTTTTTTGGAAGTAACCTGCAATTATCTCGGCAGAACCATAATGATCAGCCATATCAAAAGTATTTAAACCGGCATCAGCGTATGGCGCCATAAATGCTGAGGTCGCAATGGGGTCGAGTGTATTGCCGCTCTTTTCCATATCGGCAATCTGCCAAAGCCCAGTAACTGCTCTAGAAATTTCTAAACCGGCAGCGAGCTTGTACTTTTCAATTGCCATAACGGGGAGGGTACCTTAAAGCCGTCCAGCTTGATGAACCCTATTAATAAAATCACGAGTCTTCGGATGTGTTGGATTTTCAATGACCTGGCTAGGAGTTCCTCGTTCGATAATTTTGCCCGATTCTAAATAACAAACTTGGTCAGCTACTTGTGTTGCAAAACCCATCTCATGCGTAGCGAGAATCATCGTCATGCCATCACCTTTTAAGTCGCGCACAATGCTTAATACTTCATTAACTAAAACTGGATCGAGCGCGGAGGTAACTTCATCGAGCAGAAGTACTCGAGGGTTAACCGCAAGCGAGCGAATAATTGCGACCCGTTGTTGCTGACCACCGCTTAATCGGTCTGGATATTGCTCTGCTTTATCAAGCAAATCAAAGCGTTTTAATAGTTGATCGGCGATTTGGTGAGCTTCTTCTCGGCTCTTCTTTTGCACTTTTATCGGGGAGAGTTCAATGTTCTCTCGAACTGTCATATGTGGAAATAGATTGAAAGATTGAAAAACCATTCCCAACTTCCGTCGAATCTCATCTTGGTCAATTTCAGGATCTGAAATTTCAATACCATCAAGTTTAATTCTGCCATCATCAATTGATTCCAATAAATTAATACATCTAAGTAGCGTTGATTTTCCAGAACCCGAAGCGCCAATTAATGCCGTGGCGGTATGGACCGGAACTTCAAGTGATAAATCATCAATTACAAGTTCAGTACCAAAAGATTTTCGTAAGTTTATAATCTCCAGAACTGGTTGCATCAGATTGCTCCTTCAGCATTCTGACGCGAATAGGTGCCGCGAATGGCTTTATCGGTATAACGTGTTAGCGGAATAGTTATCAGCAGGAAGAGAATTGCAGCTACTACATAAGGTGTGTAATTGAAAGTTCTGCTGCTATTTATCTGGGCTGCTCTAATTGCATCGATTACCCCAAGAATTGAAACTAAACCAGTATCTTTAAGTAGCGAAACAAAGTCATTTAATAGCGGGGGAATTACTCGACGAAGAGCTTGTGGCAAAACCACATATCGCATTGTTTGCGCGCTTGATAAACCGAGCGATCGTGCCGCCGATTTTTGACTGGGATGAATTGAGAGTATGCCGCTGCGGATAACTTCTGAAACATATGCCGAGTAAGTAAGTATTACTGCGATTGATCCGAGAATAGTTACATTGCTTGTGATTGCTTTTAACTGTAACGCTGGAACGCCAAAGCCCACTAACAAAATTACTAATAAGAGCGGAACGCCACGAAAAATATCGGTATAAGCAGCAGCGAGAAATCTGAAAGGAGTTAGAGCTGCCGATTTAGTTGTTCGTAGAATTGCAAGTGCAAGCGCAATTGCGCCAATACAAATAGATCCAATGACTGTGAGTTTTAAATTAAGCCAGATACCTTTTAATACTGTTGGAAGGACTTCTTTACCGTAATCGATATCAAAAAAAGTCTTTTTTACTACTTCCCAACCAGGTGAAGATAATGTGGCAAGAATTAGGGCTCCGATAACTAGGAGCGATGAAAGAGCAGCAATTGTTATTTGGCGGCGGGAAATTCTTCGCCTAGCAATTCGTCGTTCTAATTCACGAGAGCTTGGCGACCATGAACTATTAGATGCCATGGTCGCCAAACTACCTTAACTCGTAACTATTCCTTGAATACTGGTGCGCCGGCTTCAGTAGATAACCATTGTGTAGTTATCGCATCTAGCGTTCCATCTGCAGTGATTGCATCAACGGCGCCACTTACGCATGTTGTAAGTGGGCTATCTTTTGCAAGCAAGAGTCCGAATTGATCGCCAACTCCATTAGATAGAAGTTGTCCGACAATAATACCCTTAGGAATTTCAACGCCAGCTAAGTAGAAAGCAGTTGGAAGATCAACTACTAGTCCATCTATCTGCTTATTCTTTAGCGCAGAAACTGCGGCAGCGTTATCGTTGAAAACTGATGGTGTGCTACCGATTTGATTTGAAATTACATCGAGTGAAGTTGTACCAACTGCAGCGCCTAACTTTGCACCTTTTAAGTCAGCAATAGAAGTTTTACCTTCAATTTTGCTGCCAGCGAAAGAGACAATGGCTTGCGGTGCGGTGTAGTAAGGAGAAGAGAAATCAACTGCAACTTTTCGTTCATCGGTAATTGAGAACTGTTGCAAGTTGAAATCGAAAGTTTTTGCTCCAGGTGTGACTGCGCCATCAAATGTAGTTCTTACCCATACAACTTCATCATTTGTATAACCAAGCGCCTTTGCAACCGCATAAGCGACCGCACCTTCAAAACCATTTCCAGTTTCTGGCTTGTCATCTATAACCCATGGGTAATAGGCAGGTTGGCCAGTCGCGATTGTTAACTTTCCAGCCGTTAGAGTCGGTAAATCCGCTTTCGCGCAGGAAGCCGAAGCAGTTTCACTTGAACTATCGGACTTTGCGCATCCAGTTAGCACCATCGCGGAAGTAGCGATTAGCGCCAAAATTGCAATCTTTTTCTTATTCATCTTCATCTGAAACCCCCGATTAAGTAATAGTTGCACGAGCCTAATTTGTGACCTGCCCAACCGCAAGGCGTCCGATTTGATGCGATATCCGCTATTTGTGACTGAGCGAACACTTTAAAGCGCAAAGTTGTAATAAAGGAGGATTACTCTTCCGTTACCTACCGGGGAGGATCAATGAAGATCCAAGATTTAAAGCATGCTGGTTTAACGGCATGGATTTCAGAGGTTGCTGAGTTAACCCAACCCGATCAAATTTATATTTGCGATGGTTCAGATTCTGAGTGGGAACGTATTACTGGCGAACTAGTAGCCGCCGGCACTTTAGTTCCGCTAAAAAAGAAACCTAACTCGTTCTGGTGCGCATCCGATCCTACCGATGTCGCTCGCGTTGAAGATCGAACTTATATCTGTTCGCTAGATGAATCCGATGCCGGTCCAACTAATAATTGGATGGATCCAGCTGCAATGAAAAACATTATGCGCGATCTTTACTCCGGCGCCATGAGCGGCCGCACCATGTATGTAATTCCATTTTGCATGGGTCCGATTAATTCGAAGCACCCAATGTTTGGCGTCCAGATTACAGATAGCGCATATGTTGTTGCGTCAATGCGAATCATGGCGCGTATGGGAAGTGCAGCGTTAACTGCCCTTGGTACTGATCGGGAATTTGTAAGAGCTTTACATTCAGTTGGCGCGCCACTTGCAGAAGGTGCAAAAGATGTCGCTTGGCCATGTAGTCAAACTAAATATATTGTGCAATTTCCAGAAGAGCGCACTATTTGGTCTTTTGGATCTGGCTATGGCGGAAATGCGCTACTTGGAAAGAAATGTTATTCGCTGCGAATCGCCTCGGTCATGGGACGTGACGAAGGCTGGCTTGCAGAACATATGTTGATTTTGAAATTAACGCCACCGAGTGGAAACGCACACTATGTTGCAGCGGCATTTCCATCTGCATGTGGCAAAACCAATCTTGCGATGTTGGATCCAACTATTAAAGGTTGGAAAGTTGAAACTCTTGGCGACGATATTGCCTGGATGCGATTTGGTGATGATGGTCGCCTATATGCAACGAACCCGGAATTTGGTTTCTTCGGTGTAGCTCCTGGTACGGGTTGGCAGACAAATGCCAACGCTATGCGCACTATTGAAAAAGGAAACTCGATCTTTACAAATGTAGCTTTAACTGATGATGGCGATATTTGGTGGGAAGGTATGACCGATACCCCACCGGCGCATTTAACCGATTGGAAACGTCAAAGCTGGACTCCAGAGAACGGTGAACTTTCTTCACATGCAAATTCGCGTTTCTGCACACCAGCTGCGCAATGTCCAATTATTGCGCCAGAGTGGGAGAGTCCAACGGGCGTTCCAATCTCAGCAATATTTTTCGGTGGCCGCCGCAAAACTACAATTCCATTAGTGATGCAATCACGCGATTGGAATCATGGCGTATTTATGGGCGCGACGCTCTCATCCGAAACAACCGCAGCTGCAACTGGAGAAGTTGGCGTTGTGCGCCGCGATCCATTTGCGATGTTGCCATTTATCGGTTACCACGTTGGTGATTATTTGAAACATTGGGTTGGAATTGGCAAGCAGAGTTCTCCTGATAAATTGCCAAAGATTTTTTATGTTAATTGGTTCCGTCGCGGCGAAGGCGGGAAATTTTTATGGCCGGGGTATGGCGAAAATTCCCGAATTCTTAAATGGGCGATAGAAAGAATTGAGGGAAGTGCCGATGCGATTGAAACACCGCTTGGCTACGCACCAAGTCCAGGATCAATTGATGTTGATGGCCTAGATGTTAGCGCTGCTGATATGGCGGCTGCAGTTCACGTTGATGCCGCTGAATGGCAGAGTGAATTGCCGCTTATTGATGAATGGTTTAAGAAAATAGGTACGAAATTGCCTAGTGAAATGGGTGTCGAATTAGAAAAGCTACGGTCCAAAGTAAGTAGCGCTAACTAGTAACCTACGCCTTATGCATGAGGCGTATGACGTTCACTTTGTACAAGATAAATGGCTCCCGATTTGGGATGAGATTGCGCCATTTCGCTCTGGAAAAGTTGGAGATTCGCGTCCTAAAAAATATGTCCTCGATATGTTCCCGTATCCATCGGGTGATTTACATATGGGCCATGCGGAGGCATACGCACTTGGCGATGTAATTGCGCGCTATTGGGTGCAAAAAGGTTTCAACGTGATGCACCCAATTGGTTGGGATGCATTTGGACTACCTGCCGAAAACGCCGCGATTAAACGAAATTCAGATCCTGGAAGTTGGACTTACGAAAATATCGCAACTCAAAAAGCTTCGATGCGCCGGTATGCATGTTCTTTTGATTGGGATCGAGTGCTACACACTTGCGATCCCGAGTATTACAGATGGAATCAATGGATTTTTCTAAAAATGTACGAACGCGGATTGGCATACCGAAAAGACTCCGCAGTTAATTGGTGTCCAGATTGCCAAACAGTATTAGCAAACGAACAAGTTATCGCCGGCCTTTGCGAACGGTGCGATAACGCAGTAACAAAGAAGAAACTAAATCAATGGTATTTCAAAATTACTGATTATGCCGAACGCCTACTTGACGATATGAAAGAGTTAGAAGGCAAGTGGCCAGAGAAAGTGCTTACGATGCAGCGGAATTGGATTGGTAAATCTGTCGGCGCGGAAGTAACTTTCGAAATTGAAGATCGCGCCAAACCAATCACGATTTATACAACTCGGCCAGATACTCTGTATGGTGCAACTTTTATGGTTGTTGCAGTTGATAGCGAACTTGCCAGAGAACTTGCTATCGGCGGCAAAGTGGAAAGTGAATTTAAAACATATTTTGATTCAGTAAAAGCTGCAAGTGATATCGATCGACTTGCTACCGATCGACCTAAAAGTGGAATTTTCTTAGAACGATTTGCCACTAACCCAGTCAACGGCGAGCGAATTCCTATTTGGGCTAGTGATTATGTATTGGCGGATTATGGAACTGGCGCAATCATGGCGGTACCAGCCCACGATCAAAGAGATTTAGATTTTGCACGAGCGATGAAACTACCGGTCCGAACTGTGGTGGAAACAGATGGTGAGGACCCAGCAACCTCGGGAATTGCCACCGCTGGCGAAGGTAAATTAATCAATTCTGGTTCACTTAACGGGCTCTCTTCTGAAGCCGCAATCGCAAAGATAAATGGCGAACTCGCCGCAAAGAAACTTGGCAAAGCGGCAAACAATTATCGATTACGTGATTGGTTAATTTCACGTCAAAGATATTGGGGAACTCCGATTCCAATTATTCATTGCGAAAAATGCGGAGAAGTACCGGTCTCACTTGATCAATTACCCGTCAAACTCCCCGACGCAACCGGGTTAGATTTAAAACCAAAAGGTACTTCACCGCTAGCGACCGCAACTGATTGGGTAAATGTTCCATGCCCACAGTGCAAAGCACCAGCCAAACGCGATACCGACACCATGGATACTTTTGTCGATTCCTCTTGGTATTTCTTGCGGTACACCAGCACCAATACCCATGATGCACCATTTGATAAGAAGGAAGTCGAAACCTGGCTACCCGTTGATCAATATGTTGGCGGAGTTACTCATGCGATTTTGCATTTACTTTACTCACGTTTCTTTACTAAAGCTCTGCACGATATGGGTTATGTAAGTTTCACTGAACCGTTTTCTAGATTGCTAAATCAAGGAATGGTGTTAAAAGATGGATCGGCTATGAGCAAGAGTCGTGGAAATTTAGTACGCCTTTCAGATGAATTAGAAAATCACGGTGTGGATGCAATTCGACTTTCGATGGTTTTCGCCGGACCTCCAGAAGATGATGTTGATTGGTCGGATGTTTCACCGGCGGGATCAGCAAAGTTTCTTAACCGCGCCTGGCGAATATCTGGCGATGTCACAAGTAAACCTGGGGTCGATTTCGCAAGTGGAGATTTAGCGCTACGAAAAATTACCCATAAATCACTACATGACATTGGGATTGCGGTGGAATCGTTTAGATTCAACGTCGCAGTTGCCAGAGTGATGGAGTTAGTAAATGCAGTGCGAAAAGCAATCGATAGTGGTTGTGGTGGGGCTGACCCAGCAGTTCGTGAAGGAGCAGAGGTAATAGCAATCGCGCTATCCCTGGTTGCGCCATTTACTGCGGAAGAGATGTGGGAGCGATTGGGTCATAAACCTGCGATCGCACTTGCTGGCTGGCCAAAGCTCGATCCAAAATTATTAGTCGAAGATGCGGTAACCGCAATCTTGCAGATAAATGGAAAAATTAAGGATCGAATCGAAGTTTCACCAACTATTACCGATGCCGAGTTACAGGCGTTAGCGCTAGCTAATCCCGGAGTAATAGCAGGACTCGTTGGCGCAACCGTTAAAAATGTAATCGTGCGTGCACCAAAATTAGTAAATATCGTTATTTAACAATCAACACTCTTTTTTAATCAACATTCTTACCCAACGGGTGTCGAGCTAAAAATTTTTTATAGTTTGATTGCACAATGAACATTGCAGACTTTCGTGATCGAATTCCAGAATTCGGGTATCAACATAAGCGAGCCATTTTAATTATTTTCGGGGCTGCGCTTTCGCTCTCTATGGTTTTCTTTCTAGCAAGCCGGGGCAATTCAACCGATGTAATAACTACTCCAATCCCCGAAATTTCCATATCAGCCGAAGTAGTAAATATTTACATTGATGTAGCTGGAAAAGTTAAAAAGCCTGGTGTCTATCAAATTCCGCAAGGTTCAAGGGCGATCGATGCAATCAACGCTGCCGGCGGTGCAAAAACTGGAGTGGATTTAAGCGATATAAATTTGGCGCATGTCTTAGTTGATGGTGAACAAATTTATGTTGGTTACCAAGTGGGGAGAAGTGCTATTGGAGCAACTGGCAAAATAAACATAAATCGGGCAACTCAGAGCGAATTCGATACTTTGCCAGGTATAGGTCCGGTATTGGCGGCCCGCATCATTACTTACCGAAATAAAAATGGGCTTTTTACGACAGTTGAAGATTTGCAGAAAGTTTCTGGAATTGGTGGCGCGAAATTCAACGACATAAAAGATCGCCTACGAATTTAAAGTCCGATAATCAGACCGATTTTCGACTTCTTTATTGTGGAGTTGGACTCTGGATTGGTGCGATTTCTCTCTATTTCACAGGCATAAAGAGCTTATTTATTACCTTATTAATTGGGTTAATAGCGCTCATTTCAATTAGGAGAAGTTCTGCTGTAATCCTAATAATTGCCATTCTTACTGGCTCAAGTTGCTTGGCGATACGCGAAGTAAGTATCTCCGGGAGTTTGGTTAGTAAATTGGCGCTTGATCATAAAAGAGTTGAGATTACCGGAACGATTGTAAGCGATTCAAAACGTACTGCCGTACATATAAATGGTGCTCGGATGAATCAAAGTTCAACCAATTTCTTAATACGCGTCAAATCAATATTGGTTGACGGGAAAATTACGAGTATTCGGATTCCAGTTCGAATATATACAAATTCGACGATCATTTATTATCCAGGTGAAGTAATAAAAGTGGTTGGAAATTTGGGGTTAACAAACGAAAGACGGGTTAGCGCATCACTTAGTAGTAATAAAATCGAGATTATAAGTATCGGAAATATTTTAGATCAAGGTACAAATGCAATCCGTAGTGCATTTCGAGCTGAACTACGTGCTCGAAATAGTGATGCCGCCGCGCTAATCCCAGGAGTAGTTCTAGGAGATACATCCTTACAGTCGTCTGAGTTCACTCTGATCATGCGAAGAGTTGGCTTAACTCATATAACTGCAGTTAGCGGAGCAAATTTAGCAATCGTAACTAGTTTCATCTTATGGATTTGCCAATGGATTCTAAGAGGACGACGAAAAAGAATTGTCGTTACGGTGGTTTTTTTGATTGGGTTTATCTTCTTAGTTAGAGCATCGCCATCTGTATTGCGCGCCGCAGTTATGGCAGCAGTTCTGCTCTTTGCTAAAGCAGAGGGGGAGAAAACGCAGAGCGTGCCAGCCCTTGGCGCAGCTATTTCGCTACTTCTTTTACTAGATCCATTCCAAGGTGTAGATGCTGGTTTTGCACTTTCGGTTCTGGCTACATCTGGAATAATTTTTCTAAGTAAACCAATCTCCAAATTTTTACAGATACGGCTACCAAGATTTATCGCGGAGTCACTTGCGATTCCGATTGCCGCAACCATGCTCTGTACCCCAGTAATAGCTGCGCTTTCTGGGCAGATTTCGTTAACCTCGATTCCAGTAAATGCCATCGTGGCACCTGCGATAGCTCCGCTTACCGTCATAGGTTTTAGCGCAGCTTTATTAATTCTGGTTCTACCTAGAGTCTCTACTCTCTTATTAAATCTGGGTGAGCCAATTGCATATTTCATAACTTGGGTTGCAAATATTGGCGGTGGAGCGCCGGTCCTTAAAATCGCAAGTGGATTTCACGGATGGGGTATCTCGGTTGCACTTCTTGCTGGAGCAATCTATCTATTTATAAAATTTAGGCGTTATTGGAAGTTCGTACTCCTAATCTCACTTATTCCTTTTTTATATCTACAGACACCTTGGTATTCCGGTGGATTTCCAGGAAAAAATTGGCGAGTTTTGCAATGTGATGTCGGTCAAGGGGATGCGATGTTGATTCGTACTGCGCCACACAATGCAATAGTGATTGATGTTGGACCGGAAGCAAATGCAATCGATACTTGCTTGCGTAGTGCCGGGATAACTCAAATAGATCTTCTTATACTTTCTCATTTTCATGCTGATCACGTTGCGGGTCTAGCTGGTGCGCTGCGAAATCGAAAATTAATATCAGTCTGGGTAAATCAGAGCCAATCACCAATTTTTGAATACCGTCAATCCATTGCGCTACTTATAGGCTACGAAATCAAGAAAGTTAAATTAGGTGATCGAATAGAATTTTCCACAAATTATGGGAAATTCTCGGCTACCGTACTTTGGCCCAAAAATTCGAACTCTGGTGAAAATAGTGAAAAGTTGGCCGAAGAAGGTTCGGCTATTAATAATGGCAGTATTGCGATTTCTTTTGATTTAGCTGGTGTAAGTATTTTCACGGCTGGAGATTTAGAACCTGCTCCACAAAGTGAGCTATTACAGAGCGGGGCGCTTAGCCATGTTGCTGTATTAAAGATGTTTCATCACGGATCTAAATTTCAAGATTTTGCGGCGATAAAAAGATTATCGCCATCGGTAGCGTTGATTAGCGTTGGGAGCGGGAACCCATACGGACATCCCTCGCGTGAAACCATTGTAAATCTTGAGCAAATTGGTACAAAAACCCTACGGACCGATTTGGCGGGAGCAATTTCATTGGCTTGGAGTTACGATTCGCAGCATCGCGTAGTTATTTCTACTCGCAACTCCGGAAAAGAATGGTGGCGAATCAAGTGGTCATAAGCACTTCGCTTGTTCTCATTCAAGGTGCTGAAAGTGTGTTAGTTGATCGCGCTGTGTCAGAAATTCTAAAAGCGAGAGCCGAGGCTGAAGTTACGCAGTTAGATGGCGCTGAAGTTGAGATTGGTCAATTTGCGGACGCGACGGCACCATCGTTATTTTCCGAATCTAGAATTTTAGTTATCAAAGATATGCAAGATTTAGTGATGGATGTGCAAGAAGAAGTAGAACGTTACTTAACAGAACCAGACCCAGCCTTACTTTTAATTTTTACCCACAAAGGCGGCGTTAAAGGTAAAGCGCTTCTTGAGAAAGTTAAGAAGCTAAAGCCTGAAGTAATTACCTGTGAACCTATAAAAAAAGAGAGCGAAAAATTAGATTTTGTGCGGCGCGAATTTGTTAGGTTGCAACGTAAAATTGATAACGATGCAGTGCAAGCTCTGGTCGATGCGCTAGGTAGCGACATTCGAGAGCTAACTGGAGTTTGTAGCCAAATAGCATTTGATACGCCAAATCCAAAAACAGCAATTTCGGTCGCCGATGTTAATAAATATCAGCAAGGACGGATTGAAACTACGGGATTTGATGTTGCTGATGCCACCCTTGATGGAAACCCGGAAGCTGCGCTAATTGCACTTCGTAATGCACTTGCAACTGGTACGGATCCAGTAATGATTACAAGCGCTTTAGCGAGTGCGATTCGCACACTTGCAAAAGTTTCTGGTGCGCCACGAGGTGCTAAGTCATTTGAATTAGCTGGATCCCTTGGGTTAGCGCCGTGGCAGATTGATAAAGCACGACGCCAACTCAGTAATTGGTCACCAGCTGCAATTGCGCATGCGGTTCAAGAAGTTGCTACTGCGGATGCCGCAGTAAAAGGAGCAGCGGTTGATCCGATTTACGCTCTAGAACGAGCTATATCTGCGATAGCTTCTGGGCGAAAAATGGCCAGTTTGAGTCGAAGCTAAGCAGGCTGGTAGCCTTACCGCCTTAATCAGCCGAAGGTCCCTTAGGCGAGAATAGATAAGTAAAGATGGAAGGTTTAGTTCGTGGCCAATATTAAGTCTCAGATCAAGCGTATTAAGACCAATGACAAAGCTCGTGAGCGGAACAAATCTGCGCGTTCAACCATTAAGACCGCGATTCGCCGTTTCCGTGATGCGCTAACTTCTGGCGATAACAAGGCAATCACAACTGAACTACAAAAAGCTTCCCGCCTACTAGATGTTGCAGTAGCAAAAGGTGTTCTTCACACTAACCAAGCTGCTAATAAAAAATCTGCAATGGCAAAGTCAGCTCACAAAGCTGGCGTTAAGTAACATCTTCGGTCTTGTTGGACCGAACCGCGTTTTAAGTGTTTAAAGTCGGGATTAGGTGGATTAAGCAATGCCTGCAATCTCGTTAAGTAAAGCGCCACAACCGGCCGCAACCGATCCAGTGCAAATCCGTAACTTTTGCATCATCGCTCACATTGATCACGGAAAATCAACTCTTGCCGATCGGATGCTTGGCATAACCGAAGTCGTTGAAGCTCGTAATATGCGTGCACAATATTTGGATCGCATGGATATCGAACGCGAACGCGGTATCACAATTAAGAGTCAGGCAGTTCGCTTGCCATGGCGTTCTGGAATAGATGGCAATGAATATATCTTGAACATGATTGATACCCCGGGCCATGTTGATTTCACTTACGAAGTTTCGCGCTCGCTTGCAGCATGCGAAGGCGCTGTTCTTTTAGTTGATTGCGCTCAAGGTATTGAGGCGCAAACACTTGCGAATTTATATCTTGCAATGGAGAACAACTTAACTATTATTCCGGTGCTAAATAAAATCGATTTACCTGCAGCCCAGCCAGAGAAATTTGCGGAAGAACTTGCAAAACTAATCGGTTGCCAACCAGAAGATTGTTTGCGAGTCTCTGGGAAAACCGGCGCCGGGGTTACTGAATTACTTGATCAAATTGTGAAACAGATTCCACATCCAATTGGAAATCCAGATGCGCCAGCTCGCGCGCTAATTTTCGATTCGGTTTATGACACATATCGCGGCGTGGTTACTTACGTGCGAGTTTTTGACGGGAAACTTTCACCCCGCGATCAAATTCAAATGTTCTCAACTGGGGTAAAGCACGAAATGTTGGAAGTAGGCGTAATCTCGCCAGAACCAGTGGTAAGTAAAGGTCTTGGAGTTGGCGAAGTAGGTTACTTAATAACTGGCGTGAAGGATGTTCGACAATCTCGTGTTGGAGATACCGTCACAACCCATAACAATCCAGCAACAGAAGCACTCGCCGGCTATAGCGATCCGAAACCAATGGTTTTCTCCGGGCTTTATCCACTTGATGGCGATGAATATCCAATGCTTCGCGAAGCGCTCGATAAATTACAACTTAATGACGCAGCTTTAGTTTACGAACCAGAAACTTCCGCAGCCCTCGGTTTTGGTTTCCGCTGTGGTTTCTTGGGGCTACTACATATGGAGATCGTGCGCGAACGGTTAGAGCGCGAGTTTAATTTAACTTTAATATCCACGGCACCGAACGTAGTTTATCGAGTTACTTTAGATACTGGAAAAGAATTGATAGTTACCAATCCAAGCGAATACCCAGATGGAAAAATTGTTACGGTTGCAGAACCTATCGTGCGAGCTACTGTTTTAGCGCCAGCAGAGTTCATTGGAACAATAATGGAGTTATGCCAACAACGCCGCGGAACTTTATTAGGCATGGATTACCTGTCTGAAGATCGTGTTGAAATTCGTTACACAATCCCACTTGCTGAAATTGTCTTTGATTTCTTTGATAATTTGAAATCGCGTACCAAGGGGTATGCATCCTTAGATTACGAACCTATCGGTGAAGCTGAGGGCGATTTAGTTAAAGTAGATATCTTGTTACAAGGTGACCCGGTAGATGCATTCAGCACAATCGTGCATCGCGAAAAAGCTTATACATACGGGGTAATGATGACCACAAAACTCCGCGAATTAATACCAAGACAGCAATTTGAAGTTCCGATTCAAGCAGCTATTGGTGCAAAAGTAATTGCACGTGAAACCATCCGAGCGATTCGAAAAGATGTGCTCGCAAAATGTTACGGTGGCGATATATCGCGAAAGCGTAAACTTTTAGAGAAGCAAAAAGAGGGTAAGAAGAGAATGAAAATGGTGGGACGAGTTGAAGTTCCACAAGAAGCATTTATTGCTGCGCTCTCCACGAACGCTGATGCCGATAAGGCAAAGAGCGCTGGAGCAAAGAAATAACTGCTCAAAATCTCGTATGAACAGATACCCGTAGTAACCTTTTGGGATGCAGATCAAGGGAAGTGTTTACAAGGGGATTCTTATTTCCCTAGCCCTTACTCTAATTCCAATCTCGGCAATTTCTGCGCAGAAGATCACTTCTGGAAGTACCTGCAAAGTATTGAATCAAAAAGTTCTTTATCTAAATAAGACTTATACCTGCGTTAAATCTGGGAAGAAGTTAGTTTGGAATAAGGGTGTGTTGGTGGTTAAGCCAACACCAACGCCTTCACCAACACCAACGCCTTCACCAACACCAAC
>CAIRHO010000026.1 GCA_903878415.1 uncultured Actinomycetes bacterium
TTCAACGTCAACACCTTCGGTAACTAGCCCAATAACAGCGCCAGTTGTAGCTAATCGATGATCGTCGTAGGTGTGAAAAGTGCCACCATGAAGTGGAGCTGGCGTTATATGTAGCGCATCTTTTTCTTCTTTTACGCTGCCACCAAGCCCATTTATCTCTCGAGCTAACGCAGCTAAACGATCGGTTTCGTGCATCCTTAAATGACCAATACCGCGAAGTGATGATGGTGAATCTGCAAGCGCAGCAAGAGCGGCGATTGCTGGAGTCAATTCGCCGACATCATGTAAATCCACATCGATTCCTTTAATTGCGCCATTCCCAGTTAATTTCAAATCTTGACCGCTATTACTTTCAACAAACTCAATTTTGGCACCCATTGCACTTAATAATTCGCGGAGTTGATCACCAGGTTGTGTTGTATTTTTTGGCCAATCGGCAATGGTTATGGATCCGCCGCAAACCATTGCGATAGATAAGAACGGTGCTGCATTTGATAAATCTGGTTCGACAGTTAAATCTTGGCCATTTAACTTTCCAGGCTCTACTCGCCATTCATTCTTACCAACTACAACTTCTGCACCAAAATCTCGAAGCAATTGAATTGTCATTTCAATGTGTGGCGCAGATGGCAGCGATGCACCAATATGTTTTAAGGTGATTCCATTCTTTGTCGCAGGACCAATTAACAAGAGTGCGGAAACAAATTGACTAGATGCACTTGCATCAATTTCTAGATCCCCGCCGCTCAAAGAGCCGTTGCCATTGATTGTTAATGGCAAGCTATATCGATTACCGTGCTCAATAGTTACGCCTAAACTCGCGAGCGCTTTAATAACTGGCGCAAGTGGTCGCTCGTGTGAACGTGGATCACCATCGAAATGAATTAATCCCTGCGCAAGCGCTGCAACTGGCGGCAAAAAACGCATCACAGTTCCGGCATTACCTACATCTATTGAAGCTGGCCCCAATAATTTTCGAGGTGTTACGGTTAATTCTGATTCACCAGTTATCTCAGCGCCAAGAGCACGGAGTCCTGCAATCATCAATTTGGAGTCGCGCGAGTGCAACGGCTTTCGAATCGTCGAAGGAGTACTAGATAAAGCCGCAAGAATTAGCGCACGATTAGTTACAGATTTAGATCCAGGAATCTCTACTCGAACATCTATCGGCCTTACTCCGCGAAAGGGTGCGCGCCATAAAGCGTGCGATTCGGAGTTAGCCTGCATGTGCGAAGCCTACCCGTTGTATTCAAAGCGGCGATTTTCATTTTCGCAGGTATTCTCAAGGCTGTGTGTGGCAGATATGCATTGACGCAAAATGAGTCAGAACTTATCGAGGATTTTGCGATTACTGGAATTTCACCGAACGTTGACCCGCTACCTGCTAATTGGAATATCAAACCGACTGAAGAAATTTATATAATTCGTAATGTCGAAAGTAAGCGAGAGCTAGCAAAAACTTCTTGGGGAATTATTGCTCCGTGGAGTAAAAGCGAAGTTGAAGCGTTGCGCAGTCAATCGCAAGCAATCAATGCTCGTTCTGAATCTATCCATGAGAAGCCCACATTTAGAAGCGCTTTTCGAACTCGTAGGTGTTTAATTCCAGCAACTGGTTATTATGAATGGGCTACCGAATTTGGGAAATATAAAACTAAACAGCCAGTATTTATTTCGAATGAATCTGGAAAACCATTAGCTTTTGCTGGAATTTATGAGAAATGGATTTCTCCTACTGGTGAAATTAAAGAGAGTGCCGCGATTATTACACGCGAAGCTGTAGCTGGATTAGCAGAAGTTCATCATCGAATGCCAGTCTTTCTGCCGAGAGATCGTTGGGATCACTGGCTCGATATCAAGAACAATGACATTGCAAAAGTACGTTCGTTGATGGAAGTCACCGAACCTGCTATGGGCCTAAGATTTTGGCCCGTCTCTGATGCGGTAAATTCGATTAGAAATAATGGAGCTGAGCTAGTGAAAGAGATTGAACTAGGAGAGCCAGAAACTCTTTTTTAAGGGAATAACTGACGAGGCTCGGGTGTTATACCGCTTAAGTTCCGCGTAATAAATCAAAACCTCCCGTTCGAAATGAGGTACTCAGGCTTTGGCGATAACCTTTATGTCGATGGATACTTCGCGCGAACTTGAAGCAACCGGCGGATCAGTTGCAACTGGTGAATTAGTTCATGTCGACCGCGAGCAAGAAAGCGTAGCGGAGCGAACCGCACGTTTTGAACGTGATGCAATGCAATATACAAATCAACTTTATGCAGCTGCGCTTCGTTACACCAAGAATCCCGATGACGCTCAAGATTTAGTACAAGATACTTACGCAAAAGCATTTACTTCATTCCACCAATTCGAACCCGGCACCAATTTACGTGCTTGGATGTATCGAATTCTTACTACCACTTTCATTAATAAATACCGTAAAAATCAACGACAACCCAAAATTTCAGATGGCGAATTAACTGATCAAGATTTATTTGCATCAGCTTCGCATACCAGTGACCAAGGCAAATCTGCTGAAGTTGAAGCGTTGGAGAAACTACCCGATAGCGACATTAAACGTGCGCTGCAAGAGATTCCAGAAGAATTTAGAATTGCTGTTTATTTAGTAGATGTAGAAGGTTTCTCCTATAAAGAAGCTGCCGAAATTATCGGTTCGCCAGCCGGAACTGTGATGTCACGTTTACACCGCGGCCGTAAACAATTGCGAGAAAAATTAACGGAATACGCAAAAGAACTCGGATATGGAACTGGAACTGGAACTGGAACGGGGGATAAGTCATGACCCCTAATAATGAATTTGCTGCACAATGTAACCAAGTTCTAAATTCGATTGTGCTATTTATAGATAATGAGATTGAAGATTCAGCCCAATTCAATGCAGTTGCTTTCCATCTTCAAGAATGTGATGGCTGTAGAGATGTAATGGAGCTAGAGCGACGACAATTACAGATGGTGCAATCATTACTAAATCGATCTTGTTGCGAAACCGCGCCTGCGGAATTACTTGTGCGAATTGCCGGACAAGTGAGTGCGTTGGCTGCAGAATTATCGCAAGCCGAAGCTATTGGCTTTGTGGGACAGACCGAAATTATTACCAAGTACAGCCGCACCGAAATCACGATTGATGGCGAAACACAGATAGAAATTGAAACATCTCACGAAATTTGGCGGGATTTTTAGGCTAAGTTAGCGAACATGAATTCGCATCCAACCCGGATTTGCGCTGAGATGGTTGCTAACGTCTTATCTATTTCGGTCTCAATTGGCGACGCAATTGCCAAAGGCGAAGTTCTACTTCTCCTTGAGTCAATGAAGATGGAAATCCCAGTCCTTAGTGAAATTCCTGGCACCGTAGTTGAAATTGCGGTTGCACCGGGGGATGTCATTCAAGAAGGCGACTTATTAATTAGACTTGAAGAGAAGCCGTAGCTCGGGTTATCTATGCAGAGTGAATTGATAATTGGTGCAGTTGGAATTTCATCGATGGAAGTTAGACCCGGGGATACTGCACTTGCTCATGGCAGCGGGGATGTACCTACGCTCTCATCATCATTCTTAGTAACTTTGATGGAGAGCGCTGCGATTACCTCTATTGGTGAGTATTTGGAAAATAGTGAAACGACTATTCTCTCCGAAATTGAATTAAAAGTTCACGGCGCAGTTCCAATTGGCATTGAAGTACAAGGTGCAGCTACCTGTATTGGATTAGAAGAAAACACTTTAATTTTTGATTGTGAAATACATGACGGTCCGCGCTTGGTTGCGGCCGCAATAATGCGACGCACAATGGTGGAACGAGTTTCGTTCCTAGCGCGGACCGCTGCACTTTCAATTATTTCGCAACAAGCCCAAACAAACTAGTAATTATTTTTTAGTTGCCCAGAAGATTTCTGCAATTTCGTCAATCTTTTCGATTAACTTAGTTGCTACTGCGACATCATTTGTGCCCTTTGTGCCGGCTGCGCCAGCAAGTTTTGTAGCTTCATTAAATAGTGAATGTAGTTGTGGGTAGCTCTCGAAGTGAGGCGGCTTAAAATAATCAGTCCAAAGAATCCATAGGTGCTCTTTAACTTGATTTGAGCGTTCTTCTTTAATCGCAACTGCGCGAGATTTGAAATCATTATCGGTTGAAGCAGCATATTTCTCCATGCATGCCTTAACTGATAGCGCTTCGATTTTCGCCTGTGCTGGGTCGTAAACACCACATGGCAGATCGCAATGTGCGTAAACAGTGGTTTTTGGCTTTAAGAATTGAGTGAACATATAAACCTCTCCGGTTAAGAAAAATTTGGCCTTGCTGTGTGTGAAAGACTACCGCGCATGTTCGGGTTTGGCACAGTCAAGGTTGCTGGGAGCTCCATGCTTCCCACATACCAAAATGGCGATTTGTTGGTTGTTCGTTGGAATCAACAATCTGAAACACTGCCAAATTCGATAAAACTCGGCAGCGTGATTGTCATTGAACGTGACGAGCGGCCGGGCATCTTTTTAATTAAGAGATTGCAAAAATCGCATGGCAACAAGTATTGGGTAGAAGGCGATGCAGAAGAAAGTACTGACTCAAGAAGTTGGGGCTGGGTACCACCGCACGAAATCCGCGGAAAAGTTATTTTTAGGTTAGCGCGAAAACGCTTCGATTAATAACGCTTTTTCTTCTTCTTCATGGACATAGTGGCTACCAGTTGCTGGGCTTGCAGTAGCACGTCGTGAAACTCTGCGGAAATTAGCACCTTGTAAAATCTCATTTTGAGTTTCGCGCAGTTGAAGTGCGAAGAATGGCCAAGGACCCTGATTTGCTGGTTCATCTTGTACCCAAAGCAAAGTTGCACCAGGATGTTTAGCTACCTCATTAGCAATAGCCTCAGTTGGGAATGGATAAAGTTGTTCAACGCGAATAATTGCGGTGGTGCGCTCGCCAGATTTTTCGCGTTCGGCAACTAAATCGTGATAAATCTTGCCGGAGCAGAAAATAACGCGAGTGGCTTTTTCAACATTCGGATCTGAAATTACTGGACGGAAAGTCCCACTAGTGAAATCAGTAATTGCAGAA
>CAIRHO010000027.1 GCA_903878415.1 uncultured Actinomycetes bacterium
ACATTAAGTAGGAAACGAGAACCACGAGCTGGTCCGGAAACAACTAATAACATTGCTGAACCAAGTGGCAATTTAGATAAAACTTGGCGCTCTTCTTCTGATAAAGATTCCATAATTGCAGATACATGTGGCGAGAGCGACTTAAGTGAAGAAAGATTGATGGTTGTAGTTAGATCGCGTTTCGGATCTTCAGCGGTAACGCTCATTAGATCCTCCGATCAATCCGCAGAAAAGGTCTCAGTAATCTAGATGCCTCAGCCTGTTGTAGAGGCTGACACTATTGAGAGTGGGCGGCCAGGTCAAGCGGTAAGAGTTCGGTACTCCGCTGCTGAAAGTAACTTTTCAATAACAGAAACGTCAGAAATTTCAATCTCAGCGATCCAGCCCTGACCATATGGTTCACTGTTGACTAGCTCTGGATTTTTATTGAGAGCTTCATTAACTCTTTTTACTACGCCAGTAACTGGAGCATAAATTTCTGAAACGCTCTTAGTTGATTCAACTTCGCCACATACCGCGTCAGCTTTTATATTTTCTCCGATTTTCGGCATTTGAATATAGACAATATCTCCGAGAGCGCTCTGTGCGAAGTCGGTTATCCCTACTCTTACTATTGTTGGTATCTCTGTTGCAACCAACCATTCATGCTCTTTTGTGTAGCGCAACTCCTCGGGTATTAACGACATGGCGGGATACTACCTCTTGCCTGACAATATCGCGTCTTTAGCGCCGATTACCGAATATTGGATGGCAGTCAATAGGTACAACGCTATCCCCCACGCGGAAAAGCTCCAGCCAAATGCAAATGCAAAATCAGAAACAATCCCAGAACTTTGTTTCACCAATAAAAGGATCGGAAACGCATACAAAAGATTAAAAGTCGCCGCCTTGCCCAAATAGGTAACCTTGAATGGCCCTACGCCGTATCTTCGCAGCACTAAAAGCAGCAAACCTAAATAAATATCCCGACCGAAAAGCAGAACCAACATCCATAATGGGATTGCATCCTTTAAGTAAAGAGCGACCAGCGTTGCAACTATGTAAAGTCGATCAACGGCTGGATCAAGTAATTCGCCTACTCGACTTTCTTGATTCCATGCTCGAGCAATTTTTCCATCCAAATAATCGGTTATTCCGGCGATGGCTAACACAAAAATCCCCCAGATAGGTTCGTCAATTCCTAAAATCAACCAGAGAAAGAGTGGAATACCCAGGCCGCGCAGCACTGAAAGAAAGTTAGGAAGCGTTAGATATTCGCGTTTTTCCATGGCAATAATTTACTCACGGTCCCTTACACGAACTGCTACTTGTACAGGTGTACCAGGGAAGCCAAATTCTTCCCGGAGTTTACGTTCGATAAATCTACGATAAGAGGCCTCTAAGAAATCAGTCGCAAAGATAACAAATTTGGGAGGTTGGATTCCGGCCTGGGTGGCAAAAAGTATTTTTGGTTGCTTTCCGCCACGTACAGGTGGCGGCGTGCTGCCTACCATCGTGCCTAAGAAAGCATTCAATTTGGCTGTTGGAATTCTCTTTTCCCAACTTTCTAGCGCTCGTTCTAGCGCAATCGGCAATCGATCTTTATGCCAACCAGTCTTAGCCGCTAAATTAACGCGTTCAGCCCA
>CAIRHO010000028.1 GCA_903878415.1 uncultured Actinomycetes bacterium
ACTATTTGTAATTGCAATTGTCATAACTATTCGGAGAATTCAAATCAAGTTGCCTTGGAAATTTGTGATCCCGCTCGGGTTAATTCAACCTGGATTTGCTTGGTTACTTGGAAATATTGGATATACAAAAGTTACTGCAAGCACTGGAGTGATATTTCTTAATTTAGAATCGGTATTTGCAATAGTTATTGCTGCACTTTGGATTAGAGAACAGATAAATACTAAAGAGGCCATTGCTATTGGTATTGGATTATTTGGTGGATTACTAGCATCATTCGATGCGGCCGGAATAAATTTCGATGTAACTGTAGGGGTTTTGCTATTTGCATTTGTTGCCTTACTGGATGCGATCTACGCAATTTCTATAAAAAAGTATGGCAAGGATTTAGATGCGATTGCTTTAGGTTTTGGCCAAATTTTAGTTTCAACGGTTCTAATGTTGTTAATGATGATAATTTTTGATCGTACTCCGGACATCTCACAATCTTTAACCACGTGGCTCGCAGCGTTGATATCTGGGTTGTTTGGGGTAGCACTTCCAATAGTTGCATTCAATTGGGCTGGCACTCGGATTAAAAGCACACACGTAGGGCTTTCATTCAACATAGTTCCAATCGTTGGAATTATTGGTGCAATTATTCTTGGACGTGGCGCGCCAACTCAAATACAAGTAGTTGGCGCAATTTTTGTGGTTATAAGCATCTGGTTAATTCAGAGTGGACGCGAAAGCCAAGAAGTGGCTTAATTGCCTTATGGAATCGTTATTCACACTACCCGATGAATATAAAGCTTTACGTGAGAGCGTGAGAGCGCTCTCCGAAAAGAAAATTCTGCCATTTGCTCATGATGTAGATGCAAATTCGCGGTTTCCGCAAGAAGCAAGCGATGCGTTGCAAGCAGCTGGTTTATTTGCTGCGCATGTACCAACTGAATTTGGCGGCGAAGGTGCAGATTCACTTGGCGTCGCAATCATTATCGAAGAAGTTGCCAGAGTTTGTGCGTCATCATCACTGTTACCTGCTGTAAATAAATTGGGTTCATTACCGTTAATGTTTGCTGGAACTTTAGAACAGCAAAAACGCTGGTTAACTCCGCTCGCAAAAGGTAAAGGATTTTCTTACTGCCTTTCGGAATCTGAAGCGGGCTCTGATGCAGTAGCGATGAAAACGAAAGCGGTTAAGAGTGAAGATGGCTGGGTGCTAAATGGCAGCAAGAAATGGATTTCAAACGCAGGAAGTTCTGAGTTTTATACAGTATTAGCCAGTACAGATCCGAGTAAAGGTGCCAAAGGCATTACTGCTTTCGTTGTAGAAAAGAGCGATCCTGGAATTTCATTTGGTGCTCCTGAAAAGAAGATGGGTTTTAAAGGTTCACCTACTCGTGAAGTTTATTTTGATAACGTAATTCTGAACGATGACCGCCGACTTGGCGAAATTGGCTCTGGATTTGCGCTAGCCATGAAAACTTTGGATCACACCAGAATTACAATCGCTGCACAAGCTCTCGGAATTGCACAAAGCGCATTTGAAATTGCTACTAAGTATTCCCATGAGCGAAAGCAGTTTGGAAAAGAAATTTTTGATTTCCAAGGCGTGCAATTTATGCTGGCAGATATGGCGATGGAGATAACTGCAGCCCGAGAACTCACATACGCTGCAGCGGCAAGAAGTGAAAGAAATGATCCAGATTTAACGTTTTACTCTGCTGCATCTAAGTGTTTTGCTTCTGATGTTGCAATGCGTGTTACTACTAACGCAGTGCAAATTCTTGGCGGGTATGGTTATGTAAACGATTATCCAGTCGAACGCATGATGCGGGACGCCAAATTAACCCAAATTTACGAAGGCACGAATCAAGTTCAAAGAATTGTGATGGCTCGTCATCTGGAAGATGTAAATTAATTCTTTTTACTAAACCTAACTATTATTTCTGGGGTTGCTGCTGCATTAATCTTTTGATCATGTAATTCATTTGGCAATTCAACGCTAGTCAATTCACTTTGGTATACCAGAGCTATTTTAAAGCCATTTATTAGCGAGAGTGCTCGGTCATAGTAACCGCCGCCTTGACCCAACCGGTTTCCAGTTCGATCAACATGTAGCGCAGGCACAATTACATAATCAATGTTAGCAATCCGTTCTGTGCTAATTGCATCTCCAATCGGTTCCATAATGTTCTTATTTGCTTCGATTTTTTCGGCTTCACCTTTCCAGATTACCCAATCTAGAAAATTGTCGCTGCGCATTCTTGGTAATAATAAAGTTTTGCCGCACTTTAATATTTCTATATTTAAAGATTTAGTATCAGGTTCATCCCCATATGAAATATAGGAGGCAATCATGTTTGCGCTCTTAAATTCCATGGAATCCAATAAATGGTTCCATGTGACCGGTTGCACCAAGAATTTACGATCTACTCGAAAACTTTGCCTTAGCGCTTTTTTCTTGGCGCTAATTGTCGGAAGTTCCATGGGATTAGCCTAGATTCAAAGTAGGGTTTAGGCATGAACGAAAGAATTAAAATTAGTGAGTTTGCGCAGGCGCTGCTGGAACTGGCCAAACCCATTGATCCCTTCGATATGCCGTTACTTGATGCGCATGGTGCGACTTTGGCAAGTGATGTTTATGCAGGAGAGCGATTAGTTATGCGTGCGGGTTCGCGCATTAGATCTACCCAAATTGGCTTAGCGGCATCAATTGGTTTAGATCGACTCCCAACCAGACCGCAACCAAGAGTTGTAGTTATTTCAGCTGGTGATGATTTAGTCGAACCGGGAGAAAAATTAATCGATGCCGACGATGAATTCGAAACTAATTCATGGCTCTTAACTACTGCAGTAAAAGAAGCCGGAGCAGTTGGTTATCGGGTGCATATGATCCCAGAAACCGAATCTGCTCTCAAAGATATTATTGAAGATCAATTAGTGCGCGCCGATCTAATTGTTATCAGCGGGGAGAGCCAAGATGAATCTTTTGATTTAATAACTTCAGTATTACAACAACTTGGTTCAGTAAAAGCAGTTACGCCAAACATTGAAGCGAGTGGGAACCATAATTACGGCACAATTGGACCTGACAAAACTCCAGTAGTAACTCTTCCCGGCGATCCAATCTCTGCTTATATTTCAGCAGAATTATTTATTCGCCCGATGATTAGAAGCATGATGGGGTTACGTGATTTGCATCGTCCAGTAATAAAAGCCAAAGTAACAAATGATTTATTAAGCGAATCCGGCACGCATTCATTTATTCGAGCGATTTTTCCGGATGAAGCAGATAAATCTCTAATAACCGCAATTGAGAATCAGGCTGACCTAGTCGGGTTATCCGATGCACATGGTTTAATCGTAATTTCTGAAGATTTAACAGATGTAAAAGCTGGAAGTGAAGTTGAAGTACTTCTGTTAGAGCGTCGATTTAATTAATATGTCACGCGATTCAAAACCGCAATGGCCAGTAGTAATCACTGATGGTTCCTTAACACTTAGACCTTTGCGATTTCGAGATCGAAGATCGTGGTTGGAAAGTCGAAGATTTAACCGGGAATGGTTACAACCCTGGGAAGCCACATCACCAATTCATAAAATTGACGCTGCGCTACCTTCTTACTTTGAAATGGTGGCTCACCATAATCGTGAGGGCAGGGCCGAACGAGCCCTCTCACTTGCAATTTGGAGCGACAATAAATTTGTTGGCCAAATAACTTTAGGTGGCATAGCTTTTGGCGCATATCGGGGTGGTCACATTGGGTACTGGATTGATCAGCGTTTGGCCAATAATGGATTAACCACAAGGGCGGTAAAAGCACTTACAAAATATGCTTTTGATGAAATGAAATTGCATCGAATAGAGATTAATTTACGCCCCGAAAATGGTGCATCACAACGAGTTGCGCAAAAGGCTGGATATAAATTAGAAGGCGAACGAGCTAGGTTTTTGCATATAGATGGTGATTGGCGAGACCACATTACTTTCGTGGCAGAGAATCCAAGAATTTAATTATAAAAAGATTGGCGAAATTAGGTACGAAATACCCGATTAGTCCGGTTTCCCCGTTTATCTTTATCCATCATGGGTTCAGGTTTAATCTATCTAATCATCGTCGGAATGTGGATTTCCTATTTCCTGCCGAGATGGGTCTCAAACCATGAAGAAGTCTCTGGTAAATCTGTGGAGCGCTTCAAAAATAGCATGGCGGCCGTTGCCCAAAGTTCTGGAGTTCCGACTGAGGTTGAACTCGCGCTAGAAAACGAACACCAACTCTTGATGCGAAGAATCGCATTTACATCTTTATTCATGCTTTTAATTATTAGCGGAACGCTTTCCATGCTTAAGTTGCTCTCTCCGATTGCGATTTTGTTACCAGTCTCTGGTCTAGTTCTTTTTGTAGTTCATGTGCGACGGCAGATTACTGCGCTAAATAGCGTAGCTCGTACTCAACGAATTATTTCTAACAACTCCAATGAACCAACTTCAACTAATTATGCAGAATTAATAAGTAATTCAAAAATTACGGTTGAGAAAAGAGTTCAATCAACTGCGCAATTTGCCGTGAGTGATGAATGGATTCCACTCGCAGATAGAGTTGAAAGAATTTCTCAAGAATTATCTGGCATCACCTTGTTACCAAAGGGCAGTTCACAAACTCGTGAAACTTGGGAACCACAAAATGTTCCATTACCTACATATGTCAGTGCACCGAAAGCGATTACCCCAAAACGAATTATAGATTTGACAATTCCTGGTGCATGGAGTGAAGAACAAGAAAAATTACGTGCAGTTCTCGATGCAGTTGCGCCAACTCGCGACCAAATTTTCGATCAAGAACTTGCAAATCAAGCAGCCGAATCGTTACGACAAAGCCGCGCTGCTAACGAATAACTGCAATTAAATCCAACTGGTAAACCACATTCTGGCGTGCCAATCGTCATATGTTGTAACAGTTGCTACAAACAATGGATAGAAGTAAAGAAAACATAGGGCAATTGCTATATGGACCGCTATTAGCGCTTGTTTTCTAACGTTATACGTGGCTGGGCTTTCAAGGAGTTTGGCAAAGCAATAAACAATAGTTAGAACTATAAATGGTTCGAAAACGATTGCGTAAAACGAGAATACTGTTCGTTTTTGAAAGAAGAACCAAGGTAGATAACCAGCAGCGACTCCAACCAAAATTAATCCTGCAATTTTCTCTCTTCTACTTATGAAATAGCCAATCGTTACAAAAAGTGCGGCACTTCCAAACCACCAGAGCAGTGGTGTACCAAGAGCGACTACTTCTTGGGCACAAGCAGTACCACCGCAAGTATTAGGCGATTGGTAATAAAAAGATGTAGGTCTTCCGAGAATTAACCAGCTCCATGGATTTGCCGAATATGAATGCGCTTCTGTTAAACCGGTATGAAAATTTAGCATCTCTGAGTGATAGTGCCAGAGCGAACGAATCGTTCCTGGGATAAATGAGAAAAAACCACCATGGTCATCGCCCCATTGTCGATCCCAACCACGTTTTGAAAAGAACCAACCGCTCCATGAAAATGTATATATCAATGATGGAACTAGGATTAATTGGTTAACTCTTTTTAGCAAAACCTTGATTCTTTTTTCATTTTTTAACTCAAAGTAAAGAGCGATTGCTAAAAACACAATTAGATAATAGAGACCGCTCCATTTACTTCCAATTGCAAGACCAAGAGCAATTCCAGACAACCAATATCTCTCACAAATAAAGTTGTAAAAAGCGAGCAAGATAAAGAATGTTAAAAAGATATCTAGTAGCGCTGTTCTAGAAAGAACTAGATGCAATCCATCTAGAGCCATCAAGGATGCGGCGCTTGTTGCCAAAAAGTAGGAATTAAAAAGTTTTTTTGCGACAAGGTAAATCAATGCGATTGAGAGAGTCCCTAGCAGCGCCCCCATGAACCGCCAACCGAATTCGTTATCGCCAAATATCTTAATTCCAATAGAAATAATCCATTTTCCAATCGGAGGATGAACTATGAATTCTGGAGATGACTTATCTATCTCAACCCCATATTTCAAATAATCTTTAGCGCCATCAACATAATAAACTTCATCGAATACAAATCCTGTTGGTGTGGCTAAATTCCAGAACCTAGTGAACGCCGCGAATAGCGTAAGTAGTAATAGAGTGATTCGCTCTCGGGCTCGCATGACACAATTAGAGCATGGCACAACTCATTTTGGCAGCAGTCCCATTGGGAAATCCAGGTGATGCCTCTAAACGGTTAATCGAAGCTTTAATCTCGGCTCGAGTAATTGCAGCCGAAGATTCTCGAAAGCTCTCCCGGCTATGTAAAGATCTTGGAGTTACTCATACCGCCCGCGTAATATCTTTTTTTGAAGGGAACGAAACGGAGCGGGTAGTAGAACTTCTTGAAATTCTAAAGAGCGGAACCGATGTATTGGTAGTTACCGATGCTGGAATGCCAAGCGTTAGTGATCCCGGATTTAGATTGGTAAGAATTGCAATCGATAATGAGATTGATGTAAAAGTATTACCTGGTCCTAGCGCGGTCTTAACAGCTCTAGCAATTTCAGGTTTACCAACCGATCGTTTCTGTTTTGAAGGATTTGCGCCAAGGACTTCCGGCGCTCGGGATACTTGGTTTCAGAAATTAGCGGAAGAAGAGCGAACCATAGTGTTCTTTGAAGCACCGCATAGATTGTATGAATCCTTAATCGCAGCAGCTGAAGCAATGGGCAATGATAGAGAAGCCGTTATTTGCAGAGAACTAACTAAAACTTATGAGGAGATTGTTCGCGGCAATCTTGATCAATTAATAGTTTGGGCAAATGAAAAAGAAATTCTTGGAGAAATAACGTTAGTAATTGCCGGGTTTAATCCATCTAATCGCGAATTCTTACCAGCAGAAATTATTGCAAAAGTATTAGAGAAAGAGAGCGCGGGTGAGATGCGTAAATCTGCGATTCAAGCCGTTGCGCAAGAACTGCATCTTCCTAAGCGTGCAGTTTTTGACCTCATGGTTAAATTTAAAAACGAATCCTGATTAGAATATGCAAATGTCCTCAAGCGCGGAAAAGTCGTTCTATTTAACGACTCCGATCTATTACGTTAATGATGCGCCTCATATCGGTCACGCATATACGACCGTCGCTGGTGATGTACTTACTCGATGGCATCGTCAAAAAGGCGAGAGTGTTTGGTTTCTAACCGGAACCGATGAGCATGGTCAAAAAGTTATGCGCACAGCAGAAGCAAATAATGTAAAGCCCCAAGATTGGTGCGACCGATTAGTTGAAGAAGCCTGGAAACCAAATTGGAAAGCGCTACATATCGCAAACGATGATTTCATTAGAACTACCGAAGAGCGTCACGAAGTTAGAGTGCAACGCTTCTTGCAGGGTCTTATGGAGGCTGGCCATATTTATGAGGCAAAATATGAAGGCCCTTACTGTGTAGGTTGCGAAGAATTTAAATTACCCGGGGATCTAATCGAAGGTAAATGTTCAATACATTCAAAGCCAGTTGAAATGCTGAGTGAAACAAATTGGTTCTTTAAGCTCTCGGCATTTGTAACTCCACTTCTAGAGCGTTACAAGAACAATCCTGAAACTTGTGAACCAACTTCTGCGCGAAACGAAGTAATTTCTTTTCTTGAAGGTGGCGTAACTGATTTATCAATCTCACGATCTACATTCGATTGGGGCATTCAAGTCCCTTGGGATAAGGCACAAGTTGTTTATGTTTGGTTCGATGCCTTACTTAATTATGCAACTGCAGTTGGTTTAGGCGACCCTGTAGATTCGGAAGGCGGAAAACAATTCGCTAGAACTTGGCCAGCGGATGTTCATTTGGTTGGCAAAGATATTCTTCGCTTTCACGCTGTTATTTGGCCGGCGATGTTAATGGCGGCAGGACTACAACCGCCTAAGAAAGTTTTTGCGCACGGTTGGCTCTTAGTTGGTGGCGAAAAAATGAGCAAGAGTAAATTAACTGGAATTGCACCTAGCGATATTACTGATCATTTTGGCGTAGATGCGTTTCGCTATTACTTCTTAAGAGCAATTCCATTTGGTAGCGATGGATCATTCTCTTGGGAAGATATGTCGGCCCGATATACCAGTGAATTAGCTAATGATTTTGGCAACCTGGCCTCTCGATTGGCTGCGATGGTTGAAAAATATTGTGGCGGAGTTTTACCAGCAGTTGCGCAAGACGCCACACTCGCTGATGCATTGAGCAAAACAGTTTCGAACGCAGATGTAGCTATTTCCACATTAGATTTCCAAGGTGGCATAAATTCAATCATGGAATTTTGCAAACGGGTTAATGGCTATGTAACTGAAAAAGAGCCATGGATTTTGGCTAAAGATGATTTGCGCCGTAGCGAATTGGAAGCTGTGTTGTATAACACCGCTGAATCGCTACGAGCGCTTGCTGTATTGCTTCACCCAGTAATGCCGATTTCTACGGAAGCGCTTTGGATTTCGCTTGGAGCAGAAGGAACACTTGGAAAATTATCGGATCAAAAAATTAGCGAAGTTGCTAATTGGGGTCAATTGCAGCCAGGCACAACAATTTCAAAGGGAGCGATCCTTTTTCCGCGATTACCAGATGTAGAAACAAATGGCTGACCGGCACAATCGCGATATAGATAGACCATCAGCACCGCTTCCAGTACCGCTTGGCGTAACTTGTGTCGATTCACATGCACATTTGGAATTGATCAATCAAGATAAGCCTGCAAATGATGCAAGCATTGGTGAAATTCTTGCAATTGCAAAAAGTGTTGGCATAGACCGTGTAGTACAAGTTGGTTACTCAGCAGAGCAATCGAAATGGTCAGTCGAGTGTGCAGAATTTTGGAGCGATACCGTTTTGGCAGCAGTTGCGCTGCATCCAAATGAAGCTCCAGTAGTTCCAGATTTAGAAGCAGATTTAGCTTTAATTGATGGCTTAGCATCTCGGGCACGCGTACGTGCGATTGGCGAAACTGGTTTAGATTTTTTCCGAACTCCGCCCGAACTTCGAGACCTGCAGAAATATTCATTTAGAAGGCATATTGAAATTGCTAAACGCCATAAAAAAGCTTTAATCATTCATGATCGAGATTCCCACCGTGAAGTATTGGATGTTTTAAAAGAAGAAGGTGCGCCAGAATTAACGGTATTTCATTGTTATTCGGGCGATGCTGAAATGGCTCGAGAATGTATAGATAATGGTTATTACTTGTCTTTTGCAGGGACAGTTACATTTAAGAATGCACCAGAGCTACGTGAGTCGGCAAAACTAGTACCAGCAAATTTAATTTTAGTTGAAACCGATTCACCATTCTTAGCTCCGATGCCAAATCGCGGTGCGCTAAATACTCCGGCGCAGATTCCAAATACGTTACGAGCTTTAGCTCACGAACGTGGTGAAGATCCAGATGAACTTGCTGGGATTCTTAGCGTAAATGCAGAACGTATTTTTGGTTCATTCCGCTGATGAGTACCGAGATATCGTTACTTGGTGCAGCCGAGATTCGGGAAATCGCAAACAAATTAGAGCTACGCCCAGCAAAATCTCTGGGACAGAATTTTGTTATAGATGGAAATAGTTGTCAGAAAATAGTACGAGTAGCTGGTGTTACAGCCGAAGATTTGGTGTTAGAGATTGGCCCAGGTTTGGGTTCACTATCGCTCGCAATAATTCAGGCTGGCGCAAAATTGATAGCAGTCGAGATCGATAATCGCCTTTCTGCTGAATTAGCGAGTACTTTAACTACACATAATTGTCCAAATGAAAGTTTTGAAATCATAAATAAAGATGCGCTATCAGTCGATGAATTAAAAAATCTCCCAACAAAACTTGTTGCAAATCTGCCCTATAACGTTTCAGTTCCAGTGTTACTGCATATTTTGGCGAAATTTCCGAGCATTAATAGCGGAGTGGTAATGGTACAGACTGAGGTGGCTGAGCGATTGGCGGCTAAATCAGGAAGCAAAATTTATGGAATTCCCAGCGCTAAAGCTGCGTGGTGGGCTGACTTATCATTAGGCGGCACTATTTCAAGATCTGTTTTTTGGCCGATGCCTAATGTCGATTCAAGTTTAGTTAAATTCCAAAGACATAAGCCGCTTGGAAGCGAAAGTGAACGGATCCATACTTTTACTATTATCGATCAAGCTTTTAGTCAACGCCGAAAAATGCTCCGTTCGGTATTGGCAGATTTATGTGGTGGTAATAGCCAGGCGGAAACAATCCTGAATTCAATTGGCATTGATCCAACGCTCCGCGGTGAAGCGCTAAACGTTGCAGATTTTTTAGAAATTTCTAAAGCCCTCACAAAGAATTAGTACGCGATACCGAATAGGCTTCTCCGATATGAATACTGGAGTGGTGGTCAGGGTCCCAGGGAAGATTAACCTGCAACTTTCAGTAGGACCACTTGAGAAGAGTGGATTCCATGAAGTCGCAACCGTTTTTCAAGCAGTTTCACTTTTTGATGATGTGACTATAAAGAGCGGAGCACCTGGTTCGGGAATTTCTATAAAAATTTCCGGTGAAAATACCGATCACATTCCAGTTAATGAGAAAAATCTTGCGCATAAAGCTGTCGAACTTATGGCTAAGAAATATAAAGTTTCATCTGACATAGCTATCCACCTTAAGAAGAATATTCCAGTAGCTGGTGGCATGGCTGGTGGTAGCGCAAATGCAGCGGGCGTGATTGTTGGCGTTGATGCAATTTATAATTTAGGTTTAAAACGGGATGATATGGAGAAAGTTGGCCGTGAAATCGGAAGCGATGTACCTTTCGCAATTTCTGGCGGTATCGCAATTGGTACTGGAAAAGGCGATCAACTAACGCCAGCGCTATCGCGCGGCAGTTATCACTGGGTATTGGCGTTATCGAGTTCTGGCCTTTCAACTCCAGCGGTTTACAACGAATGTGATCGATTGCGCGAGGGCATGAGCATTATTGCGCCAAGTGTTAGCGAACCCTTAATGCAAGCACTTCGCTCAGGTGATGCAAAAGAACTTGGTAAATCGCTCAGCAATGATCTGCAATCAGCAGCATGTTCACTTCGACCGGCGCTTAGATTGATTCTTGATGTCGGGATGGATTATGGAGCACTTGGCGGATTAGTTTCTGGATCCGGACCAACTGTTGCATTCTTGGCAGAAGATGAAGAGCATTCCTTAGATTTGATTGTTGCGCTAAAAACTAGTGGAGTTGTTGGAAATGTTCTGCATGTTGGCGGACCAGTGCACGGCGCTCGAGTTATCGAAACCCTTTAGTTATTTTTTCTTAACATCCTTCTTGCTTTTATTGGATTTACTTGCACTGGACATCTCTGGTTTAGATTCCAAACTTGATAGCCCATTCCAAGCTAAATTAACTAAATGTGCTGCAACAACATCGCGTGATGGCCAGCGAGTATCGAGCCACCATTGACCAGTCAAAGCCACCATTCCAACTAACATTTGCGAATACATTGGTGCCATTTTTGGATCAAAACCGCGAGCGGCAAATTCTGCAACGAAAATATTTTCTACCTGGCTGGCGATATCGCTAATCAAAGTTGCAAAAGATCCTGATTGTGCGCCAACAGTAGAATCCCGGACCAAAATTTGAAAGCCATCGCTACGAGTTTCGATATAAGTTAAGAATGCAATTGCAGCCTGTTCGGCGCGAGCCCGTGGTCGCCCGGTTGTTAGCGACGAAGTAATTAAACTTAAGAGCGCAGCCATTTCTCGATCGACAACAACGGCATATAAACCCTCTTTGCCACCGAAATGTTCATAGATAACCGGTTTAGAAACTTTGGCCGCAGCCGCAATTTCTTCAACGGTTGCGCCTTCCACCCCTTTTTCAGCGAAGATGGCGCGTGAGACTTCAATCAATTGCGAACGGCGTTCAGCGCTACTCATCCGTCTACGTGGGGCGCTCATAAGCCCTAACGCTACGGGTTTCGAACGGGAAGACGTAACTCTGGTCGAAATTAGGAAAAAGATGCGAGAGAATACGGGTTCCTCCATTGTGTAGTGGCTAGCACATGGGCCTTTGAAGCCCAGGGTCCAGGATCGATACCTGGTGGAGGAGCCACGAGCACTAGGAGATAGTTAGGCTTCAGCTATACAAGAGTAAGGAGCGCTGTTGAATCGCTTAGACCTTGCAATAGTTCTGGCAGCGGGTGATGGCACCCGAATGAAATCAACAACCGCGAAAGTTTTACACGAAATTGCAGGACGCTCCCTGCTTTCACATGTGCTTCATGCAGTCTCAGAGTTACAACCCACTCACACTCGAGTTGTTGTAGGCGCGCAACATGAGGAAGTTACTTCTCATCTAAACGAAATCGCACCAAAAGCCCAAGCCGTATTACAGGCAAAACGTAATGGCACCGGCCAAGCAGTTCGTTTGGCGCTAGAGGTTGGTGCAGTCGATGGAATTATCTTGGTTACCGCTGGCGATACTCCGTTACTTACCGGTTTAACACTTACCGAACTACTTGCCGAACATATAAAAGCTGGTGCGGTCGCAACTGTCTTAACTGCGGAACTCCCAGACCCATTTGGTTACGGGCGAATTATTCGCGATGAGCATGATGAAATTCTTAAAATTGTTGAAGAACGCGACGCCACTGAAACAGAGCGCGAAATAGCGGAAATTAACTCAGGCGTGTATTTATTCGATGCAAAAGCGCTCGCTACTGCGCTTACAAAAATTACTACTTCAAATGCACAAGGTGAAGAGTATTTAACTGATGTAATTGCAATACTGAAAGCGGATGGCGCAAAAGTAATTCCAATCGTGGTCAATAATTTCACTGAAATTCTTGGCATAAATGACCGCTCCCAACTTTCCGAATGTGCCTCATTTATGCGTGATCGAATTAATCATGCGCTAATGGTCAGTGGCGTTTCAATTATTGATCCGGCAACAACCTGGGTGGATTTCACTGCAGAGATTGCAGCTAATGTAACTATTTTGCCTGGCTCGGCAATCTCTGGCCATACTGTTATCGAATCTGATGCTGTAATTGGACCTCGCACAACTCTTTCAAATTGCCGGATCGGTGCTGGCGCAAAAGTTGTTGAATCTCATTGTTCTGGCAGCGCAATTGGTGCAAACGCCAACATCGGTCCGTTTTCATATCTGCGCGATGGAAATGACATTTCTGCTAACGCCAAAGTTGGCGCCTTTGTTGAGATGAAAAACTCTTCACTTGGCGAAGATTCAAAAGTGCCACACCTTTCTTATGTAGGTGATGCATCAATCGGCACTGGTACAAATATTGGTGCAGCCACAATTTTCGTAAATTACGATGGCGTAGAAAAACATCGCACTGAAATTGGTGATCATGTTCGAATTGGTAGTGACACCATGTTGGTGGCTCCAGTGACGGTAGGCGATGGCGCATATACCGCGGCCGGATCTGTAATCACAGAAGACGTGCCTGCTGGAGCAATTGGCGTAGGTCGAGCAAAGCAACGTAACGTTTTAGGTTGGGTATTGCGAAAACGCCCGGGTACTAAATCCGCAGAAGCTGCTAAGAATGTGAAAGGGTCAGCCTCATGAGCGAAATTCGGTTAAGTTCTGAAAAACGACTCCGGTTATTCTCGGGACGCGGTTATCCAGAGCTTGCTGATCATGTCGCTGCTGAATTAGGAATTCCGTTAACGCCAACATCTGCATATGATTTCGCAAACGGTGAAATATTTGTGCGCTTCGAAGAAAGTGTGCGTGGTTGCGATGCTTTTGTAATTCAAAGTCATGCAGCGCCAGTAAATAAGCAGATAATGGAACAACTCATTATGGTTGATGCACTTAAACGAGCATCAGCAAAGCGAATTACCGTAGTTGCACCTTTTTATGGCTATGCGCGCCAAGATAAGAAACATCGCGGTCGCGAACCAATATCTGCAAGATTGATGGCCGATTTATTCAAAGCAGCGGGTGCTGATCGATTAATGGTTGTAGATCTCCACACTTCACAAATTCAAGGTTTCTTCGATGGTCCAGTTGATCATCTTTTTGCACTCCCACTTCTTGCAAATTATGTTGGCAGTAAAGTTGATCGCTCTCGTTTAACAATTGTTTCGCCGGACTCGGGACGAGTACGAGTAGCTGAGCGTTGGAGCGATCTGCTCGGTGGTTGCCCAATTGCATTTATTCATAAGACCCGCGATCCACGCATTCCTAACGAGTCGATTACCGGACGCGTTGTTGGTGATGTAACCGGTCAAACTTGCGTAGTTATTGATGACATGATCGATACCGCTGGCACGATTACAAAAGCGGTCGATGCGCTTATTGAAGCTGGCGCAAAAGAGGTAATCATCGCCGCGACTCACGCCGTATTTTCTGGTCCTGCTGCAGAGCGATTACGTAATTCAAAAGTGAGTGAAGTGGTAATTACCGATACGTTGCCAATTTCGGAAGAGAATAAATTCTCGAATTTAACGGTGCTCCCGATTGCGCCATTAATTGCCCGGGCTATCCGCGAAGTTTTTGAAGATGGCTCAGTCACAAGTCTTTTCGATGGGATGAGCTAGCCCCGCTTTTACGCGGCAGATAATTGCCGTTTTGCTTTAACTCGACCGCTCCCACTAATCTGACGCATGTAACGGCGAGGGATAAATCTCGACAATCCGTAATCGACGAAGACACAGGAGCAAACGAAGATGGCTGAAATAACAATTAAGGGAACCATTCGTACCGAATTTGGTAAAGGTCCTTCCCGAAAAGCACGACGTGATGGCTTAGTTCCAGCGGTTATTTATGGCCACGGCGAACAACCAACTCACATCTCACTTCCAGCACGTGAAGTCGGAATTGCAATCAAAACTGCAAACGTACTTCTTGATATAGATCTTGGAAGCAAAACAGAATTAGTACTACCTAAGTCAATCGTTCGTAATCCGCTAAAAGGAACGCTTGAACATATTGATCTTGTAATTGTCCGTCGCGGTGAAAAAGTTATTGTTGCTGTTCCAGTTCACGCTACCGGTGAATTTGATCGCGATGGAATTTTGGAACACGTTAATAACACGATTGAAGTTGAAGCAGAAGCAACTGCAATTCCAGCATTCTTAGAACTTGATATGTCTGGCTTAATGGCTGGCGAATCTAAGTACGCTGCTGACGTAGTTCTTCCTGCTGGCGTAATTCTGGTTAGCGATCCAAAGATGACAGTAGTTCACCTTTCAGTTCGCGCAGCACAAGAAGAAGTTGTTGCTGCCGCTCCTGCTGAAGGCGATGCTGCCGCTGTTGCTGCCGCTCCTGCTGAAGGCGAAACCGCGAAAGAAGAAAAGAAGTAACTTTTCTTTCCGCGACGCTAACCTTGCGTCATGGCTAATCGTTGGCTCATTGTCGGACTCGGTAATCCAGGTCCGGAATATGCGAATACTCGTCACAATATTGGCGCGCTTGTAGTAGAACGATTAGCTGCGCAATCTGAAGCTAAATTCTCTTCCCATAAAGCGCGTGCAGATATTGCCGAAACTAGATTAGGCGTTGGCGGTGAAACTCCAGTTTTAATTCTGGCAAGACCGCGTTCTTATATGAATGAATCTGGCGGTCCAGTAAAAGGTTTAGCTGATTATTTTTCGATTGCGCCAGATCAAATTATTGTGATCCATGATGAGTTAGATATTGATTTCAATTCGATTCGGGTAAAACTTGGTGGTGGCGATAACGGCCACAACGGACTAAAAAGTATTACCCAATCAATGGGAAGCGGCGAGTATTACCGAATCCGAATGGGAATTGGACGCCCACTAGGCCAGCAGGATCCAGCTGATTTTGTGCTAAAGCAATTTGCTAGCCAAGAGAAGAAAGATCTAGAAGTCTTTCTAGCCGAGGGTGGCGACGCCATTGAATCGCTAATCACGCAAGGACTTGAAAAAACCCAACAAGATTTCAATTCTTAAATTTCTCTTAAGGGGTTTACCAATTATCGGTGAAGAAATACTCCTTAATCGCTAGGCGGCGGTAGAATCTCCTGGATTAAGCCCCCTTTGATACCCCAGGTATTGAAAGTTGGGGCCAATTCGCGTTGCGTAAGTATGAAGGGAGCGGTTATGCATGGCTTATTAGAAGTACTCGAGAGCGCAATTGATCTAGATAAATATTTCGCAGACGATATTTCCGATGTTGTATGCACCGGTTCACTCGCCCCATTCTTATTAAGCCATCGCGCTGCGACCAAGAATATTGTGATTGTCACCCACTCAAGTCGACGGGCTGAAGATATTGCCACTGAAATCGCAGCCATATTGGGCAACGAAGCAATAATTCAATTTCCAGCTTGGGAAACGCTGCCACATGAAAAATTAAGTCCAAAGAGTGACACGGTCGCGAAACGAATTCATGCGCTATATCAATTACAGAACGCAACCGGGAAAGCAAAAATACTGATCGCGCCAATTCGGGCCTTAATTCAACCGCTTGTAGCCACCATCACCGAAACCCCTTTATTAAAATTAGAAATTAGAGATGAAATTTCGCTCTCTAAATTGGTTTCGCAACTTACTTTTATGGCTTACACCCGAACGGATTTAGTAGAACGGCGTGGAGATTTTGCAGTTCGCGGCGGCATCGTAGATATTTTTCCGCCACTAGAAGAACATCCAGTCCGTATTGATTTTTTCGGTGATGAAATTGAAGAGATGCGCTATTTCGCAGTCTCTGATCAAAGAACTTTTACTCCCTATCTTGGAAAATTAGAAATATTGCCTTGTCGCGAACTTCTAATTACTGATGATGTAAAGACCCGCGCACTTGCGCTAGCTAGTGCATATCCAGAGCTAACTGATATTTGCACTCGAATATCGGAAGGCGCATATGTAGAAGGAATGGAATCGTTAGCATCAGCGCTATCGCTTTCGATGAAGCCGTTATTATCTTATTTAAATAAAGGTACCGAAATAATCCTTCTAGATGAAGAACGAAATCGCTCCCGAACTTTAGATTTAGTTAACACCAGCAATGAATTCTTAGAAGCGGCCTGGTCTAACGCTGCAAATGGCGGCGCAACGCCTATTGATTTAAGGAATCTATTAGGCGGCGGAACCTATTCATCTTTTGAAGAGCTCCGTGAATATTCCCAAAACAATCGCAGCTTTGGTTGGCGAAGTATTAACAATTTCGGAGGTGAAGATTCAACTTTTATTGCAGATTTTCTACCTCACGAACCGTATAAAGGTAATAACGAAAAAGTAGTTGCCGATCTTTCTAATTGGCTACGCAATGGTTACTTAGTTCTCCTATCTGCTCATGGACATGGATTAGCAGATCGCTATTTCGACATCTTGGTTGATTCCGATATACCGGTAAGAAAAAGTGAGTCCATAAAAAGTGCGCCAACCAGAGATGGCGTAATCGTGACAACTTCAACTCTTGAGTTTGGTTTTATCAACGATGTTATAAAAGTTGTATTAATAACCGATAAAGATATTTCTGGACATCGAAACACCACAGGAGATGGCGCAAAAATGCCATCACGCCGTAAGAAAACTATTGATCCTTTAGAACTAAAAGCCGGTGATTATGTTGTACATGAACAGCACGGCGTAGGAAGATATATTGAATTAGTTAAGCGAGATTTTGGTGGCGCAGTTCGTGAGTATTTGGTAATTGAATATGCATCATCAAAGCGCGGACAACCAGGTGATCGAATTTATGTGCCAACTGATGGACTAGAACAAGTTACAAGATATGTCGGTGGCGAAGCGCCTGCAGTTCATCGAATTGGCGGTTCTGATTGGATAAAAGCAAAATCTCGAGCACGTAAAGCGGTAAAGGAAATAGCTGGTGAGTTAATCCGACTTTATGCTGCGCGTACTAGCGCGCCAGGTTTTGCATTCTCAGCAGATACACCTTGGCAACGAGAACTTGAAGATGCATTTGCATACGTAGAAACTCCAGACCAGCTCTCCACCATTGATGAAGTTAAGCGTGATATGGAACGGCCGTATCCAATGGATCGAATTGTTTGCGGAGATGTTGGTTATGGCAAGACCGAAATAGCAGTGCGTGCCGCTTTTAAAGCGGTACAAGATGGGAAGCAAGTTGCAGTGTTGGTACCAACTACTTTGCTTGTGCAACAACATCTCGCTACTTTTACCGATAGATATACCGGATTCCCAATTAAGGTTGCGGGGTTGTCTCGCTTTAATTCCGCGAAAGAAAATAAAGAAATTCTCGATGGCTTAGCTCATGGGTCAATTGATATCGTAATTGGAACCCATCGGCTGCTTTCGCAAGATGTAGTAATTCGTGATTTAGGCTTAGTAGTAGTTGATGAAGAGCAGCGATTTGGCGTGGAACATAAAGAAAGTTTAAAGAAGATGCGCACTTCTGTAGATGTACTTTCAATGTCGGCTACACCAATTCCAAGAACTTTAGAGATGGCGATTACTGGTATTCGCGAAATGTCCACAATAACCACACCGCCTGAAGAACGCCATCCCGTCCTTACTTATGTGGGCCCACAGGATGACAAACAAGTGACTGCTGCAATTCATCGGGAGCTACTCCGCGATGGTCAAGTTTTCTATATTCACAATCGGGTGGAGAGTATTGATATTGCTGCAGCAAAGTTACGAACTTTAGTTCCGGAAGCACGAATTGCAATTGCTCATGGCCAGATGAATGAAACTGCTTTAGAAGAAGTAATTTTAGCTTTCTGGAATCGCGAGTTTGATATTTTGGTCTGCACCACAATTATTGAAAATGGTATTGATGTTGCCAATGCAAATACTTTATTAGTAGAGCGCGCAGATTTATTTGGACTTTCACAACTGCATCAGATACGTGGGCGCGTTGGTCGAAGCCGAGAACGTGCTTATGCGTATTTCTTATATCCGGTAGATAAACCACTAACTGAACTTGCGCTCGATCGATTAACCACGATCTCAACACACACTGATTTAGGTTCGGGCATGCAAGTAGCGCTTAAAGATTTAGAAATTCGCGGTGCCGGAAATTTGCTTGGAGGCGAACAGAGTGGCCATATTGCTGACGTTGGTTTTGATTTATATATGCGAATGGTTGGCGAAGCTGTAAATGAATATAAAACTGGTTATTTTGACGAAACGCCTCGTTTAAAAGAGTGCCGGGTAGAACTCCCTGTTACTGCACATTTACCGCACGATTACATTCCAGGTGAACGGTTACGCCTCGACATATATCGGCGTCTAGCTGATGCCCAACAACAGAGCGATATCGATGCAATTCGTGAAGAGATGGTAGATCGTTTTGGTGAACCAACTAGCGTCGTAAATGTGCTTTTACAAGTCGCCGCTTTGAGAGTTATGGCAAAAAATCTAGGGTTTACCGAAGTTATTCTCCAAGGAAATTTCCTGAGAATTGGCGAAGTTCTGCTCCCAGAATCCACACAGTTAAGAATGCAACGCCTTTATCCAGGTACATTAATAAAGAACGCCATCAAAATAATCTTGATTGCCCGTCCAAAATCCCCGCTAAATCTGCAATCCGGCCGCTCATCCATAGCCGATTCTCCAGAAAGTGAGAAGATACGGAATACTGAACTCCTTACCTGGGCGATGCAGGCAATTACTTCAACTAAATGAAAGTGAGTTCTTTGTGAAACGTTTTATGGCGGCTGCACTAATTTTAATTAGTGGTCTATTTCTATCTGGTTGTTCAAATATGAGTTCGGCCGCAACTATTGGCGGAACTGAAATATCAATGAAGATAGTTGAAGATAGCATCGCAGAAATTCTTGCCGAGCGTGCAAAGACCGATACTTCACAGATGCAATTAGAGACTGGCGATGCGCTAAATCGCAGTCAATTGCAATTCTTAATTACAAATAAAATTATCGAAGAATTGGCAATTGAAGATAAAATCACAATTAC
>CAIRHO010000029.1 GCA_903878415.1 uncultured Actinomycetes bacterium
CCGGTATCGAGTCCTTCGCTGAATGCAATAGCAACTGCGGCAGCTTTGCGGAAAATATCGCCTTTTCCACCTGCTTCCGCTCTCGCTTCAGCACCGTTATAAACTTTTTCGAAAATCCGAGGCACTGCGAGTACGAATGTTGGCTTAAAAGATGTTAAATCTGGAATTAATTTGCCGACTGGATCGCTGCAATGAGCAAGATGCAAGCCAGCTCTAATTGCTCCGATTTCAACCATTCTTCCGAAAACGTGCGCAACTGGAAGAAAGAGCAGAGTGGAACCACCAGGCTTTAAAAAGAGATCGCTTGCACCAGCAACTACGTTGCCGCACTCTGATAAAAAGTTGCCGTGAGTTAGTTGGACTCCTTTTGGTTTTCCAGTAGTGCCCGATGTATAAATTAAAGTCGCAAGCGTTTCTGGTTTTAAAGAATTTTTGCGGGCATCGATCTCTGCATCTGAAACGTTTTCGCCAAGTATTGCTAGCTGCGATAGCACGTTGTCAGTCATAGTCCAAAGATTTTTTAAAATTGGTTTGCGTACTGAATCAACTGATTCTTTATGCGTTGGGGTTTCTACAATTATTGCGACTGCTTCAGAGTCTGTAAGAATCCAATCAATCTGCTCAGTTGATGATGTTTCGTAAACTGGGACAACTACAGCGCCGGCATACCAAATTGCAAAATCCAAAATGGTCCACTCATATCGAGTGCGTGCCATGATTGCAACGCGATCACCGATTTGAATTCCAGATGCAACTAAACCTTTAGCGGTAGTTCTTACTTCTTCATCGAATTCGGTAGCAGTAACTTTCTGCCATCCCTCACCCAAGGGGCGAGAGAGCATGACGCGCGTTGGTTCGAAACGCGCTCGGTCGGATACTAAGTTTGTGAGATTGCCGGTACTTGGGATCGGCTCCATGGTTTTAACTGAGTATTCATTCATGCTCATAAGGTATCGGTCATTTAATAGTTTGGGGAGAGGTAACCTTGCGCCATGAGCCAACCATCGAAATCAACCGTAACCATTGAAGCGCCAGTTGCCACCGTCCGGGAGCTCCTCTTTGACCTCCCCGGGTACCCAAGTTGGACGACTGCCATAAAATCTGTGACTTCTGATGAAATTGGGAGTGATGGCAAAATCACCAAAGCAACGATGGTTATCGATGCTGGAGTAATGAAAGACCGAGTCTCGCTCTCTTACGATTGGAGCAAAGCTCCAGAAGCAGTCAGTTTCTCGCTCGAAGAAGCCGATCTTTTAACTGAGATGACTGGTTCGTATCAAATTAAAGATAACGGTGATGATACAACTGAAGTAAGTTATGAATTAATCGTAAAAGTTTCAATGCCAGTTCCAGAAATGATGCGAAAGAAAACTGAACAATCAACAGTTGATCTTGCGCTTTCGCAACTGAAAAAACGCGCAGAAGCATAAATGCCTGCGCTAACTATCGGTGTCGATGTTGGCGGCACGAAAGTTCTTGGCGGCGTTGTAGATGAAGCAGGGAAAATAATTGAACGATCTCGTCGAGACACCCCAATTCAAGGTGGCGCTGCACTTACAGAAGTAATTGCTGAAGTTGCCAAGGAATTAGCAGAAAAGCATAAGGTGTCAGCAGTCGGTGTTTCAGCTGCGGGTTTTATTTCTACCGACCGAAAAACTTTACTTGCTACTTCTAATATCGCCGATTGGACTAACGTTCCGTTAGTTGCTCAACTCACCGAAAAAATTGGGCTCCCTGTAATTTTAGAAAACGATGCAAATTGTGCGGCATGGGGCGAATTTAAATTTGGCGCAGGCAAAGGCGAAGCGAATCTTGCGCTGCTCACAATCGGAACTGGCCTTGGTGGCGGTTTCATTATTAACGGAAAATTAATTACGGGAGCATTTGGAATTGCTGCCGAAATTGGCCACATGAGAGTTGTCCCAGAAGGACACTTATGTGGTTGTGGCGCTCGAGGTTGTTTCGAACAATATGCATCGGGTAATGCATTACTTCGACATGCGCGAGAAGCAATTAGCGCTTCGCCTGATTTAGCAAAAAATTTATTATCGCTAGGTGATGGCACAGTTGCAGGATTAACTGGCCATCACATTACTAAAGCGGCAGCGAAAGGTGATCCAGTAGCGTTAGCTGCATTTAATACGACCGCACAATGGTTAGGTGCCGGTATCGCTTCACTTTCTGTATTACTAGACCCATCCTGCGTCATCATCGGAGGCGGTGTAATAGAAGCTGGCGAAATTTTGCTTGGGCCTACTCGCGAATATATGGATCGTTACATGCCATTTAGCGGGAGGCATCCATATCCAAGAATTATCGCTGCAACGTTAGGTAATGACGCTGGTCTAGTTGGAGTAGCAGATTTGGCCAGATATTAAATTTCAAAAGGGTATTTCAACCCGATTTGATTCTTAATCTCAGTTACAGATTGCATAATTTCGTAGGTTTCATTTAACGTTAAAAGTGGTGATTCGATTAATCCAGAACGGACACACCTAGCGAATTCAACGGCTTGCTCTCTATGACCAACTCCAACATAATCTTTTGCATACTCAGTTCTTTCACCACCTCGAATAATTGTTCGCATCGATGTAGGGGCATAAAAAGTGCGATCAATTTCTAACCAACCTAAAGTCCCAGCTACTAAAGCGCGGCAAGGCGTAGCAGCAAAAAGAGAAGAATTAATAATAGCTTGGGCACCATTCTTATAATCAAAAATTGCTGAAGTTTGCCCATCTACGCCAGTAAATGCTGGAAGTGAAGTGGAGGTAATCTTTTCTGGAACGCCAAGTACTAAGTGTGCAAACGAGATTGGATAAATTGCGAGATCGAGTAAAGCGCCACCAGCTAAATTAGGATTGAATAATCTAAATTCCGGATCATCTGCAAACCATTGTCCGTGGTCAGCCGTTACTGTTCTTATTTCGCCTAAAATTCCGGAAGTTAAAATCTCCCGCACTATTGCAATATGCGGCAAGAAACGAGTCCACATCGCCTCCATTAACATCAAATTCATTTCTCGTGCCAAAGAAATCATTTGGTGCGCTTCAGTAGCAGTTATCGCAAAAGGTTTTTCACATAGAACTGGCTTCCCAGCTTTTAGCGCCATCATGGTATTTTCAAAATGTAGCTGATGTGGCGTAGCTATATATACCGCATCAATATTTGGATCATTGACTAACTCTTCATAGGATGCATATGGTTTCCCACCGTATTCATTACTAAAATTTAGAGCGCTCTCCATTTTTCTAGAGCCAACAGCGTGCACAACTTGATTATCTAAATATTGCAAATCAGAAGCAAAAGTTCGCGCGATACCACCAGTACTAATAACGCCCCATTTAAATGGGTTAGTCACAGGACCGCGCCACTATCACTATCATCGATTTCACGATGCTCCATTTGAGTGAAGAGAGTTATCGCACCGGCCACAACTGCCAATACACCGGGCCAAGCACCCAAGCCAAAGGGATCAAAATGCGTCACTAAATATCCGATTACATAAAGTGGCCCAGCAATGAGGGCAATGATTGCGCCACGTTGGGCTTTCTTAAATTTAGGTAACCTATTTGGAGTCGCATACATATTTCGTTCGATAAGTGATTCGACACTTTCGGATCGATCTAACTGGTCTAGGTAGGTAGTTGGCGTTGATTCATCTAAAGATAGCGAAGAAACAATTGAATCAAATTCAGCATCAATTAAATCACGCTCATCATCTTCTTCGTATTCATAGCTGCCTCGAGCTAATTCTCCTGTCAAAACATCTTGAATGAACTGTCCTGATTCTTCATTCAATATTTCAGAATCGTAATCTAACGAAACATTATGAAAAGATTTTTCAAAGATTATTTCTCTGATATCTACTGACATTACATTATCTATTATTGTTTCGGAATTTTCTGGATCAACCACATGATCATTTATCGAATAACCGATCATTAAAGGCAGATCAATTAGGTATAGATCTCGTTCAACTATCTGCCAAAATTTGCGAGCAGAATACAACGCATGCATAGCCGTTGTCCGGTAGCTATGTATTGGGGGATTGGGTTTGGCAATGTCCGAAGGACCAGACTTTAGCGATGGTACAAATAATCGAATTATGGGCAACAATTTCATAAAAATCCGGCGATCATGAATTATTGGATTTAAAAGCATTAAGCCTTCGATTTCAGAACCACGTATTTGAGCGAGTCGTAACGCAAGTGCGCCACCATTGGAAAATCCAGCAACAAAAACATGATCTGTTTTAGCTTTTAGATCGGTAAAACTTTTCTCAATTACCGCAAACCAATCTGCCGCGGCTGTGGAATTTAAATCTTGCCAATTAGTTCCATGGCCAGGTAAACGCGGTACTGAAACTGAGTAACCAGAATTATTAAAAGATTGTGCCCAAGGTCTTACAGATACTGGAGAACCGCCAAAACCATGAATTACCAAAACACCGATTTTCCCACCCGAAAGCTCAAATCCAGCAGAGTTTGGGATATCGGTCACGCTCAGATGGTGTCATATAGGTATCGAATAGCCCTAAATTAAGACCCTATGGCGATGCGAAAGAGACCACGCTTCCGAAAGAAGCTTGAGGTAGTGCAAGGCGAGAATCTTGCCTATGCGCTCTTAAAAGCATTCTTATCGCCAATTTTGATGGGTTTGTTTAGACCTAAAGTTAAAGGTTTAAGAAATGTCCCTCACCTTGGACCGCTGATTATTGCTTCGAACCATCTTTCATTTAGCGATTCTATTTTTATGCCACTGGTAGTTCCCCGCAAAGTTACCTTTTTAGCGAAGAGTGAATATTTCACTTCACCCGGGTTAAAAGGTTTCATTAAGAAAATTACATTTATTGCTCTTGGTCAAGTTCCAGTTGATCGCTCTGGTGGCCGTGCTAGCGAAGCCGCTTTGATTACCGGGCTTAAAGTTTTAGAGCGCGGGGATTGCATCGGAATTTATCCAGAAGGAACACGTTCTCCCGATGGCCGTTTATATAAAGGGCGATCTGGGATTGCACGGTTAGCTATTGAATCTGGTGCGCCAGTCATACCGGTTGCGATGTTTAATACTGCAGAGATTCAACCTACTGGCCAAGTAGTACCTAAAGTTCGACGTGTAGAAATGATTTTTGGAGAACCGCTCTATTTTGAAAATTATGGTGATTCAACAGATCAAAAAGTGTTACGTGAAGTTACTGATCGAATTATGAATACGATTCAAGCGCTTTCCGGGCAAGAGTATGTAGATATGTACGCAACTAAGCGTAAGACCGAGATGAACGACGAAGTAGAAGAGGATTAACTACTCGCCGCCGAAAATTTCGCGGCGCTGTGAAATGTAACGACATTGTTCGCAACCAGAATCACGTTCTGGAGTTGGACCCGAAATTACCGTAATAAAGTCAGTTAAACGGCGCTCTAATGATTTTGGGTTCCGTTGGATTGGCCGCCAAGAACTTTTAAGTTTCAGTGAGTATCCAGTTGTCGGATCGCCCACGGGGGAGACTGGTGACCAAACTAGTAAGCCAAGCACTGAAACTTTTCTCGCCGGACCTGATACTGGATTCTCTAATGAAAAAGCGTAAGCCTCTAATTGTGGCGAATAGAAATCACTCTTATCGCTATCGCGGCCCTGGAATTTGCAATCGATAACGCCCCAAGTTCCATCGTTAAATTCCATAAGCAAGTCATATTTTCCGCGCACTGCATAAGGTGAAGCAGATCCATTTACAATAATGGGCGTTGATTTCACCCAACCACCGCGGCTATGAACTTTTCCACTTGGTAATTCCGGAGTAACGAGCGCGGAGGTAACTGCATCAAAGTGCGCTTCTTGCATTGCGGAGAGTTCGCCAACAAGTGGCATAAAAAGTGGTGCCTTCACGCCGTGGTTGTAATTAAGCCAGAGGCAACGGTGACAACCATCCCATGAGAAAGTTAAATCGCTTGGACTTATGAATTCGCGAGCTTTGCTTGCCGGTTTATCAAAGGATGAATTAGCCATGGCGTTAGTCTGCCGTTAGCCACTGACAATTTGTGTACTCGCCACGCTGCGGAAAATTAGAGTTAGAACGCAGTTGAAATTGTAAATAGCCCAAGGCAGATCATCACAAAGCCGCCAAATTTACGCATTTTTACTAGCCGCTTTGGTTTTGTCGAGAGCGATTCTCGAATTGTGCCTGCGATTAAACCCCATGTGCTATCTGAGAAGAATGCCAAGATCGCAAAAGTTGCACCCATCAAAACTATTTGGGACGTGATGGAATCACTGTCATGATCGACAAAGCCCGGCAAAATTGCCGCAAAAAATACCAATCCTTTTGGATTTAATAATCCGACAAAGAACCCATCTCGAATTGATTTAGCGATAGTTGGTTTTCCTTCGTTCACATTGATCATATCTTCAGCATGAATAACGCTTTTACGTATTGCATCAATGCCAAGGTAAATCAGATAACCACCACCAGCAATTTGTACAAATAGAAAAGCTGCATCAGAGCGTTGCAATACCGGCCCAAGTCCAAATGCAACAACGAGAGATAGAAAAAACATGCCAAGTGCATTACCTAAAACGGTTGCGACTGCGGCGGCTCGACCCCAAGAAATAGCACGGGCGATTGTGAAGAGAACGCTGGGCCCAGGAGCCAACATGATGATAATTGCGGCGATTAAATATTCGCCAAATCTAGTTGGAACTTCAAAAACCATTGTTGGAGTCTAGAACACTTTTATGAAATAAAAAACGCACAGAGCAAAAGCCCTGTGCGTTTTTGTAACTCTTTAACTAGTGATTAGTACCGCGTGATTTTGCAATGGTGCTAAGAACTCGATATCCAACAACTGCAACTAATGTTGCATTAATGATGCCGTTGAATGTGAAGTTACCGTTAGTCCAAGACATATCGGAGATACCAATGATTAGCGCGGATGCTGCAATTATTAAGTTCGTTGGATCGCTGAAATTAACGCGTCCTTCAATCCAAATACGTGCACCAAGAACACCGATCATTCCGAATAGTCCAACGCCAACGCCACCAAGTGCTCCAACTGGAGTTGCACTTAGAACAGCACCGAATTTAGGACAGATCGAAAGCACGATTGCGCCTAGGCCAGCAATCCAATATGCAGCTGTTGAATAAACCCGAGTTGCAGCCATTACGCCAATGTTTTCTGCGTAAGTAGTTGTTCCAGATCCGCCACCAGCACCTGCGAGAGTTGTTGCAAGCCCGTCAGCCATCAGGGCATTACCCATTTGGTCATCGAGATTTTTACCAGTCATCGCAGCAACTGCTTTAACGTGTCCAACGTTCTCGGCAATAAGTACAAGTACTACTGGCAAGAAGAGCACGATTGCGCTCATGTTAAATGTTGGGGTTGTGAATGAAGGCATGGCGATCCACTTCGCAGCGGAGATACCATCAGTATTTACATCACCCATCAACATTGCAGCGACATATCCAATTACTAATCCGCCAAAGATCGCAATACGACCTAAGAAGCCGCGGGAGAAGGCTGAGATGAGTGCGATTGATGCGAGCGTAATTACGCCAATTACTGGACCAGCAGTGAAATTATTCTTTGCAGCGCCAGCAAGGTTAAGACCAATAACCATAACAATGGTTCCAGTTACAACTGGAGGCAAAAGCCAATCAATCCAACCCGTTCCAGAAGAGCGGACAATTAAACCGATTACGGCGAGAATTACTCCGGTTGCTACTACGCCACCAAGAGCTGTTGCCATGCCATCGCTCTTAACTGAAGCAGCAATTGGCGCTAAGAAGGCAAATGAAGAACCAAGATAACTTGGAACTTTATTCTGAGTGATGATTAAAAATAGAAGAGTTCCAATACCTGAGAAAAATAGGGTTGTGGTTGGCGGCAGACCCGTAATGATTGGGACGAGGAAGGTTGCGCCGAACATTGCTGCGATGTGCTGTAAGCCGACGCCGATGGTGCGTGGCCAGCTCAATCGTTCATCTGTAGATACGACCTCACCTGATGAGATCGTCTTACCGGTTCCGTGGATTTTCCATGAGAGAAGACTCATGCGATGTACCCCTGTCTAGAGCGCCATCGTTGGCAAGCTCTAGAAAATGAGGGTAAACCTGTGAATTTGTTACTGGGCCGTAGGCGCGCCAGATTCTGAGAATTCGGTCAGAAGTTGCGCTCGCTCACCCTATCGAGTTAAATACCCATACGATATATCTATTCGATATATAAGCTTTGATGGGGGGCTAAATGCGTTCTAGGAGCCAATCCTTGGAGTTCGCTCTTTTGGGTTTTCTTATCCAAGGCCCACTTCATGGCTATGAACTTCGGAAGCGATTAACTGCAATCTATGGCCCATTCCGAGCGCTCTCGTTCTCGGTGCTCTATCCGCAACTACGTCGGATGGTCTTGGCCGGTTTAATTGAAGAGAAATTAGTTACACCAAAAGGGCGCTCGCGCCGAGTACGAATTGTTTATGAAGTTACAACTCATGGCGAAAAGAGTTTCAATAAGAGTAATGCGTTGGCTGGTCCGGAATCTTGGGAAGATGAAGGTTTCGAAGTTCGCTTTGCATTTTTTACTCCAACTCCAACTGCTAATCGATTGCGAATCCTAGAAGGTCGATTGCGCAGGTTAAGAGAGAAATCTGAAGTGCTGCACGACGAAATTGATCGCGGCAGTGGGGGCTTTGACAAATATTTAATTGAGTGGCGTCGCCACACATTGGAATCAGTTGATCGCGAGATTACCTGGCTGGAAGAGATGATCACAACCGAGAGGAAAAGTAAGTGAATAACCAAGCAAACCCGAGTAGCGAAATCCGAGTAGCAATTATTGGAGTTGGCAATTGCGCCAATTCACTAATTCAAGGAGTTACCTATTATCAAAACGCCGCTATAGATAAAGAGATTCCGGGTTTAATGCACCCAGTTCTTGGCGGATACCACATCAATTCCATTAAATTCATCGCAGCTTACGATGTTGATGCTAAAAAAGTTGGCTTAGATATTTCAGAAGCCATGTGGGCTAGCGAAAATAACACCATCAAATTTGCAGATGTTGCGAAAACCGGCGTAATAGTGCAACGCGGCCACACTCTCGATGGCCTCGGTCGCTATTACCGCGAAACCATTGCAGAATCCGCTGCGGCCCCAGTAGATATCGTGGCTGATCTAAAAGCTAAGAAAATCGATGTATTAATCTGTTATCTGCCGGTGGGTTCCGAAACAGCGGCAAAATTTTATGCTCAATGTGCAATTGATGCAGGTTGTGCATTCGTTAACGCTTTGCCGGTATTCATCGCATCTGATCCAGAATGGGCTGCAAAATTCACTGCTGCCGGTTTACCAATTGTTGGCGACGATATTAAATCTCAAGTTGGCGCAACAATTACCCACCGGATTTTGGCTAAGTTATTCCAAGATCGTGGGGTTCATTTAGAGCGAACCTACCAATTAAACGTTGGTGGAAATATGGATTTCAAGAATATGTTAGAACGTGATCGCCTTGAATCTAAGAAAATTTCAAAGACGCAATCGGTAACTTCACAACTTGATTACGATATAGGCAAGAAGAATGTTCACATCGGACCTTCTGATTACATCCAATGGTTAGATGATCGTAAGTGGGCTTATGTTCGCCTTGAGGGAAAAGCTTTTGGTGATGTTCCGCTAAACCTTGAATATAAATTGGAGGTTTGGGATTCGCCAAACTCTGCTGGCGTAATCATTGACGCGCTCCGTTGCGCAAAAATTGCGCTCGACCGAAAAATTGGCGGACCGTTACTTTCGCCATCGAGTTATTTTATGAAATCACCGCCAGAGCAATATTCAGATGAGACTGCAAGAGTTAAAGTCGAAGAGTTTATTGCTGGAACTATCGCTCGATAAAAATGGAATAAAGAAACGGACCTGGGTAATTACCCAGGTCCGTCTTTCTTATTCCCTCACGGAGAGTAGAGGGAGCTATACCGTCGCATCCTCAGGAGTACGACGAAGGTGCATAAATCCCATGATTGAAAGAATCAAGAAGAGGATTCCTCCGATTAAACATGCATAGGTGCCATACATCGCGATCTGCCCGATCTGCCAGAATGCAAAAGCAAATCCGAGCATTCCGCGAAGAGTCTCGCCTCTGAATAGCGTTTGCACTTGGCCAGCAAGAGCTGCATCAGTGGGGTTTGCACGAGATAGTTCGCTAACTTGAGAATAGGTTTTCCCACCAGCTATTCCTTGCAGGTGAACTGCAACATATTTGTCAGCATAAGCTTTCGCTTGTTTTCCATTTGTTAATTGCAGGCCAGCATATTTCTGGATATCGGGAAATTTATCTGGGCTAAAGGCTGGTGACCCTGCTGCCGGGAAGAAAATCTTTTGTGCAGTGAGTTGATCTGTCACCTGGCTATTTGCGAATGTATAACCCCAGTTCATGAGCCCGGCTGCAACAAGAAGTAATATTGCTAATCCGAATCCAAGCAAACTGGCAATTCTGTCGAAACTTTTACGCTTCATGATCTCTTCTCTCCAAAGTCTTTGTTTAGTTGTATTAAGTTGAAGGCTCTATTTCCTTCGTGCTAATCAAACCCGTTATTGATTAGTCGGGATTGTGAATGCACGAGTGCCACCCCCAAGTAATTTTTTGGGAGTGATGGCACTTACTGGTAGGTCACATATAATATTTTTAGGCGCTTTGATACTTTTGAAGTGGTTAAGTCTTGTAACTATCCCAAATTAGCTATTCAATATGACGAGAACATACCTGTTCGCCATTTGGTCCGAGAACCATGTGACCGCATGCAACATTCAATTTATCAAAAGCTTTATCACCAAAATGCGCACGATAAGCAAGTGCAATTAAAACTCTAATATTTATATCTGGCGCGGATTTAACTCCGAGGGCTTTAGACATTCTCGAAACAGTATTCTCAACGACTTTCTCAGTATGCGCGGTCTCTCTAGCGATTGCTGAATTTGATAAGCCGTCACACAATAAACCCGCGACCAGGTGCTCGAAGGGGGTAAGTTCTCTAGTCAATATTGTCATGTGTTCCATGGTGGCTCTCCGTTGCTCATTCATGAAAATGTTGTATTCATTATGTCGCGAATCTGAGCAGCCTGGTTAAATCGACGCTATGTTTGAGTTCACATTGGGTTGCATTACCATGCTCAAGTGAGCGAGATACTGAGTTCGATTGTTGATGGAGTGCTAACACTCACTTTAAATCGGCCAGAAAAGCAAAATGCGATTACGCGTGCCATGTATCAATCCCTAGCAAATCAAATTAATGAAGCTGCGAGGGATTTTGGGATCAGGGTTTTGGTTATTGCTGGCGAAGGAAAACACTTCACGGCCGGTAATGACATCGGAGATTTCTTTAACGATCCACCGCTAGAAGAGAACTCACCGGTGATGCAATTTCTATCGGCAGTTCACAACTTCCCGAAACCAATAATTGCTTCCGTGCATGGAAATGCGGTTGGAATCGGAACTACGCTCTTACTTCATTGCGATTTAGTTGTATCTGCACCAGATACAAATTTTTCTATGCCTTTTGTAACTCTTGGTTTAGTCCCAGAGTTCGGCTCTAGTTATCTTTTTCCAAAACTTGTGGGGCATCAACGCGCATCAAAAGTATTCTTGCTCGGCGAACCATTTGATTCTAAATTTGCACTTGAGGTTGGCCTAGTAGCCGAAATTTCAGAAACCTCGGATTTAGTTGCAGCGCAATACGCAACTGCAATTGCAGACCAGCCTCCCAGCGCAGTAATTCAAACTAAGGCGCTTTTGAAGAGCGGACACCATGATGCGGTTACAGCTGTGATGCGTGCTGAAGGCGAACTTTTTAAACTGGCTTTGCAATCCGATGAGGCCCAAGCCGCCTTTATGAAATTCTTAGCGAATAAAACAACGAAAAAATAAGGAGAAATATGGCACTGGCCGGCAAACGAATCTTTATAACTGGGGGATCGCGCGGAATTGGATTGGCAATCGCGCTACGCACAGCGCAAGATGGCGCTTTGATTGCAATTGCGGCTAAAACAGCCGAACCAAATCCGAAATTACCCGGAACTATTTACTCTGCAGCGAAAGAAATTGAAGCTGCTGGTGGGAAAGCGCTACCAATTCAATGCGATTTACGTGACGAAGCACAAATTAGCGCCGCGGTTGAAGCTGCTGCGGCACAATTTGGCGGCTTAGATATATTGATAAATAACGCTAGCGCGATTAATTTAACCAAAACTGAAATTACGCCTGCAAAACGCTTTGACTTGATGTTTGATGTAAATGTCAGAGGCACCTTTCTAACTTCACAAGCAGTAATTCCACACCTTCGAAAGAGCGCGTCCGAAGGTGGAAATTCCCACATTTTGAATCTTTCGCCACCACTTTCCATGAAACCAATTTGGTTTAAAAATCACGTTGCTTACACGATGGCAAAATATGGAATGAGTATGTGTGTTCTCGGAATGGCTGAAGAATTTAAGCGCGACAAGATTGCTGTGAATGCACTTTGGCCCCGAACCGCTATAGATACCGCAGCTCTTCAGATGATTCCTGGAGTAGACGTGAACGCATGTAGAAAACCTGAAATCCTCTCGGACTCTGCCTACATAATTCTTAACCGTCCAGCTTCTGAGTGCACCGGAAATTTCTTTGTCGATGATGAGTTATTAGCATCGGAGGGTATTACCGACTTAGATAAGTACGCAGTAGTGCCTGGGACTAAAGATTTCTTGCTCGATTTCTTCCTGGATTAAAACTATTCCGCCAATTTAATACTGGAGTGCTGGTGTTCAGTTTCAGCGATACCAGAGGAGTACCTAGTTTCATATTTGCCGTAACGCCATACAACAACTGAGAAGACCCAAGCCAGCACGAAACTACCAACAATAAAGTAACCCACTTTACTCAAATCAATTGCAGCAAAATAAGTAAAAGGTTGGTAGTTATCAATGCTGGTTTTATCAGCTAATACTGAAGTTAATTGGATAGTGCCGATTACTAACGCCACAAATATTGAAAGCGAGGTCGTGGTCAAGTTGTAGTAAATCTTCCGAAGTGGTGAAGTAAATGCCCAAGAATATGCTTTTGTCATAAAGATGCCATCGAGGGAATCCATTAAAGACATACCGGCAGCGAAAATTAAAGGTAGCGCAATTATCGCTAACGGTGGCAATGTGCCACCGACAGTTCCCACGGCCGCAGTTGCGGAGAGCGCTAGTAGAGCAACCTCAGTTGCGGTATCAAATCCAAGTCCGAAGAGAACGCCAATTGGATAAAGCTGCCATGAGTGGTCAAAACCTTTTTTAAATTTTCCGCGGAAGATTCTGCGCATTAAGCCACGATCATTTAGTAACTCTTCTAGATGCTCGTGCGAAAATTTTCCGCTCTTTGCTTGTTTCCATACCTTTACGACGCCAACCAAGATCACCAAGTTCAAAATTCCAACTAAATAAAGAAAAAAACCAGAAACCGATGCGCCAATAATTCCGCCGGTTTCAGCAAAATTCGCTTGAAATTTTGCTGCTTGTTTTGCAGCGAAAGCGATTGCAATTGATAAAGCAAGCACAATTGTTGAATGGCCTAATGAGAAAAAGAGGCCAACTGCTAGCGGTTTTTTTCCTTTCGCTAACATCAATCGGGTCGTGTCATCGATGGCTGAAATATGATCAGCATCGAAGGCGTGACGTAATCCGAATGAGTAGGCGAGCGCTCCGGCACCCGCATAGATCAAAGCACCTTTACCATCGACAATTGAATGGTATTTCGGGTTTGAGTTGAAATAGATAAATAAACCCCAACCCAGAATATGGAGTAGAAGAACGGTGCCCATCGTTCCGACCAGAGCTGGGATTTCGGATCGTTCAAACCGGAGATGTGCTCGTAGTGAGCGATTTTCTGCGAGTTTGGCGGCCATTAGTGGAGGTTATTGCAAATCATTCGCATCTGCATCTTGAAAATCCGAATAGGGTATTGGCATGCAAAAGAGTCGGATTTCAATGATTTCGTTTTTGCTAACAATTTTTGCGATCGTATCCGGCCCAACATCTTTTGGTCATACCTCTTTAGTTTCGAGTACCCCAGCTGCCGGCAGCGTAATTTCGGAATGGCCAACCGAGGTGAAACTTGAATTTGCGGAAGAACTTCAAACTTTTTCAGCTGGCGAAGCAAACTTCATCGAAGTTCTCGATATTTCAGGTGCTCGAGTTAATGCAACAGTGGCAACAGTAAGTGGCGCGACTATAACTTCGGAAACGTTGAAAGCTAATAAATTTGGCATCGTTACCGTTAATTATCGAGTTGTAGCCCAAGACGGACATGTTTTGGAGGGTAGCTACAATTTCACTTTTGATCCATCTAGAGATGCTGCAGTTTCACCTGCTACAACTACATCCAATGAAGCCTCGAGTTATCCGTACCGAGGAGTTGCCGCAGTTTTTATTATTGCAACCTTGATTTTTGGGATTATTGTTTATAGAAAGAATTCAAAAGAGAATTAATTCTCATCACGCCAAGATCGCCAAAGTTTTGCATATGCTCCATTAGCTTTCAGCAAATTATCGTGAGAACCCCATTCAGTTATCTCGCCATCTTCAATCACCGCAATCAGATCTGCATCATGAGCACTTTGTAAGCGATGCGCAATTGCTATAACAGTCCGCCCTGAGAGCACTGCACCAAGTGAGGCCTCTAAATGTTTGGCAGCTTTTTGATCTAATAGAGAAGTTGCTTCATCCAAAATTAACGTGTGCGGATCGGCTAACACCAATCGCGCTAAAGCTAATTGCTGTGCTTGCGCAGGTAACAATCGATGACCACCTGTGCCCAGAACTGTGGCTAATTCCTCCGGTAAATTTTTGGCCCATTCTGTGGCATCAACCGCGGCTAATGCTCGCCATACTTCATCATCAGTTGCATTTGGCCGCGCTAGTGTTACGTTTTCTTTTAACGTTCCCACAAACACATGGTGTTCTTGGGTTACTAAAGCCACTTCGGTACGAGCTTGTTCGACCGGTAGATATCCGATCTCAGCGCCACCAACTGTTATTTTTCCGCGGTTAGGTGGCTGTACGCCCGCTAATAATCTACCCAACGTTGATTTACCAGCACCCGATGGCCCAACAATTGCTAACTTCGTACCAGGTGAAACAAGGAAAGAAAGATTTTTTAAAACATCGCGACCTTCACGGTAACCGTATGTGACATTTTTGCCTGAAATTTCTTCGCCATCTGGGGAAGCTTTTCGAATTTCTCGTTCTTCAATTTCATAAATACCAAGAAGTCGAGAGAGTGAAGCTTTTCCGGTCTGCAATTCGTCGATCCACCAAAGCATGCGCTCTATTGGGTTTGCCAACATTTGGGCGTATAACAAGCCCGAAGTTATGAGCGCTATCGAGATCCTATTATCATGGTAAAGGTAGGAACCCATTAATAAAACAGAGCTAACTGGAATTATGTAATTGGTTTCAACAAGCGGGAACCATCTTGTGCGCAGCCGTAATGTATATCTCTCCCATTGCAACCACCGAGAAATTGTGGCGTGAGTACGCAAACTTCGCTCTTCACCTAATCGAAGCGCATCAATCGTGCGACCAGATTCGGCCGTTTCAATCAACACCGAATTTACAATTGCATAAGAAGAAGATTCAACGCGGTATGCCTGTGGTGATCTTCTAAGATACCAACGGGTTCCGGCGAACAAAAATGGAACCCCAATAAATATTGCTGCAAAAAAGATTGGCGCAGTAAATGCAATCGCAACTGATATTCCAAGAATCTGTACTAAGCAAATAGTGATAATTGGAACAGCGTCTCGGACTGCCCAAGTAACTTTATCGATATCGGTTGTAGTCCTAGTAAGAAGTTCGCCAGACCCAGCCCGTTCGACAACGTTTGGGGGCAGCTGGACTGCTCGTTCGATAAATCTTTCGCGCAAGGATGAGAGCACAAATTCACCAAGTATTGAAGCTCGCACTTTAGTTAGATAGACAAGTAGTGTTTGAATAACTAAAGCTGTAAACACAATAATTATGGTTCTCGATAACACAACATTTTGCGGGTCAGTTTTCAAGCGCTCCAACAAATTCCCAAAAGCTCGTGGTGGTATTAGAGCCGCAATAGTGGTGAATAATTGAAAAATCGCCACCAAGATAAAACCATTTTTATTGGCCAATAACAGTGACCACATCTCCTTATTCACAGTTCTCTCTGTAGCGATTGGTAATCGATTTGCAGCGCGTTCCAACCCAAAGCCTTTTTCGATTCGTGCAGCGTCTTCTGGTGGTGCCGGATATGCACTTGCTGGCAGCCGTTTTTCATCGACTGGTTTTGGGTATTTATGCTTAAAGAACTTCATTCTCCGCGCACCACCAAATCTCGGTAGGTGCCATCGGTAGTAAGTAAATCTTGATGCCTCCCAGTATTTTTTACGTAGCCATTAACTAAGAGAATTATACGATCGGTGTGATCGAGAATTAGCGGCGAAGTTGTAAAAATAATCGTAGTCTGATGATTTCTTACTTCCCGTAATCGCGCAGCAATTCGAGCTTCGGTATGAGCATCAACGGCACTGGTGGGATCATCCAAAATTAATATCGGTGCATCCACATAAAGCGACCTTGCTAGTGAAAGTCGTTGCCGTTGCCCGCCGGAAAGTGTGCGACCACGCTCTACAACTTCAGCGCTGTAACCATCGCCATCTAACGAATCTAAAATATCCATTGCAGACGCGGCCATTAGCGCTTCATCAATTGAGAGTCGCTTAGTAGCTGGAACATCAAAATGTGAGTTTATTGTGCCGGATAAAATCGCTGGTTCTTTTTCTTGCGAAAATATTGCACTGCGAATTGAATCTCGCGTAAACGATTGCAATGGAGCGTTTGCAATTAAAACCTTCTCAGCATCTAGGTAGCCACCTAATCGATCACAAATATCATCAGCAGTCAGTGCGTCATCGCAAACAATTCCTACGAATTCGCCAGCAGCGATTGAAATCCCGGAAATCGTATCTTTTAGCTCACCCAAAATATTAGGAGCCTCAGAAACTCCCCAACTGTGTAAGTTTTCTACGCTCAACAATCTAATAACTCGTCGCGCCGCAACAACCGCAGAAGTAATTCGCTGTGCGGATTCCGTCATGATTTGCAGCGGCACCATTAAAAACGAGCTATAGCCATAAAAAGCTAGAAGTTCGCCTACCTTTAAATCTCCCTGAACAACGAGAGATCCACCAGTCCAGATAACGCCAACAATCAACGCACCTGGCAAAATTATTTGCATACCTTCAAGGAGCGATCGCATCTTGGCAGTTCGGACTGCGGCAACTCGCACTTCTTGGGATGCAATGCGAAACCGTGCTAAAAATGATGCTTCGCCACCGATTCCTCTAAGGATTCTTAAACCAGCAACGGTGTCGGAAGCTAAATTTGATGAGCGTGACAATTTCTCTCGCTGGATCGATTCTCTGCTTTGGAGCGGCTTAATTATCGGAGCGATTAATAAGCTCATCAACGGAACTCCGATTACCACCATGACACCTAAAGTCGGCGAGGAATTTATTAACAAGATTGCGACAAAAAAGAATGAGACGAAGGCTCCAATTAATCTGGGGATTAAATCAAAAGCGCCTGACACTCGCTCAACATCATTCGAGTTGATTGCCGAAACTTCACCAGTGGAAACCAACCGAGGTAGCTCCGCACCAAGTGAGATCGCTTTATCACTTATCAATTGTTGCAATCGGGTTGCGCACGACATCCAATTCGAAATCGCACGACGATGTCGCATGATGCCGGTGAAAGCTTGCGTGCCACCAACTAGTAAGGTAACTAGGACCCATTTTTTTAAAGAATCCTGATCGTCATCAGCTATAGCTTGAATGCCGTGACCGAGTACGCCAGGCAAAATTGCGAGGCTCAATAAATTTGCTACACCGAAAAAAGTTCCAGTCGAAAGAACTCGCTTCTGTCCGCGAATTATCCATAAAAGAAAACGCGCCACCGAAGCAAGTTCTGGATTACCAGGATTCTTTAGCGGAAGGTGATCAAAAGGCGTGCTATGCATAGGTTTGCGAGCCTACTACTAACCTAAGCTGAGTCGAGAATTACATTTTATGCTGTGCCGATTAGGTATTTTTAGATAAATACGAGTTCAATGGCGCTGTGCCAAATTCAGCGAGCGCTAATAAAACGAAAGTTTGGCTTTCGCTCTGGTCGGTCTATGTCATTTGGGGTTCTACTTACTACGGAATTGCGTTGGCAATTGAATCGATGCCACCGCTATTAGCAATGGGCACCAGATTTTTAGCGGCAACATCAATTCTTATAGTTGTACTTGGTGCAAAGAATGGTTGGCGATCTTTAATTATTCCGCGACCTGAGTTCATTAACGCTTCGTTAATGGGGGGAACGCTTTTAGGGATCGCTATTGGTTCAGTTGCATTGGGCGAAAGATACGTGCCAACTGGAATTGCGGCCTTAATTATCTCTGCCCTTCCGTTCTGGATTGCAATATTTAGAACAGTTGATGGTAATCGTCCAAGTAATTTGAGTTGGCTTGGCGTTGTAATTGGATTTGTTGGCGTTGCATTTCTTTTAAAGCCTGGAAGTGTGAATCCGCTAAACGGAGCAAGTACTGGGTTAATGCTTTTTTGGGCGTGCATGATCATGATCGGAAATATTGGTTGGTCTTTTGGCAGTTACATTGCACCTCGTTTTCCGATGCCTAAGAACCCAATGATTTCAACTATGTATCAAATGCTCACTGGTGGATTGCTTTTAGTGGTTGTTGGCTTAGCTACTGGTGAAAAATTTGCTGATTTCATTGACGCAACTAGAAGCAGTTGGGCCGGATGGAGTTATTTGACACTGGTTGGTTCGATTGTTGCTTACAGCTCATATGTTTGGTTAATAAGCAATGCGCCAATTGGTTTAATATCGACGTATGCATATGTGAATCCTGTTATCGCAATTTCACTTGGTGCCATATTTTTACATGAGAAAATATCTATTTCTTACATTTTTGGTGGCGCAATCGTTGTACTTGGGGTATTGATGGTGGTTACAAATGAGAGTAGATCGATTTCCAAGAATTAAGGCATAAAAAAAGGCCGCAATAACTCTGCGGCCTTTTTTAATTTCTCTTAGAGATCGAAGTAAAGCTCGAACTCTGCTGGATGTGGCCGCAAGCGGACGTAATCAACTTCAGATGCGCGTTTGAATGCAATCCAAGTTTCAATTAAGTCTTTCGTAAATACTCCACCACGAGTTAAAAATTCATGGTCGCGTTCTAAATTATCTAGAACTGCATCGAGCGAGCCTGGAACTTGTGGAATTGATGCTGCCTCAGCTGCATCCAATTCGTAGAGATCTTTATCAACTGGCTTTGGTGGTTCGATCTTGTTCTGAATACCATCTAATCCAGCCATCAACATTGCAGCGAATGCTAGATATGGATTTGATGATGGATCTGGACAACGGAATTCGATTCGTTTCGCTTTTGGATTCGATCCAGTAATCGGAATACGAATACATGCAGATCGATTTCGTGCAGAGTAAACCAAGTTAACTGGAGCTTCGTAACCTGGGACTAAGCGACGATAAGAGTTAACAGTTGGGTTAGTGAAGGCAAGAAGTGAAGGCGCGTGTTTTAGTAGACCGCCCACATACCAACGAGCCATATCTGAAAGATCGCCATAACCTTCGCCCCAGAAAAGTGGCTTGCCATCTTTCCAAAGTGATTGGTGCACGTGCATTCCGGAACCGTTATCACCGAATAGTGGCTTTGGCATAAAGGTTGCAGTTTTGCCACCTTGCCAAGCTGTATTCTTAATAATGTACTTAAATTTCATTAAATCATCGCCGGCTTGCAAAATATCGCTGAACCGATAATTGATTTCCATCTGTCCAGCAGTTCCAACTTCATGGTGTGAACGTTCTACAAGTAGTCCAGATTTTCCTAAGTTCATAACCATCTGGTCGCGTAGGTCTGCATATTGATCAGTTGGTGAAACTGGGAAATATCCACCTTTTACTCGCGTGCGGTAGCCACGGTTAGGAGTTCCATCTGCATCTTTTTCAACTCCGGTATTCCACGCGCCTTCATATGAATCAATATGGTGGAACGCTTCATTGATTCCGGTTGAGAATCTAACTGCATCGAAAACATAAAATTCAGCTTCTGGTGCAAAGAAAGCAGTATCGGCAATTCCGGTAGAGCGCATAAACTCAACAGCTTTAGCGACAATGCCACGAGGGTCGCGGCTATATGGGGTGTTATCAATTGGGTTATGGACTGAGAAGTTAATAATTAAAGTTTTCTCTTTACGGAAGGGATCGATAAATGCTGATCCTGGAATTGGCAGCAACTTCATATCCGATTCGTGAATTGCTTGGAAACCTCGGATAGATGAACCATCGAACATTAAGCCGTCGGTAAAAACTGCTTCATCGAAAGATTCAATTGGTACGTTGAAGTGATGCTGGATACCTGGAAGATCGATAAATCGAACGTCAACTAATTTAACGTCTTCTTTCTTAATGTAAGCAAATACTTCTGCAGAATTCTTAAACATGATTCTCCTGTTATTCCCGAGGCCATGATTTGTGGAAGCTACGGCGCATCAATGAGCCGTAATTGATGAGGTAAGGCTAATTGTTAAAGGTGAAAAAGCCATAACCTGCTTGTTACATTCATGTTTCATCTTCTGGGGGCTGTGAGCCTGCGAAGATACTAAACGGGGGATACGGTGTCCTCATGAAGGAAAGCGCCTCTATCGCACGGAGATTTGCCGCCATTGTCTTAGATTGGCTAATGAGTTGGGCGGTGGCAGCCTTAATTTTCCAGAGTTTTCTTGGGCTAGGGCAATGGATTTTGGTGATCTTTTTCCTAGAAGTTTTGATTTTAACTGCGCTACAAGGAGCTTCGGCCGGCCAGCGCATTTTAAAATTACGGGTGGTTACATGGCCAGATCAAGAATTCGTTAACCCAATCCAAATTCTGCTGCGAACGTTTTTAATCTGCTTAGTCATTCCTGCTGTAATTACAGATATGGAATCGCGCGGATTGCATGATCGTTTTGCAAAAACTGTGGTTGTTCTTGCTTAACGCTTCGGCATCCTCACATTCTTAGGCATTGGACCTTTTGGAATTGGAATATTCATACCGCCAATTGCTTTCATCCTCGCGCGAAGCTCTCGAAGTTGGACTGTTGAAAGTTTCTTAGGGAATTTCTTCATTCGCTTCTGTAATTTGCGAATCGGAACTTGGCCATCGCTTTCACCAACAATTAATTCAAATACCGGAACTCCTGGTGCAAATCTCTCTACTTTTCGCTTCTCATCGGTCAACATATGTTTAATTGCACTTGAACCTTCGCCAACTAAAACAACGCCAGGTTTTCCAACTGCGCGATGAACCATATCTTGGTTCTTAGTCACGGCTACGGCAGGAGTAACTGTCCAACCTTTACGAATTGCCATCAATACTGAGGCACCTGCACCAATTTGTCCTTCAATGGATGCATAAGCAGCGCTACCTGCTTGGCGCGTGAAAAAGAAAAATGCCGCGAGCAACGCGATTGGAAAAGTTACAAAGCCAAGATAATAAGGATGGTCAAGTGCTATGCCGATTAATATTCCAACAACCCATACTGGGATGAAGATTGCAATGCAGTAAAGCAAGATTAGTGGCTTCTCTTTTTTGGTTATCGAGTAAGCATCACGGATCTCTTTAAAACGAATCTTTTTCTCTACTGGTGCAGCATCTGCACTCTTTTTCTTTCGATTAAATAGCGCCATGGCGGGAGTTTAACCTTTCTTTTCTTCGGCAATTTGCGCGAGGGTAGGTGCGGTTCCGCCCAGCCGAGCCGGAGCCCAACGTTGGCCCAAATAACTGTCGGGATATTCAGCTTGAACTTTTGCCAACATTTCAGTTAGGCGATTTTTTAATTCTAACTCTTTTGCTTCGACATCCGCATCGCGCGCCACAAATATTGGTTCGCCGATTGCAACCGTGACCGGAAAGCTGGACCTTGAAAAATCTCGTTTAACATTTTTAGTCCAAATTCGTTGGCTGCCCCAGATGATAGTCGGCAAAATTGGAGCTCCCGAAGCCATTGCCAACCGAACCGCGCCAGTTTTCATTTCCTTCAATTCGAAACTTCTGGAAATAGTTGCTTCTGGAAAAATTCCTACTAATTCACCGGCTTTAAGTGCTCGAAGCGCTGCAACAAACGAAGAAGACCCATTAGTGCGATCTACTGAAATATGTTTCATACCGCGCATTAGCGGTCCGGTAATTTTATGATCAAAAATTTCTTTCTTAGCCATAAACCTAACTAATCGATTAGCCGGTAATACTGCGGTCCCAACAATTGCAAAATCTAGGTATCCAATATGGTTCATCGCAAAAATTGCGGCGCCTTTTCGTGGCACATGTGCTTCGCCTTGAAAATTAAGTTCTAGCCGAAGGTATTTCCAAAGCGATTTAACAATGAAAATAATTGGGGGATAAACAAGCTCGGCCACTTATTTATCTTCTCCAGAGAGAGCACCAAGTTTTTGGTCTTGTGCTTGCTTATATAAACGTCCCGCGCGGTAACTTGATCTAACTAGCGGTCCGCTCATTACCCCTAAGAAACCAATCTCGGTAGCAGTTTTGGAATGTGCCACAAATTCTTCTGGTTTTACCCAGCGTTCTACCGGGTGATGTTTCGCAGAAGGACGTAGATATTGGGTAATAGTAATTAAATCGCAGCCAGCGTTGCGTAGATCAATAAGTGCTTGGGTAATTTCTTCAGGTGTTTCACCTAGTCCAAGAATGAGATTGGATTTAGTAATTAAACCAAAATCACGAGCCTGTGTAATTACATTTAGCGAGCGCTCATAGGTGAATGCCGGTCTGATCCTTCTAAATATTCGAGGCACAGTTTCGACATTATGTGCGAATACTTCTGGTCGAGTTTCAAAAACTTGATTTAGCAGAGCGGGGTTGCCACTGAAATCAGGAGCCAACATCTCAACACCGCAACCCGGAACCATTTCATGTACTTGTCTAATTGTTTCGGCATATAACCAAGCGCCTTCATCATCTAAATCATCCCGAGCAACACCAGTAATCGTGGCGTACCGAAGTCCCATGGTTTTAATTGATTCGGCAACTCTCCGCGGTTCATCTCGATCTAGCGGTTCTGGCTTTCCGGTATCGATATTGCAAAAATCGCAACGTCTTGTACAAGCTTCGCCGCCAATTAAAAAAGTAGCTTCTTTATCTTCCCAACACTCAAAAATATTTGGACATGCAGCTTCTTGACAGACAGTATGCAGACCTTCGCGTGCCACCAGCGAACGAAGTTGTGTGTACTCCGGTCCCATAATCGCGCGAGTTTTAATCCATTCGGGTTTTCGTTCAATTGGAACCGATGAATTGCGCGCTTCGATACGGAGCATCTTTCTGCCCTCGGGAGCAACTGTCATTCCGCGACCTTACCTAGAGCAGAGGTGATGTTTCGAGTTACTGAATCCAGAATCTCGACTATAGAGATATTCCGACCTAATTCAACGCTTAACGAAGTTACTTCAACATCTGGAATGCCACAAGGAATGATTCGAGTGAACCAGCTCAAATCTGGGTTCACATTTAACGCAAAGCCATGCATCGTCACGCCTTTTGCAACACGAATGCCAATCGCGGCAAGTTTGCGATCGCCTTTTGCATCACGGATCCAAACACCGGTTCGCTCGCAATATCGCTCAGCGTTCACACCAAATTCTTTACATACTTCAATTAGTGCATTTTCGATTTCGCGTACAAAGCCAACAACATCGTTTCCATTTTTTAACTTAACAATTGGATATCCAACTATCTGTCCGGGGCCATGCCATGTTATTTTCCCGCCGCGATCTACATTTATTACCGGTGTGCCATCCGTTGGGCGATCCAATTCCGAAGTTCGTCGCCCCGCGGTAAATACTGGGGGATGTTCGAGGAGCAGCAGAGTATTAGGGGTAAGGCCAGCAATGACTCCAGCCTGAATCTCACGTTGCAATTGCCAAGCCGATTCATACTCGAGCAGGCCGAGATTTTGTACTGAGATGGTTTCAGTGCGGAGACTGGACATGGTGTAAGCCTAACTATCTTCTGCAATAAGGTATCCCCTCAGGTAAGATTTCGCCCAGTTACAGTCGTAAAAAACCATCATTGAAAATGCAGTAGCGCGATTCCTTCGCGCCCAAGGAGAGGCTACAAGCTATGAAAAGTGGTTCTATAAAAGGTCGAAAACCGCTTTGGATCGCAATTATCGCGATCGTTGCTTGGCTCGGAATCAGCAGCGTAGCGGGTCCAACCTTTGGCAAACTCTCAACAGTTCAAGAGAACGATAATTCAGGTTTCCTCCCAGATAACGCAGAATCCACCAAGACTGCAAAAGTAACCGTGAAATTCGCAGATTCAGCCAATGATCAGTTACCAACTTTGTTGCTCTTTCTTGGAGATATGGATGTTGCAAAGCTTGGTGCAATTAATCAATACCTTGCAACGCTTTCCAATAAGAAAGTACCAGGAACTGAAATTGCACTTTCGGAATACATAATTCCAGGTTCAGTATTAGCAGCCTTCCCATCGCAAGACGGTAAAGCAGCGCTCGCTAATATTCCATTAAATTCTAAAGTTGCTACCGATAACATTGACGATAAGCCGGCTCTACCTCAGATTATTAAATTTATTCGAAGCGATCTTGCTACTAATTTTGATAGCAAAGGTCTTACCACCAACGTAACTGGCTTCGGCGGAATCCTGGCCGACTTATTCGGCGCATTTGGATCGATTGACTCGTCACTCCTACTGACAACTCTTGCCGTTGTATCAATAATTTTGATAATTGTTTACCGCTCACCATTTCTTTGGATTCTGCCATTATTTAGCGCTGTAACAGCGCTTTCACTTGCTGGCACAATCATTTATTACCTAGCAAAAGCAAATGTGATAGATCTAAATGGCCAATCCCAAGGAATTCTTTCAGTATTAGTTCTTGGCGCTGCTACTGATTATGCGCTACTTCTAATTTCAAGATACCGAGAAGAGTTGCACCATCATGATTCTCGCTATGAATCTATGAAGATCGCGCTTCGTGGAGTTCTCGAACCTATCGTGGCCTCCGGAAGTACAGTTATCGCTGGCTTACTTGTACTTCTATTAAGCGATCTCTCCAGCAACCGCGGACTTGGACCGGTCGGAGCAATTGGCATTGCCTCATCGATGATTACGGTTCTGACATTTTTACCTGCATTGCTCGTGGTTTTTGGACGTTGGATTTTTTGGCCAAAAGTTCCACGTTTTGATGATGTAAATGAGCAGTTAACCGGCTTCTGGTCGAAAGTTGGCACTGGCGTAGAGCGTCATCCAAAACGTACTTGGATTTCTGCGGCGGTACTTCTAACCGTTCTCGCTGGTTTTTCATTCACACTCGATGCTAAAGGACTTTCAACCACTCAAGCATTTTCTGGACATCCAGATTCTGTAGTTGGCCAAGAGAAATTGCTGGAGCATTTCCCGGGCGGGGAAGGCTCACCAGTACAAATAGTTGTAAAAGAAAAAGACGTTGTAGCTGTTACAACTTCGCTAAAAAGCAATAAGGATGTGGCATTTGTTGCGCCACAACTAACGGGACCCGTAATTCCAGGAGCACCAGCGCCAACAACTAAAATTGTTGATGGGTTGGTGTTGTTAAATGCAACTCTTGCGGTGACCGCGGACTCGGTAGAGGCACGCAATGCAATTCCAGCTATTCGCGATGCTGTACATGCGATTGATCCAGAAATTTTAGTTGGCGGTGGCACAGCAGTTCAATATGACACCGATGTCGCTTCTCGCCACGATAATAGATTGATCATCCCGGTTGTACTTTTGATAATTGCACTAATCCTTGGGTTGCTCTTGCGCAGCGTATTTGCCGCTCTCTTGCTTCTTGGCACTGTGATTTTATCTTTCATGGCGACTCTCGGAGTTTGCCAATTGGTATTTGCGCATATTTTCCATTTTCCAGGAGCAGACACTTCCTTCCCGCTATTTGCATTTATCTTTTTAGTAGCGCTCGGTATTGATTACAACATTTTCTTAATGACACGCGTTCGCGAAGAAGCTCAGAAAATCGGTACTCGCAAGGGTGTCATTAAAGGTTTAACTGTTACAGGTGGCGTAATTACCTCAGCCGGAATTGTGTTGGCTGCAACTTTCGCGGTGCTCGGCGTATTGCCATTAGTTTTCTTAGCGGAGTTGGGATTTGCAGTTGCATTTGGAGTTCTGCTTGACACCACAATTGTGCGTTCCTTGTTAGTGCCGGCGCTAGTTCATTCGATAGGACCGAAAATTTGGTGGCCTTCTAAACTTCAGCATGAAAAAATCGACTAACTCAGTTTCTTCAGCATAATTAGATGAAGAGTTTTAATCGAAATGTAGTTGTAATCGGTGCCGGGCTAGCAGGTATTACGGCCGCGCGGGTACTGCAAGATGGCGGCGCTTCCGTAACTTTATTGGAATCATCTGATCGAGTTGGTGGCCGGATGGCTACTGATGTAGTCGATGGATTTCGGTGCGATCGCGGTTTCCAAGTTATAAATCCTAGGTACCCAGAGATAATTAAATCCGGGATATTTCCAACTTTGGATTTCCGTTACTTGCCTAGACGTATTGATGTATTAATAGAGAACCAGGTGATGAGAGCCGGGGCAAATTTGCAAACTTTTCTAAACCCAAAATTCGGATCCACTTTTGAAAAGACTTCGCTACTCAAGTATCTAAATTCAAGCAATAAAATTTCTTGCGAGACTGCCGCCTTATCCGCTGGACTGGGTGATTTTTATCGGAAAATTTTAAAACCATTCTTAACTGGCGTGTTTTTAGCTTCACCCGAACTAGTGTCAAATGAATTGGCCAAGACTCTAATTAAGTATTTTGTTTTGGGGAAGCCTGGCATTCCAGCGTTAGGGGTTGGCGAATTACCAAATAAACTTGCAAATGCTCTCCATGATCTGCAATTAGGAGTTCAAGTAAATGAAATCGGTGATGGCGTAGTAGAAACTAGTATTGGCAAAATGAGTGCCGATGTAATTGTGGTGGCTACTGATCCAACAACTTCGGCTCAACTTCTACAACAGGCAGAAGTTCCAGTCATGAATTCTGCAACGACTTGGTATCACGCACTAAATGATCCAATTGAAATTGGTGCTAATTTAAGAATTGATGGAAGTGGCCTTGGACCAGTAATTAATTCAATTGCAATATCTAATATTTCACCTTATTACGCTCCTGCCGGAAAAACTTTAATTTCCTCAACAACAATAATTCCTGCATCAGAGTCAGAAATAAGAAGGCATTTAAGTGCAATCTGGAAACGTTCTTCCAAGGAGTGGGATTTAGTAAGTAAGTATGAAATTAAACAATCACTGCCGCTGCATGGTGTATCTAAGCCAATTGAATCGGTTGTCGAGATTAAGCAGAATCTATTTGTTATTGGCGATCACAGAGAGACACCATCCCAACAAGGAGCAATGCACTCAGGTCGTAGAGCAGCTGAAAAAATTTTAAGCTTAGATTAATCAATCAAAGCAGTTAGCGCGCTGGCTAAATGCGGGTAATCGAAAGTAAAGCCGGCTGCTAATAATTTCTCTGGAAGAATCTTCTTAGATCCAAGAACTTCAGTTGAAAATCCGCCAAGGGCTATTTTCAAAGCAATTGCTGGAGCTGGAAATAGTGCGGGACGATGTAGCGCCCTAGCAAGGGCTGCGGTAAATTCTTGATTTGTAGCTGGGTTTGGCGAAGTTAGATTTACTGGACCTTCAACTTTATTCTCCAATAAAAATCTAATTGCACGTAGTTGGTCATGCAGAGTGATCCAAGACCACCATTGCTTACCACTTCCCAATTTTCCGCCTAACCCAAATCGAAAGAGCGGCAACATTTTTCCGAGTGCACCACCTGTTGGATCTAAAACTAATCCGGTACGAATTTTTACAGTTCGTACATCGCCCGCAAGATCTGCTGCTGCTTCCCATTCCCGAGAAACTGCTGCAAGAAAATCATCGCCACCGCGATCATTTTCAGTTACGGCTCGGCTACCTGTTTCGCCGTACCAGCCGATTGCGCTAGCTGAGATAAACACTTCGGGTTTCAAAGTTGCTACCGCATTTGCAATTGCCGTAGTTCCAAGTAATCGAGAATTCAAAATGGTGGCGCGATATTTCGAATTCCATCGCTTATCACTTACACCTGCACCAGCTAAATGAATAATTGCATTAACGCCTTCAAGTGGTGCTAAATCCACCGTTCCATTCGTTGGATCCCAAGTTACTTCGTCAGCGGATACGACAGGACGACGAACTAATCTTTGTACAGTATGGCCTTCAGATTTCAATAGCCCAGCTAGCGCAGTTCCAATTAATCCGGATGCACCAGTTAATGCGATTCGTTGCGGTGGCCGCACTAAAGCCCTAGGTCAGATTCAAAACGACCATCTTCAAGTCGCTCTTTCAAGGTGGTTAAAAATCGTGCTGCATCGGCACCATCAACAATTCGATGATCGTATGAAAGTGCTAAATAAACCATCGAACGGATTGCAATTGTTTCGCCGCCATCTTCACTCTTTACAACCATAGGGCGTTTAACAACTGCGCCTATGCCGAGGATGGCAACTTGTGGTTGGTTAATAATAGGTGTGTCAAATAGCGCGCCACGACTTCCAGTATTTGTAATAGTGAATGTTCCGCCACCTAATTCCTCAGGAGTAATTTTGCTATCTCGAGTGCGTGCTGCAACATCAGCAATTTTTCGCGCAATGCCACCGATATTTAAATCACCAGCATCTCTAATAACTGGAACTAATAGTCCGCGTTCAGTATCAACCGCAACGCCAAGGTGTTCAGCTCCGTGATATGTGATCAGATCGCCATCAAGTGAAGAGTTAACAACTGGATGTTGTTTCAGAGCTTCGCATACTGCAACTGTAAAAAATGGCAAGAAACTTAATTTCACACCTTCGCGCGCTTCAAAATTTGCTTTTGAACGGTCTCTCAGCCGTGCAATTTTTGTAATATCAACTTCAACAACTGTGGTTAATTGCGCGCTCACTTGCAAAGACTCAACCATTCGGGCTGCAATTACTTTTCGGAGACGTGACATTTTCGCGCTAGTTCCACGGAGTGGTGATATTGCTGCTGGAGTTATTGCACGTTGCGAATTCGAGGTGGAAGGTGACATTGAAAGTGCAGGTGAAGGTGAAGGCGTTGCATTTGCCGGACGAGGTGCTGCAGCCATTACATCTTCTTTTCTAATTCGACCGCCTACGCCACTTCCAGTAACTTTAGCTAAATCAACGCCGTTATCAGATGCTAACTTTCGAACGATTGGTGTTATGTAAGAATCTTCAATCGGTGCAGTTGGTTTCACCGCAACTGGTGCAGGAGCCGCAACTACTGGAGCCGCAACTACTGGAGCCGCAACTACTGGAGCCGCAACTACTGGAGCCGCAACTACTGGAGCCGCAACTGTGGTTGCGCCCTCTGAAATTAAAGCTAAATCCGTACCAACAGCGACCGTAGTATCTACTTGAATTAAAATCTTCTCTAACGTACCTGCAACTGGAGATGGAATTTCAGTATCAACTTTGTCGGTAGAAACTTCTAGAAGTGGCTCATCAATTGCAACTTGATCGCCCTCTTTTTTCAACCAACGAGTAACCGTGCCTTCACTTACGCTCTCGCCAAGTGCCGGCATCTTTACTGAGAAACTCATTTTGTTGCTCCTTTAGAAACTCTGTGCGATGTTGCGAAGGTGATAATTCTATCCATGAGCATGTAAAGGTTTCCCGGCAAGCGCTAAATGTGCCTCGCCCATAGCCTCGGACAAGGTTGGGTGAGCGTGGATTAATTGCGCAACATCGGAAGCCTCCGCCTCCCAGTTGTAAATTAATTGAGCTTCTGAAATTAATTCACCTACACGCGCACCGACCATATGGATTCCAAGGACCGGACCATTTTTCGCAGCAACCAATTTTATTGAGCCAGCAGTTTTCAAAATCTGGGCTTTTCCATTTCCGGCAAGATCATAATTCAATTCAACAACATCATGACCGGCCGCTTTAGCTTGCGCTGTAGTTAAACCAACAGATGCAACTTCAGGTTCTGAATAAGTTACTCGCGGAACTCCGTTGTAATTAATTGGTCGAGGTTTTAAGCCTGATATTTCTTCGGCTACCAATATTCCTTCTGCAAAGCCAACATGCGCAAGTTGCAACGTTGGGATCAAATCACCAACAGCCCAAATTCCTGGAACGTTTGTGCGGCATTTATCATCGACTAATACGTAACCGCGATCCATTTTGATTCCTTGTTCTTCATAACCAATGTTTGCAGATACTGGACCGCGACCTACAGCCACTAATAAAATTTCGGCAGCGAAAGTTTTGCCATCTTCAAGAGTTATCTCCACACCATCTTTACTCTTTGCTGCGCTCTTGAACTTAATGCCGAGTTCAAAATTTATGCCGCGCTTGCGAAATGCGCGCTCTAATAGTTTGCTGGAAGATTCATCCTCAAGAGCAATTAGGTGAGGCAATCCTTCAATGATTGTTACCTCTGCACCAAATGAACGCCATACTGATGCGAATTCACATCCGATTACACCGCCACCGAGAACAATCACACTTTTAGGCACTCGATCTAAATTTATCGCTTGCTCACTTGTAATAATTGTGGTGCCGTCAATATCTAAACCGGGCAGCGACTTTGGGTAAGAGCCAGTTGCGAGAATTACATTTTTCCCAGAATATTTCGTACCGTTAACATCGACAGTGTTTTTCGCTACCAATTTTCCATGACCTTCAACGAAAGTGACATTTCTAGATTTCACTAGCCCTTGCAAACCTTTATGGAGCCGGGCCACAACACCATCTTTATATGCATTAACAGCCAACATATCCATGGCAATAAATTCAGCCTTTACGCCGTACTCCGCGGCGTGCTTCGCGCTTTCTGCGATTTCACCGGCATGCAATAAGGCTTTAGTTGGGATGCAGCCACGGTGTAAACAAGTTCCACCAAGTTTGCCTTCTTCGATAAGGGCTACCGTTAAACCAAGTTGTGAACCTCGTAAAGCTGCTGCGTAACCGCCGCTGCCTCCTCCAAGAATTACTAAATCAAACTCAGCCACTTGTAGAGCCCCTTCTCGCTAATTGAATTGAGTCCTATCTTGCCAGTTTTAGAGTCAGATTTATAACTCAGATTTATTCTCAGCAAAGGTGACAAGTGAGCGAAGCGACACACCAGTACCGCCTACTGGAGTGTATCCATGAGGTTTGGCCTCGTTATATGCCGGTCCGGCAATATCAAGGTGGAGCCAAGGCAGATCTGGCGATACGAATTCTTTTAAGAAAAGTCCAGCAACTAACATGCCACCCATTCGATCTCCAATATTTGCAATGTCTGCAACTGGTGAATCAAGTGATGCACGCAATTCTTCCGGTAGTGGCATTGGCCAGAATAATTCACCGCACTTTTCTGCAGCAACTAAGAAATCTTCGCAAAGTTTTTCGTTATTTGTCATAGCAGCGCTGGTGCGAGTACCAAGTGCAACTACTTGAGCTCCAGTTAAAGTTGCTACATCAATAATCCCATCAAGACCGCCAGCTTTTGCACCAACTTCGGCAGCCTTCATAAGCGCATCTGCCAATACAAGTCGTCCTTCTGCATCCGGATTTAATACTTCAACAGTTTTGCCACCGTAAATTGTGATTATGTCACTTGGGCGAGTTGCAGTATCACTCGGCATATTCTCAGCTAACGGCGCCCAAGCATCGATTGCAATTGGTAATTTCAATTGTGCAATAGCTATTGCTGCAGCTACTACAGCGGCAGCACCGCTCATATCGGATTTCATTGCTTCCATACCAAGGGCTGGTTTTAAAGCTAAGCCGCCAGTGTCGAAAGTTATTCCTTTCCCAACAAATGCGTAACGCTTAATCTTTTTCTTACCAGCGTTCTTTGGTTGATACGAAAGATGTAACAATCTAGGTGGGTTTGCCGAACCTTGCCCAACACCGACGATGCCACCAAATCCTTGGGCCTTTAGTTGAGCATCAGTGAAAATTTCTACTTTGAGTCCAGCAGCAATTCCAACTTTCTTAATCCGAGCACAGAATGATTCTGGAGTTAGATGGCTCGGTGGCGTATTTATTAAGTCGCGAACGATATGGGTATTTTCTGCAATTACAGTTGCTCGCTTGATTGCCGCTTTAGCATCAGCGCTATTGGCAGATTTCGCAAAGATTGTGACCGATGAGAGCACAGCTTTTCGCTCTGATTTAGATGTTCCGCGGAATTCATCAAAAGCATAAGCGCCTAACAATGCGCCTTCAGCTACTGCAGCCAATTCACTCTTTGAGGAATGTGGAAGTGCAAATGTCGCACTCTTTGCCCCAGCTAATGAACGCGCAGCAGCGCCAGCAGCCCTACGGAGGGTTTCCGCTGAGTAATTTGTAGTGGTCTCGCCTAATCCGGTAAGCACCAATAATTTATAAGTCGCGCCTGGCAATTTAATAATTTCATCAGCAGATCCAGTAGCGCCCATATCTTCAAGGGCAGCGAGTAATTCACTCACATCTAATTTGATTTCCCCAGATTCAATTATCAACTTCTTACTCTTTGCATTTCGAGCAAGTCCGACTACCAAAATATCGGTTATGACCTTGTTCTCTGAAAGTCGAATAGTTGTCATGAAACGCCTCTCGCCAAGATTCGGAAATCTATACCTACCAGCGGTAGGTTATTGGAATGAGCCTCCATTCGCCATTACATCAACGCCATCTAGCCTTAAATGCAAAATTGGCCGACTTTGGCGGTTGGGATATGCCAATTGAATATCCAGCGGCACAAGGCGGCGGCGTAATTGCCGAACATTTGGCGGTTCGTGAGCGAGTTGGAATATTTGATGTCTCGCATCTTGGGAAAGCTGAAGTCGTTGGTAATGGAGCACTAGATTTCTTAAATGAATTAATTACCAACGATTTAACAAAAATTGCTGATGGACAGGCGCAATACACAATGCTTTGTGATGATAAATCTGGTGGCGTAATTGATGACCTAATCGTTTATCGAAAATCTGCGTCTAATCTCTTTCTAATTCCAAATGCATCCAATACGACAGCCGTAGTAACTGCAATCTCCGAAGTAGCACCGCCGGGAATTACTGTAAATAATTTGCATAAAGATTTTGCAGTTATTGCAATCCAAGGACCGAATTCAAAAGATGTATTGGCGAAATTAGGAGTGAGTCCAACTCTGGATTACATGGCTTTCGCGGAGATTACACTTGATGGCACGCCAACAATTATTTGTCGAACTGGTTACACAGGCGAGCATGGTTACGAACTATTGCCAGCCTGGAGTGAGGCCGAGAAAATTTGGGATCGATTGGCGGAAGGCATAAAAGAATTTAATGGCCGAGTATGTGGTTTAGGTGCTCGAGATACTTTGCGAACTGAGATGGGTTACCCATTACATGGCCATGAACTTTCACTTTCAATTACACCGATGCAGGCTGGCGCCAGTTGGGCTATTGGTTGGAAGAAGCCAAAATTCTGGGGCAAATCGATTGCCGAGAGTGAGAAAATAAATGGCGCTCATCGACTGCTTAGAGGATTGAAATCTTTAGATCGTGGGATTCCGCGCGGTGGCATGCAGGTAAAACTTGGCGAGAAAGTTATAGGTGAAATTACTAGCGGAACCTTTTCGCCAACTTTGCGTGAAGGCGTTGCGTTAGCACTTCTTGATCCGACTATTGCAGTTGGAGATACTGTAACTATTGACGTGCGAGGTAGAGAAAGTAGCGCTCTAGTTACAAAGCCACCGTTTGTACCTTCGCATGTGAAATAGGGTTCAATTTTCGATCGGCTCTGCGTAGTGATGCGAGCACTGGTTTCGCGGTAAGCGCAATTAATACGCTCGTGAAAATTGCGCGGGGGATATCCCAAGCCATCGCTGTAGCAAAATGGAAAATTACAAATCTATGTAAATTCTCCGCAAGGGCTCCGCCCGGAATAAAGGAAAGTTGGGAATCTGTGCCTGCTATCCACGGCCAAAGCTGCAGGTCCATCAAAGCGCCAAAGAATTCTGCTGCGAAAATTCCATAACAAATTAAAGTCACTAATTCACCTCTGCCGCTAAACCGTTTGGGTAATTTGCCAGCTCCAGCACCAATCCAAGCGGCGGCAATCATTTGAAACGGTAACCATGGACCAATTCCACCAGTTAATAACGCGGAAAGCCCCAAAGAGAGTGCACCCAATGAAAATCCAAATCTCACTCCGAAAACTCGCGCAGCCAGAATTATTAGAAACCAAATAGGTTCTACACCAATTGCGCCGGCACCAATTAATCTAAGCGCTGCCACAAGTGCTGTTAATACTCCGAGCAGCGCCACCGTTTTACTATCGAGTAAACCTCGATTTATCTCTATCGCGATAATCGCAATTGCGGTAAAGCTGATTAAGAGTGCAAACCATTTTGCGCTGGTTGGGTTCAAAAAATCATGGGATATCGCTGCGATTGAATTGCTTGGAAAATAAAGCGGCCAAGTGAAAGCAATTACGCCAAGAAATGTAGCAATTGTTAGCGTTGGAATTCTTAATTTCATATTGCACTTTCACCGAGTGCGTTAACAACTTCAGCCACCGTTAACCATTGAGCCGGCGCCAGAACCTTTGTAACTTGCGGTGCAAAAGCGGGGGAGGCGGTTAGTACGTCACGGGTAGGACCATTTGCAACTATTTCACCTTCAGCTAGGAATATGACTTTCGCAGCAACTTCGGCAACGAGCTCCACGTCATGAGTTGCAATTACCACACTTCTATTTTGTGCGGAATCAATGACTAGATTCTGTAAAATTTTAACTAACTTGCTTTTCGCTACATAATCTAAACCACGCGTTGGTTCGTCAAGAATAATTAGATCTGGGTTAGCAGAGAGAATCACGCTTAGCGCTAATCCCAATCTTTGACCTTCTGACAAATCTCTCGGGTGTGCGTTGATATTAGGTATTTCCATTAAGTTTTCATAAATCGCCAGAGTTGTTCCAATTGCTACACCATTATCTTTATCCGCTAGTAGACACTCATCTATTACACTCTCTCCATAAAGTAAATCACCTGGCTCTTGCGGCACGTAACCCACGTGCTTAATTAGCGCCTTGCCATCCATATTTTTTGGATCCCTGCCGGTAATTAAAACTTCGCCAGAAATAATTGGACTTTGCCCAACTGCACTCTTTAATAGTGATGATTTGCCGGCGCCATTTCGCCCCATCAGCGCCACAACTTCACCGCGCCTAATATCAAATGAGATATTAGTTAGCGCGTATTTATCGCCGTACGCAACCGAAACTTTTCTTAATGAGAGTAGTACTTCTCCATTATTGTCTGCGGCAGGTTGCGGTAGCGGAATATCCTGCAAAACATTGCGAATTGATTCAGTTCTGCGGCGGATCTCTCTTACCGAGAGCGATACTTCGGGAAGTTTCAAAGCTTTGGAGAGATTTACAATCGGCGGAGCAATCGGTGAATGTGCCAATATTTCGCCAGGTGTTCCAATCGAAACATCACCTCTATCACCTATTCGCATGATTCGATCAGCGAATTGAATGACGCGTTCCAATCTATGTTCAGCCAAAATTACGGTTAAACCCAAGTCATGAACTAGTCGATGCAAAATTGAAAGCACTTCTTCAGCAGCGATTGGGTCTAGTGCACTTGTTGGTTCATCTAACAACAAAACTTTTGGATTTAATACAAGTGCTGCGCCGATTGCCACGCGTTGTTGTTCGCCGCCACTAAGCGATGCTATTTCTCGATTTCGAAGCGGCGCCAAACTCAAAAGATCTAAAACTTCTTCTACTCGTTTCCGCATTACTTCTGGCGCGATTCCCATTGTTTCTAGGCCAAATGCAATCTCTTCTTCAACAATATCTGTAACAAACCCATTGATTGGGTTCTGCCCAACAATGCCAATTACATCGGAAAGTTGGCCAGGTTTTAGTTGACGAGTTGATCGGCCAGCGACAGTGATTTCACCGGAGAGAATGCCGCCAGTGTGATGCGGTACTAATCCGTTGATTAACTTAATCAAGGAACTCTTGCCAGCGCCGGTGTGGCCAATGACTAAAACCAATTCGCCTTCAAAGACTTCAAAGTTTAGCTCTTCCAAAATTGTACGTTCTGCATTTGGATAGATAAGGGAGACATCTTTAAATGAAATCATCGCTTAACAATCGCAATCGGTGATGCAACTATTACGAGTGAGAATAAAGCGAGCACCACAACGCCAAAATGGGAGAGCAAAGTTGCCGAGAGTAAAACTAGATAAACGCCACTTGCAATCATTACTAGATCAATAAATGTGAATGGTTCTACTCGATATTTAGTAGTTTTACCATGATATCCGTAACCTCTAGCTTCCATTGCGGTGGCAAGGTCTAACGCCCTTTCCAAACTTTCTTCTAGAAGCGGTAATGCAATTCCGCGCCAGGCTCTAATTCCGCGAGTTTTCTGACCTCGTAATCTTTTGGCAGATTGAATTCGACCGATACTTTTTACAATTTGTGGGAGAACCGAAGTAGCCACACTTAGAGCGACGCCCAAGTTGTACATAGCTTTCGGCAACGAACGAATCATGCGATGTGGGCTTGCTAGTGAGTTTGCAGCTCCACAGAGCAGGATTACAGTTGCGATAATTATAACTTCATGAAAAGTAGAAGTTAAGCGTTGCGAAGTTACATCGCCTCCAATTCGAATTCCTACCATCCAACTTGGCAGTGTGATGCTAGGAATTCGAAAAAGTATTTGACCTGGCATCGGAACGCCAATAGTTATTGCTATTAACATTCGAACCACAATTATCAGAAGAGCTAAACGTATTGAAAGTGCGAAGGATTTGCTCCAGTAATTATCACTTTTAAGCTTTACTACAACCAGGGTTACGGCAGATGCCACTGCGGCGGCAATGAGAATATTGTCAGCTCTTATTACAAAAGTAGCTAACAATAAAGCCCAGAGCCACCAGATCAGTGGATGCACTAGCCGCATTATTTTTTACGTTTGCGAATAATTACGAAAATTGAGAATGCTAGAGCTATTGCTAAGACGATAGCGAGAATCTCACTCCAGTCAAAAGCACCACTAATTTCTTCGGAAGCGTTACCTTCGTTTTCTTCGGCATTGCTACCTGTAGCGGTTAACGGTTCTTCATCTGTATTTGGCATATCAATCTCAACGCCACATTCAGTTGCTGGATAGCCACCAATTCCACAAATCAATCCCGATTTATCAGCACGCACTTTTGCAACGCTCTCTAAAACTGCTAGCCCATTTGATTTTGCGGGGACTAGTGCGCAATCAGTGATTACTTCTTTAGGGTTTTCACCGGAAGGTGCAATATCGGCAGTTCCAAAATCTACGACAATTCCGACCCGGATCTTGCCGGCAACTTCTGATGTGCCGTCACATAGCGAAGCAAAATCTGGAGCAGCCATCGGTTCAGTTGCTGGAATGTCATTACTGCTTGCGGTGAAAGTCCAACCTTCGACATCACCATCTTTTAAAGTTGTTGTAGGTCCAGTCATTGCAGCGGTCCACGTTGATGCTCCTGCGCTAGCTTGGAAATAACCCCAGTAGCGATAACCTTTATCGGCATTTGCACTTTGTGGAAGAGTTAATGAAAGCGTAAGTATTGTTAACACGCTTATGATTGCAATTGATTTTTTCTTAAGTAACACTGTGATCTCTCCATTTGTTATGGGAGCCTCACGGAAGCGAAAAGTATTAACAATTCCGCCCCGCAAACCTCGACGGGTGGTAGATATGTTTGAAACCAGGTAATCCGACTTAGCGATTTAATCGCTTCACGGTTGCGGGTCAGCGTCGGATTTACACCGACTTCCCCTGAATTCAAACTATTAAGTTGTGTGCGAAGGCAACCATACTGGGCATGCTTTCGCAATCAAGACTCGCAAATATTGAGTTTTGGCTTTAGGCTGTGGAAATGGAACATAGAAAACTTGGTAATTCGGGCCTTTATATCTCAGAGATTTCCTATGGGAATTGGATCACTCACGGCTCTCAGGTAGAACAAGATGCGGCGATTAAATGCGTACGCGCTGCTTTTGATGTCGGCATCACAACATTTGACACCGCAGATGTTTATGCCGCAACTAAAGCTGAAACTGTATTGGGTAAAGCACTCAAAGGCGTTCGCCGTGAATCTTACGAACTTTTTACTAAAGTTTATTGGCCAACGGGTCCAGGAAAGAATGATCGCGGTCTTTCGCGCAAACATATTATGGAATCCTGTGACGCTTCTTTAAAGCGTTTGAAAACTGACCATATCGATTTATACCAAGCACACCGTTTTGATTTCGAAACACCACTTGAAGAAACCTTGAGCGCTTTTGATGACTTAATCCGTCAAGGAAAAGTTAGCTACATTGGTTTCTCGGAGTGGAACGCTTCCCAAATTTCCGCTGCGCTAAAAATCCAAGATGCTCGTGGTTACAACCGTTTTGTTTCAAGCCAACCGCAATACTCCGCTCTTTGGCGAGTAATCGAAGCCGAAGTAGATCCGCTCTGCGTTAAAGAGGGAATCGGTCATATTGTCTGGTCACCAATGGCGCAAGGCGCGCTAAGTGGAAAGTATTTGCCAGGCAAGAAACCGCCAGTCGGTTCGCGGGCAACCGATAAAAAAAGCGGTGCCAACATGATTAAGCGTTGGATGCGCGATGATGTACTAACCGCAGTGCAAAATTTAGCTCCAATTGCTAAGAGCGTGGATTTATCATTAGCGCAATTAGCGATTGCTTGGGTATTGCAGAATAAAAATGTATCGAGCGCAATCGTTGGCGCAACAAAGCCTTCTCAGATAAAAGAAAATGTTAAGGCAAGCGGCGTTAAATTAGATAGCGCGACGATGAAGAAAATTGATGCAGTGCTTGGCAAATTACCAGAGGTAGATCCAGCCCAAACCATTAGCCCTAACCCAAGGGCTTAATTACTTAGTTAGAACTTCTCGCCACGTTTAATTTGTGGTGATGGCGCACGCAATCTACGGATTTGAGTTGAGCGTAACCAGCCATACATACCGATTCCTTTTGTGATTTCATTTGGAAAACGGGCTGCAACTTCCTTTTTCAATTTACGACTAAGAATGATTCCGTCGATGATCGAGAAGAGTAGGCATGAGTACATCAACATGATTGCGAAGAATTGAATGTAGGCAATTGGGATTACGGTGAGAATTAAAACCAACATTACGATCGGCAAGAAATATTCGCCGATAGATCTACGTGAGTCCACATAATTTCGCACAAAACGTTTTACTTGGCCGCGATCTCTTGGTGGCATTGCGCTCTCTTCACCGCGCATGTAAGCGGCTCGAGTTTGAACACGTTGCTGTCGCAATTGTTCGCGTTGAATTTTCTTTCCCTCGCGAGTTGAGGCTGGTGCTAACCGATTTGTCACATTAGCTTGCTCGGCTACTTTTCGTTTCGGAGTTGGTCGGCCTTTACCTGCGGCAGGTTTCTCGGAAGCTGATTCTGATTTTTTAGGGCTCATCTGACTACGGTAAAGCCAACATTCGCTCCAGCGCAACTTTCGCGTTTAAAGCTGTCTCAGGATCGACCGAAATCTGATTTACAACACGTCCGGTTAGCAATGTTTCCATCGCCCATACTAAGTGTGGCAAGTCGATTCGGTTCATAGTCGAGCAGTAGCAGACCGTTTTATCAAGAAAGTGGACCGACTTATCTGGGTTGTTATTGGCTAGCCGTTGTACCAAATTTAACTCGGTACCAATCGCCCATTTACTTCCGGCAGGGGATTCAGAAACTGTTTTGATAATTGCCTCCGTGCTACCAACTACATCTGCAGCGGCAACAACCTCGTTCTGGCATTCTGGATGCACTAAAACTTTAACTCCAGGAACTCGCTCTCTAACTTCATCAATATTTGCTAATGAAAATCTCCCGTGAACCGAACAATGGCCACGCCATAAAATCACTTTTGCATTTCGAATCTCATCATCGGTTAATCCGCCACGAGGTTTCCATGGATTCCACAAGACGCAATCTGAAAGCGAGAGGCCGAGCGAAAGAACTGCAGTATTTCGACCCAGATGTTGATCTGGCAGAAAAAGAACTTTTTCGCCTTTTCCAAAAGCCCAACTCATCGCGCGTTTTGCATTTGAAGATGTACAGACAGTTCCACCATTTTTCCCAGTGAAAGATTTAATTGCCGCAGTTGAGTTCATGTAGGTGACCGGAATGGTTTCTTTCGCAACACCTAAATCCGTTAACACTTTCCAACATTCGTTTACTTGGGGAGCCGATGCCATATCTGCCATGGAACATCCAGCAGCTAAATCTGGCAAAATAACTTTTTGGTTGGCAGATGTAAGGATGTCTGCGCTCTCCGCCATAAAGTGGACGCCACAGAAGAAAATAATTTCGGCAGTTGTATTAGAAGCTGCAGCTTGGGCTAATTTGAATGAATCACCAGTTATATCTGCGAATTGAATAACTTCATCGCGTTGATAATGGTGTCCAAGAATCATGGCCCGGTCTCCAAGTGCGGCGCGGGCTTTCTTAGCTCTTTCTACCAATTCAGGATCGCTAGCTTTTGGTAATTCGCCATCACAGGAAACGCCTCGTTCGCTGGCTAAATCTGAGCCTCGACCAAGGAGTAGTAACTGGGTTAGCGAATTAGACATGAGTTAATAGTATGCCGACACGGGAATCTTGGTCGGATGGCGAACCTTAAAAAGACAGGTAGAGTTCGGGTATGACAACTGAAACAACCACACCGGCTAGCACTACTACTTCAATCGCACTTACTGCGGTAGCGGCGGAAAAAGTTGCCGCTCTATTAGCTCAAGAAGGCCGCGACGATCTCAGCCTTCGCGTAGCTGTACAACCTGGTGGCTGTTCTGGTCTTCGATACCAACTCTATTTTGATGACCGCGCAATGGAAGGTGACACCGTCACTGAATTTGGTTCAGTAAAAGTTGTTACTGACAAAATGAGTACTCCTTATTTAATGGGTGCAACTGTGGATTTCGTGGATACCATTCAAAAGCAAGGTTTCACTATTGATAATCCAAATGCAGGTGGCTCTTGCGCTTGTGGCGATTCATTTAATTAATCGCATCTTTCGCGACTAATCTCCGCTTATGAAAATCGCAGTTGCCGGCTCGGTCGGGCGCGATCATTTAATGACATTCCCTGGAAAATTTACTGATTCCTTGGTTGCCGGTTCGTTGGAGAAGGTCTCACTGTCTTTCTTAGTTGATGGACTGGATGTTAGACGTGGTGGCTGCGCCGCAAATATCGCTTTTAGTATGGGAGTTCTTGGGTTAAACCCGATTCTACTTTCAGCAGTTGGAAAAGATTGGGTTGATTACGAAGCCTGGCTAACTCGTCACGGGGTTGTAACTTCCCATGTTTGGGTTTCCGAAACTTTGCACACTGCGCAATTTATGGTGACAACTGACACTGAATTAAATCAAATCGCATCCTTCTTTCCCGGCGCGATGAGCGAAGCGCGAAATATCGAGCTAGCTCCAGTTATGGAGAAAACTGGCGTCTTTGATTTGGTAGTTATTTCACCAGATGATCCCGAAGCAATGTTGCGCCATACCGAAACCTGTCGCGAACGTCGGATTCCATTTGCTGCTGATCCATCACAACAGATGGCCCGGATGAGCGGTGAAGAAATTAAGAAGTTGATTGATGGCGCGACATACCTCTTCATGAATGAATACGAATTAGCGTTAGCAATTCAAAAAACAGGTTGGACCGATGCCGAGATTTTAGAGAGAGTTGAAACTCGAGTAATTACGCTGGGATCTGCTGGTGCAAAAGTAGAACGTCGTGGAAATAGCGAAGTACGGGTAGGAGTCCCAAAGGAGAAAGCGAAAGTTGATCCAACTGGAGTTGGCGATTCTTTCCGTTCCGGGTTTATCGCAGGTGTTGCATGGGGCCTTAACGATGAGCGATGTGCACAACTTGGTTCAATGATTGCAACTTATGTAATTGAAACTAAGGGAACGCAGGAGTATCGCTTTACCAGATCAGAATTTGTAACACGATTTTCGGAATCATATGGAGAAAAAGCAGCATCAGAAATCGAAAAACATATTCCAATGATGGAAAACGCTTAATTCTCTTTAGTTATTAAGAATTCAACCTCGCTTATTTTGGCCACATTATTTCTGGTCATTCGTGACCAAGCTTTCAAATCAAACCAAGTCGCGGCATCGTCGCTATTCAATTTTATTTGTTCCCCAGATTGAATATTTGATATGGCTTTCGCGGTTTCAATTATCGGCCGCGGACATAGCATTCCAAGACAGTTGAGTTCAATCACTCTACTTAGCTCGTGCTTCTGTGATTTCGCGTTTAAGAAGTGCGAGAAATTCATCGATAACTGGTTCTGAAATTTCCGGCCGTAGCGTTAATCTGATGTTGCCGTGTGTCAATAATCCCATCGCTGCGAGAACATGACTTGGAGCTAAATCAGCAGCGCTACATGCTGAACCTGAGTCAACTAGATATCCTGATTTCTCTAATTCTCGCAATAGTTCTTCAGCTTGCACATACAAAAAAGAGATTGAAAGTTTTCTTGGATCGCAATTTCTAAGATTGCCGGCAATATCCGCATCTGCAATATTTGCAGTTACGAAGTTGCGAATTTTTTGATTCAAGCGCTGCGCATTTACAAGATTGGATTCAGATTCCTTCTCCGAATTTTCTAGCGCGACCACGCTGGCCAGAAATAGCGGAATTGAATATTCGTTTGATACCCGGGTGGCATCAATATGAGGGAGTGGATTTACCCAATTTGTTTTTTCCCTGATTGCTAGGATTGCGATCCCTTTTGGTCCGCCCCATGAAGTTGCATCCCAGAGCGCAGTACTCCAATTTTCTGGTAGTTCTGCGGGATTGCTTGCACTGGTCATATCCGCAAAAATTTTCGCGCTCGATAAATTGGGTTTACTAATAGATTCATTCGAGAACTGCTTAATTCCGGTTTCGCGATTAGTAGATTGCCAAACAACTACATTTTCCGCGGTTTGCTCAATAATTGAATAATCAATCTTTCCTGAGATATCAGTTTCCAAAACCTGAACTCTTCCACCGCCATTTTGATGTGAACGTGCGATAGCAAAAATATCTTTACGGTCGATCGCGCTATGAATCAGGATTGAATTTGAATTTAGCAGGCCAGATATAGCTAAGTGGAAGCCGAGGTTTAAA
>CAIRHO010000030.1 GCA_903878415.1 uncultured Actinomycetes bacterium
GCGCCCTCGATTGATAAACCGCTAATTGAGCCAGGCGATTCGGTTTATGTCTCGCCAAGTAGCATTCAAAACTTTACTGAATGCGGTTTAAAGTGGTTCTTGGAGCGAAATGGCAGCCGCGATGGCGACAGCACTGCGCAAATTCTCGGTTCAGCGCTCCATGCATTTGCAGCACTACTGCATACTAATCCCGAGTTGACTCCAGCTGAATTGAAAACACGGCTAAACGATTCCTGGCCACTTATAGATATGAATAAAGGTTGGGTTAAAGATCGCGAATTAGCTCGCGCAACCGATATGTTGGAAAAATTCTTTACTTGGCATTTTGCATCTGACCGAAAACTATTAGCTGTCGAGAAAGAATTTAGCGTAACGGTCGGAAATGCGATTATCAAAGGAAGCGTTGATCGAATTGAAATAACCGATAGCAATGAAATTGTGATTGTTGACTTGAAGACCGGAAAAACTGCAACAAGCGCAAAAGATACCGTTGACCACAAACAATTGCAGGCTTACCAGCTCGCCGTAATTGAAGGTGCATTTACCGAATTGAATTCAAACACGACTTCGGGTGGTGCAGAACTATTATTCGTTGGCAATAATGCAAAGAGCGCATCAGTGCGATCACAAGAGCCAATAGATGGCGAAGTTTTTAAAGCGGAAGTTGCTGAAGTTGCAATCGGTATGAGCGGTTCCCGATTTAGCGCAACGATTAACGATCAATGTGAACGATGTCCAGTAAGGAAGAGTTGTCCGATTCAAAGCCACGGTAGAACGGTGGTGGAGCAATGAAAATCAGCCCCGCCGAAATAGCCGCTGCCTTAAAAAAGATCGATAACGGCGTTAATGCCCCAACGGATGAACAAATTTTAGTTATTTCATCACCGCTTGAGCCTGCAGTTGTTGTGGCTGGCGCAGGTTCTGGCAAGACTGAAACTATGAGCGCGCGCGTGCTCTGGTTAGTTATTAACGGTTATGTTAAACCAGACCAAATACTAGGTTTAACTTTTACTAGAAAAGCTGCCGGCGAACTTGCAATTCGAATTCGAACTCGATTACGTCAATTAATTAATAGTGATTTGGTGTCGCCAGAATTAGCAAAAGAAATTGAGAATAATTTAGATGTAACCGTACTTACTTATCACTCTTATGCGGCGCGCGTATTAAGTGAACACGCAATCCGAATCGGAATCGATGCAGATGCCACGCCTATTGGTGAAGCAGCAGCATGGCAGATTGCATCTGATGCGGTAAATAATTTTGAATCGCTCTCGGCACCGTTAATTAGTGCACCTTCAACTGTAATCGATGATGTGATGTTGCTTTCAAAACTAATTGCTGAACATGGATGTAGCGTGGCAGATGTCAGAATTGAAATGGAACGAATTATCTCGGCGCTCACCGCCTTACCTGGCAAAGATACTAAAGAGATTAGAGATATTTACCAGGCCTTTAAAGAACGATCCGCAATATTGCCAATCGTCGCACGAATAGATGAGCACCGTAAATCTCGAGGTTTACTAACTTTTGATGACCAGATGAGTTTGGCTGCGGAACTTTCCCAGCTATTTCCAGATATTGGAGTTTCCGAGCGAGCTAAATTTAAAGTTGTACTTTTAGATGAATATCAAGACACTTCACAGAGCCAATTGACTTTGCTCTCTAATTTGTTCGGTTTTGATAAGACCACTGGCGCAGCAATTGCCACCGGCCACCCGGTAACTGCAGTAGGCGATCCATTCCAATCCATCTATGGCTGGCGCGGTGCGAGTGCCGATACTTTGGACTCGTTTCCCGCTTATTTCCCGGGGGTTTCGCCGCGTTATTCGCTCTCATCAAGTTGGCGCAATGACCATGTAATTCTCGATTTAGCCAACAACGTGATTAGTTATATCAACGATAGAACTAGATTGCGAGATCAAAAACGCGTTGAAGTTGCAGAGTTAAAAGCTAGAGCGAACGCTGGCCTTGGCGAACTTGCTTGCGGAGTATTCGAAACAAAAAGTTTGGAAGCCCAAGGAATTGCGGAGTATTTTGAAAAACTTTGGTTTGACCCTAAGCGAGCCGCAAAGTTGGAGAAAGATCGTTCATCATTTGCGGTATTAGTTCGAAACCGAAAACAGATTCCAGATATTGAATCAGCCCTTCGCACGCTACGAATCCCAGTCGAAGTAGTTGGCGTAGGTGGTTTAGTACACGTGCCTGAAGTTGCAGATGTAATCGCAACTCTAAAAGTTTTGGCATTCCCCGATAAAGGCAGCGCGTTGATGCGATTGTTAACCGGACCAAGGTTTGCAATCGGTGCTAAAGATATTGCAGCGCTAGGTGAGTTCTCTAGAAAACGTGCAGCTTCCGAAAAACGTGATAGCCGTGCGTTAGTTAAGTTGATCGAGGCTGGTAATCCAAGTAGCGCAGAGAACGATGACATTTTTATGGGAAGTATTGTGGATGCGCTCGACGAAATTGAAAGCGCTGAAAGCACCGCTTTCTCAAAAGAAGGTTATGCGCGATTAGTTAGAGCGGCGCGAGAATTTAGAACGCTCCGATCTCGAGTTGGTACCTCAATTACAGATCTAATTATTGATATTGAAAGAGCTCAACATCTAGATGTTGAAGTTTTAGTACGAGATGGGGTGGCGCATGGTCGTCGCCACTTAGATCGCTTCTTAGATGAGGCTGCAAAATATCAACGGACTGGCGGTTCGTTATCGCAATTTTTAAATTGGTTGGAAGCCGCAACCTCGGAGGAGGGCGGATTAAAATCTGGATCAGTGGATGTTCGTAGAGATGTGGTTCAAATCCTCACTATTCACGGTGCAAAAGGCGCGGAATGGGATGTTGTTGCAGTACCTGGGCTAGCCAAAGGCCAATTCCCAGTTGAAGGAAAGCGAGTTGATAACTGGTTGAAAGATGAAGGTCAAATTCCATTCTCCCTTCGTGGTGATGCTGATCAATTACCTAAATTCCGAATTGAGAACGTTATGGATATGAAAGGAGCGAAAGCAGAGCGGATTAGATTCGATGACGAGTGTAAAGATAAACATCTCGACGAAGAATTTCGATTAGGTTATGTCGCATTTACCCGTGCTAAAACTCATCTACTCTGCACAACTTCATGGTGGCGTGATGGTGAAAAACCGGTTCCACCAAGTGCGCTATTAGAGCAGGTTCTCACGATCGCCAATGCAAATCCTAAAGCTGCAAAATTCCTCACTGATATTAGCGAGCATCCACTTGATGAAAACAATCCAAATTTAGCGAAACCAAAATCTGAAATCTGGCCAAGAGACCCACTTGGCGATATGCGAACTATTTTTAATGAATCTGTATCTCAAGTGATTAGCGCAAAAAGTTTTGAGCGAGCCCAACTTGTTGACCAGATCTCTAAATTACCTTCCGAACCAGCTTCATGGGCAAGAGATGCAATCGCACTACTTGATGAAATTGCCCGATCTCGTAACCCGCAAGTAATATTTTTACCGCAGCGATTATCGGTATCAACGCTCTTAACGTTGCAATCAGATCCAAGCGAATTGGCGCTTCGAATTCGCCGCCCGATGCCATCACATACCGATATCTATGCCCAGCGCGGCACAAATTTCCACTCGTGGATTGAAAAACATTTCAAGTCACCAACCCTTTTTAGTGACGATGAAATTGCACTTGAAAGCGGCGGTAGCGACCTGGAACTTGAGATATTAAAGCAGCGTTGGTTTGAAAGTGATTGGGCGAAATTAACTCCTTATGAAGTTGAGACGTCATTTGAGACAGTTCTAGGCGGGGTCTTAATCCGCGGTCGAATGGATGCTATTTATCGCTTCCAAACCCCAGATAAAGATCGAGTGCCCGGCAATGACTTTAGATATGAAGTCGTGGATTGGAAGACTGGAAAAGTAAAAGATGGCGAGGAGTTAGCAAACGCCACCATTCAACTTGCAGCGTATCGACTAGCTTTTTCTAGATTAACCGGTCTCCCAATTAACTTAATTAGCGCAGCATTCCATTATGTTGCAGAGAACCAAACCCTTCGCCCAGCAGATTTGATGGATGAAGCTGATCTAATCGCGCTGGTTGAAAACGTTAAAGTATTTCAATAGAAAGCGGCAAGTGGTCACTAATTATCTGTGAAGTTGGCGTGATATCTCGGACCGCTTTTTTTGTTAGAGAATCAGATAGTAAATAATCAATTTGTAATGCAACCTTCCAGGAAGGGTAGGTTTTTGCAATTGAAAGTGAATTCCACCGAGTTAATTTAGCGCCGAGGCCCCAAGGTAAATTTAAATCGCCCATTAAAATATGTTTGCCAGGCAAACTTTTTAGCCAAGCTTTACTCTTAAGTAGTTGGTAAATATTTCCACCTGGCGCAAAAGATAAATGGGTATTTGCGATGGTGTAACCGTTTTCTAACTCAGCTGCAATCACAGCTCGGGGCTCATCTTTTAAGTACATAAACTTGAGACCTCGTTTTGCCGGAATCAAAATCCATTTTCCGCGGACAACTCGCTTTAGGGCAAGTACATGCCATTTAATCACCGGGATTTTTGAGAGCATTGCAATTCCATAACTTGTTGGCAGATTGCCAATTTTTGAATCAAGGCTTGTGTAAAGATTTTGCTCGCCCGGTTCCAAATTTCGCCATTCGCCACCAGGGGTTCCCATTAAAGATGGCGCAAATGCCCAAAATTTTGCACCTAAGAACTCTGCAATAACTTCAACTTGATTTACATTGCCAGACCTAACTTGGCTGCAATCCACTTCTTGCAAACCCATAACATCTGGCTTGAAATCTTTCGAAAAATGGGCAAAACCATCTAGTAACAATTGCTTTGGATTTGGTTCATCATCTTTAGGCGGGATTCGAGCGCCGTGGAGCAGATTCCACGAGGTGACCTTCATAAGGGCAGGCTAGTAGGGTCGGCTCTATGTCTGCAGAATCTGGCTTCAAAGAGCTCGACCTCGCGCTCTCTCGAACTAAATTAGATCGCGCAGCTCATCTACGTTTAGATAAAAACGCGTTAGATGAGATGTGGCTACGTGCAGAGATTGCGCAAATTTCGGGAGATCGTTTTCGAATATTGACTGATGAAGATGGCCGGAAGATTTCATTAGAGTTCTTAAACGCAACTCAAATCAAGGAAGAGATTGGCGAACGATATTTTCTAGGAATCGCAGAGAGTGGTAAACCATATTTTCTCTGGCACACACCATTTAATGAAAGCGCCAAACCAACTTCCGGAATATTTAAAGGGCTCCGAGAGATTGGCTCCTTCTTAAATGATTTAGAGATAGGCATCGCAGCACATGGGTTAGCGCTTTCGCAATGGCACGATGCCCACCCAATGTGCGCAATCTGCGGTGCTAAAACTGAATCAGTGCAAGGGGGTTCGGTAAGAGAGTGCGTAGTTGATCGGAAACAACATCACCCGCGCACCGACCCAGCAATTATTGTTTTAGTTAAAGATAATTCAGATCGAGTTTTGCTTGGCCATCAGAAAATTTGGCCCACAAATCGGTTTTCAACGCTCGCAGGTTTTGTCGAGCCAGGTGAATCTTTTGAACGATGTGTTCGGCGCGAAGTTTTTGAAGAAGCTGGCGTCAATGTAGTTTCGATGAACTATTTAGGCTCACAACCATGGCCATTTCCAGCCTCAATAATGATTGCTTATGAGGCGCTAATTGATAATCCTCAAGCCGCTAAGGGTGATGGCCAAGAAATTGAGGAAGTACGTTGGTTTAGCCGAGCGGAGATGAAAGCCGCAGTTGATGCTGCACAAATTATTTTACCGCCCACAATTAGCGTAGCTCGCGCGATGATTAATCGTTGGTATGGCCCAGATTCTGCAAATGATTTAACTGGTGGTGAAGCATGGCGCAGCTAGCGGAAGAGATATTGGCAGCCCTTGATGAAGAGCAACGCGCAGTTGCGCTCGCAGTTCACGGACCAGTCTGTGTAATCGCTGGCGCTGGCACTGGAAAAACTCGTGCGATTACCCATCGATTGGCTTATGCAGTTGATATTGGAATTGTGGAACCAAATAAAATTTTGGCGTTAACTTTTACGGCCCGCGCAGCTGGTGAAATGCGGGCCCGACTTAGAACTCTTGGAATTTCAAACGTTGCGGCGCGAACTTTCCACTCGGCAGCCTTAAAACAATTAATGTATTTCTGGCCCCATGTATTAGGTGGTCGCTTTCCATCGCTATTAACTTCTAAGACTGGTTTCATTACCGAAGCAATAAACCGGGCTGAAGTAAATGCACCGAAGAACAATGCACTTATGCGCGATATTGCAAGTGAAATTGAATGGGCCAAAGTTCTCGGCTTTGCGCCAGCGGAATATCCGGAGGCTGCAAATAATTACTCGCGCTCGGTAAAAGTCAGCGGAAATCGCTTCTATTCCGAGGATATTGCCAAGATATATCAAGCTTATGAATCACTAAAGCAACAAGAGCGCGCAGTTGATTTTGAAGATGTACTTTTATTGACAGTTGGCATGCTCGAAGAAGATCGAGATGTGCGAGAACGCGTGCGGGATCAATACCGTTATTTCACTGTTGATGAATATCAGGACGTATCGCCGTTGCAACAACGGCTTTTAGATTTATGGGTCGGCGCCCGAAGAGATTTATGTGTAGTCGGTGATCCAGCTCAGACTATTTATTCTTTTGCTGGTGCCACTCCAGCCTTCTTATTGAACTTCACGAGCCGATATCCAGACGCGGAAGTAATCCGATTAAGTCGCGGATACCGTTCTTCACCGGAAATTATTAACACTGCAAACGCAATCTTACGTAACTCGCTACTTGGCCATGAGTTATCAGCGCATAACGATCATGGTGATCGGCCAACAGTTCATAGGTTCGCCAGCGATAAAGAGGAAGCGGCCGCAATAATTAGCGCGATCAAGAATGATTTAGAGAGCGGTGTAGTTGCGCAAGATATTGCAATTCTTGCCAGAACCAATTCACAACTTGATGTATTAGAGAAAGCTTTTATCGCGGCCGGAATTGAACATCAAGTTAAAAATTCGGAACGATTCTTTAATCGCACCGAAGTCCGAGATTTAATGAAAGTTATTCGGAACGCTTCAGTTTTATCGGAGGTAAATGGCGATTGGTTAAATGATTTAATTTCAGCAATTAAGCCATTCGGTGATGGTGAATATGTCCGAGCCTTTTTGCAATTAGGTCGCGAACTTTCCCAAGAAGGCGTGAATTCATTGCGCGGTTATTTGCGAGAGCTAGAAGATCGCGCTGAGCAAAATAATCCGCCGACCCTTCCTGGCGTTGCACTAGCCACTTTGCACGCAGCAAAAGGATTGGAATGGGAGCGGGTTTATTTAATTGGCGTCAGTGAAGGGGTTCTGCCTTGGAGCGAACCAATCGAAGAAGAGCGCCGACTTTTCTATGTTGGCCTGACGCGAGCGAAGCGCTCATTGACGCTTACCTTTCATCAAACCCCGAGCCGATTCCTAGCAGAGGCTGGATTAGTAAGCCCGTAATTAATTGATTTGCATCACTCTCTACCCATGGTTTACTCTTACCTTTCAACCTTTTACCAAGCGTAAAAGACGAATATCTGGAGGCAGAAGATGAGCGCAACGCTTATCGCAAGCAAAGGCACCGCTGTTGCGGGCTGGCACGCGCCTGCTCTCCGCCGAGATAACCGTTCATATTCTTGCGTTCTTGTCGCAAATAGCTTTACGAGTTATTTCGCAACCAAGAGCTATTCGGCTAAGGCCTACCAAGGCACCTGGAGCACTATCGGTTAATTAAAAACCGAGAGGAACCCCAGGGGCCACGAATCCAAAAAGGATTCGGGCCCTTTTTTCATTCCATCAGAAATAACCAACAGAAATAAACCAGCAGTACTAATCGAAAGGCAAGGTGAGGACATGACAGTTCTCTTCAGTGAGTTATTAATCCCAGGTTGGGCCGAAGGCGAGAACGCAAAGATTGGTTTAGACGCAGTTACCGGCAACTACGGATCCACATATGGCGAAAGCGCTGCAACCGCGTTGCCATGTCATAACACTGACCCAGAAACCTTCTTTTCAGATAAGCCGGCCGAGATTTCATATGCAAAGGCGCTCTGTGGCGATTGCCCAATGCGACGCGCATGTTTGGAAGGCGCACTTTCTCGCCAAGAACCAATTGGCGTATGGGGCGGTGAGCTTTTTGAAGATGGCAAAGTCATCGCAGCAAAGCGGATGCCAGGTCGACCAAAAAATATTGTTGAGTCAACTTCAGTTGAAGTTGATTTTGCAGAGTTGATGGAGTCAGTGGCCAGCTAATTCCAGCTAAATCCAATGACAACCACATTCGTTATGGAAACCCCATCGCGATCGGTTTGGCTGTGAAATTCGATCCACTTGGAATTCTGTAATAGTTCCAAGGAAATCGGAGGTACCGCAATCAGCAAATTGCGCAGTGTCGAGGGCGACCAAACCAGCAATAAAAGTTGCAACTGCTGCCGGAACTTCACGTTGCGGTAGCAGTTTGCGAGATTGTAAAATTTCATAATTTTTAAAATCCCGATCTCTTTGCGTCAACTCGATACAACGTAAGCAGGGAGTTTGGCCAGAACGAACCATCGGTCCGACGGAAAATTTCCCACAAGAAAGTTCATCGATAATTAGAAATGGCACTGGCTCCGACATCCATCTCTGCAAGTAATCTGCTTTCGGAAAACCTATTGAAATAATGAGTTTTGGCGTAAAAATGCGGACCCGATTCTTCCCAGAGGCGCCCTTCCTAGATTTTGGAAATAAGGCGCAATGCGTTGCCATTTCGTTGATAGCAACTGACTTTTCTACACCTATATCGCTATTGCGGAGATAATTTCCAGAGAGGTCGAGCGCGGAAAATGCGCTCTCCGTTTCACTTCTCTGTTCATGCTCAGAATAGTAAATCGACTGAAAGCCACTTGCCATCAAAGCGGCACCAAGATTTATCGCAATTCTAGATTTCCCAAATATTAAAATTGGAAATTGGGTCCGGTTTTGCATTATTGAAATTCCGTTATCTCGAACACCTACGCGCCAGGTTGCAATTTCTAATTCTGGCAAGAGTCTTTCATTTATTGCGATCATGGAACCATCGAGTATTGCGCTATCTCCTTTATCTTCGAAGCGATGGCTTAAAATTAAACGAGGTTCTGCTAAGTCAATTAACCCTGATTTTGATAATTGGGTTGAGATTGATTTCAATAATGAGATTGCAGCACCGCTACGTTCTGAAATCTGAGCGAGTGAAATCTTGCCGGTGAAATAAGTGAGGACCTTCAATACAAAAGCAGGTGAGTAGCTCCCTTCTAAAATTAATCCACGTGATTTACCCCCGACATAAACTTGCAAACCTTTAGGAACTGGCGAAGCTGAGTCTCTAGAATTGGATGAGATGGAAGTTGCGGTAACGCCAACTTTTAATCGTGGTTGGGATGTCTCGGTTATTGAGTAGCTCATAAAGCAAGATTGGGCGATTGCGATAAATGGCTTGCCCTTGTTATCTAAAGGTTGTGGAGTAGCTCGCTTAAATGTGCGGGGCGTTGATGCGATAGAACGTTGTGGTAACAAAAAAGTCGAGGACACCCCCAAAAGGGAGGCCCTCGACCTTTAATTCTTTTGGAAAAGCTTTATTGCGCCTTGCCGAGAATGCGGTTCACTTTGGTGCCACATGTTGGGCAAATACCCTGTGCCATGCGACGACCTGACTCGGAGACTTTTACGTTTCCTTCGAACTCGCGCTTTGCTTTGCACTTAACGCAATAAGCCTCGCCTTTATATGTCTCTGCCATTTTTTTCTCCTATCGCCGCAGGCCGATGCGAGAGCCTCCCGCTATCGCCTTGCGAATGCGCTCACGATACCCCCGCGCCACGCTTAAACCACTGATTACGCAGGCGTGGGGTGGTTTTTTTACGCTCGAGCCCCAGATTCATAGCCTTCTAGGAAGGCGCTCGCCCGTTCGCTCTCACCAAAGCGTTCCAGAAGGTCAATAAAGGCCTTTCCGTGGTCTGGAATCCGCAGGTGGATCAATTCGTGTACTAATACATAATCGATGACATAGCTAGGAGCTCCATTTAGCCGCTCTGAAATCCGAATGGTCCGATCAACTGTGGTGCAAGAACCCCAGCGCTCATTCATTGCCCGCCAGACCACGCTAGCCGGGCGTTCATTAAATTCTGGCAGATATATCTGCATCAACTCGATAGCTCGCTCGATTAGATCGGTATCGCTACTTCGCTCACGAGCCTCTCGAGTTAAGACTCGTTGCACCATCTCTGGAATCAAATCAGCGACCTGACTGCGAGGTAACCGCGCTGGAATTTGAATCACGATTGCGCCTTGTTCGCGATAAGCGCTAATTGATTTACTCCGCCGGGTATTTCTAATTACTCGAATCTCAGCACCACCGGTTGCGGGCGAAGCGGGAATTCTCACTTCTGGGGCGATCGGGATTTCGGATTTTCCGCTCGGGAGCCGTTTTGGCGCTCGCCGCTTCTTATCGATTTGATTGGCAGGCATGTCCGTGAAGTTAGCGGGAAAGATCTCACCTTGAATGAAGTTATCCAGAGAAAAGGATCTCGCGTTCTTATCCACTTTTCTCTCACTCTCTCAATTTCAATCTGGTACTAGTGAATGGTTCTTTTAACGCTATCTAGGCTTTCTACACAGCTAAGTATGAGTTATCCACTTAAAAGATCGAGTTATCAACACCTTATCAACAGCCACTTTTTTACGCGAAATCTTAAGTGCTAATTGAGAGTTGCTAGGTTTTCAAATTGTTATAAATCTTATGAAAATATTTTTTCTTTTTGGGCGTATTTATTAGCAGTTCAAAATTTAATTTGCGAATGTCACTCGATTTAAGTTGATAATTGACTGTGAGTGTCGTACTTTGCGGTTACGAAGTCCTCGGATAACCGTTCATTATCTGCAAGGGGAAGGCAGATAAAGAATCGTGCGCCCGGGGGCTTCGCTTTTTATTTAGCTCTTATATTAATCCAGATAGGTCATCAGGAACGACGGTGCTCTTTAGAAATTTAACTGGATCAGCTAAATCGCTCTGCTGTGGGAGCAAAACTGCATCCTCCCAAAGTCGATCGCGATTTTCATTTTTCATTTCACCGATTCCACGCCAGAAAGCGGCGCATTCTCGCGCTGTTCTAGGTGAAACTTCTAAACCTACTAAAGCTGCAAATAATTGTTGAGTAGGGGATTGAGTTGCGCGCCGACGACTTTGAGTTTCGCGAAGTCTAATTAACGAAGGTAATCGATCTCCCGCAGCATCAACTACAACTTGATCAATCCATCCTTCGATTAGCGCCAAAGCCATCTCTAGTTTTGCAAGTGCGGTGCTCTGTTCTTTTGTTTCTTCCGGTGTGAACATTCCACTTGTTAGTGCATGCGAAATTGATTCTGGATTTGCTGGATCTAACTCTCCTGATGAAAGCGCATCCTGTGCTTGTTGTTGTATTGCTGAAAAATCAATTCGAATGCCTTTGCCATATGCAGTAATGGTATTTTCTAAATACGCTGACAACCAAGGTGTATGAGCAAAAAGTCGAGCTGCTGCAATTTCGCGCAACGCTAAGAAAATTCGAACTTCAGTCTCTGGGATTTCCAGGCCATCACCCCATTTAGCCACATTCTGTGGAATCAAGAAAGTGCGAGCCGGCCTCAATAATGGCAACGCCACATCATTAGCGCTAGTAACTGTTGTTGCGAGGTTTCCAATAGTTTGGCCAAGTTGGGTTGCGATCATTGAACTCATGAACGAGGACATCACGCCGGCAATATTTCCAATTCCAGGAATTTGCATTTCCGCGGCATTAGTTTCGTTAGTAATTGCGCTTGCCATGCCCTCGCTTAAGCCTGCAATTAATGGCTTTGCCAATTCATGCCACCCAGTTAATGATGCATCAATCCATTCACGACGTCCCATTGCGCAATTTTCGGGGATACCTAAGGAGGGGAATGTGGTTGCGTCATCAACCCATAGATCTGCAATTGTAAAAGCTTCACGAATTTGATTTAACTCAGCAACCCCAACTGGCAATTCTCCGTGCGCACTTAAAGTTTTTCGAGAGATATCTCGGATCACATCTCGAGAGAGATTTGCGGAATGGCCAGAGCCATTTAAGGAGGCAATTAAAGATTTAATATCAAGACCCATTCCTGAGAATTGCTTAAATATTTCAGAGAATTGCGGATTATCTTCCGGATTGTTATTGCCGTTCTCTGGATTATTTGAACCATCATCGTTAGGCGGTACAAATCCGAAATTTCCACTCATTTAATTTCTGCCCTTTCTGAAGTTACCGCTATAACCGTAAAAGTACTCGCTTTCTTCCCAACTGTTCTAGGCTACGGCCATGAACCTAGGAAGCTACTCAGTCGCAGCAGGAACAACTAGCACACCAGTATCTGCGCTGATCTGGTGGTTGATTCCACTCTTTGCGCTAATAGGTGCTTTGGCTTACGTTCTCTGGCTGGCGAAGTTTCAATCTAAATTCGAAAATGAAACCAACCGCTCTGTTAATAATTTTCGCAGGTTTCAAGATTCGTTAGCGGTACAGCAAGCACCAATTAAAATCATCAGGCCAAATGAGGATAAGAGTGCCGATAACGCCTCTAGTTAATAAAATCCACACCCCTTCAAAAGTAATACTTTTAGCGCTCTTTGCCGCCGCTTTCTTAGCGCCTCTTCCATATGTATTGATTGCACCCAGTACTCCAGATGATGTTCTAGGCAAATTAATCACAATTGAAAATGTTCCGACATTCCAAGATCGTGCAAAAGATAAGAATTTAAAGAGCCGACTATTTATAACTTCAGTCTTAGTCACAAATCCAAATTCCTATATCAGCGGTGGTGAAATCCTATTAAATTGGATTAGCGGAGATACCGCCGTATTACCGCACGATTCCATTTTCCCTCCGCAAAAGACCGAAGCTGAAGTCACTGCGGAAAACACGGCTGATATGAAGAATTCTCAGCATGACGCCACTGCTGCTTCTTTAAATTACCTTGGATATAACCTGAAAAGCGTAGTTGAAATAACAGATGTCAAAAGTGAGTCAGATGCTTTTAAGAAATTGCAAAAAGGTGATCAAATTATCGCTGTAGATGGAATCGCAATCACCAAGACCACCGATATTCGCGACGTTTTGAAAAATAAGAAGGTCGGCGATCTCGCAGCCATTAAAATTGCGCGAGATAACTTAACTCTTCAAATAAAACTAATGGCTAACAGCGCTGGCGCCCCAGTTGTTGGAATTTTTGTGACTAATTCCTACGATTTTCCAATCTCGATTAAATTCAATTTGGAGCGAACTGGCGGACCTAGCGGCGGCTTAATTTTCTCATTGGGAATTATCGAAAAATTGACTCCAGAAGACTTAATTCATGGCCGAAAAATTGCTGGTACTGGCACGATTGATGCCGCTGGGAATGTTGGACCCATTGGCGGAATAAATGAAAAATTAATTGGTGCTGCGAAAGCTGGAGCTACAATTTTTCTAGCTCCTGCAGCAAATTGTGTTGATTTAACGCACATCCCTAAAGGGTTACTTGTAATCCCAGTAGAGACCTTAAAAGCAGCAGTATCAGCCTTAAAAAGTGAGAATCCCGCCACTATCTCGGGGTGCAAGTAGGTAAAAGTACGGACTAAAGTAGCGCCATGACCTTTGGTGAATTCGCAAATAACCCCTTCCGTAACTTACGTCCAAAAAATCGTAAAGTTGGCCCACTAACAATTACCTTCATTGTGCTCGCAGTGGCAGCCGTTGTACTAGTGAGCTTGAGCGGTTTTTACGCCGATCTCCTTTGGTTTCGATCGGTAAGTTTTACCAAAGTATGGAGCACCATCCTCCTAACCAAGATTGAGCTATTCGTAGTTTTTGGATTGGCAACTTCACTAGTTATCACCAGCAATGTTTTCATTGCATATAAGAAACGCCCAATTTATGTTCCGCTAACTGTTGAGGCAGATAACTTGGAGCGATATCGGGCGCAGATCGAACCGATTCGGAAGATAAGCATTATCGGAATTGCAATTGCGCTATTTTATTTCGCAGGTTCAGCCGGTACCCGGCTCTGGGAAATTTGGTTGATGTATAAGAACTCAACTTCTTTTGGCGTTAAAGATCCGCAATTTAATATGGATATTTCATTCTTTGCATTCAAATTGCCGTTTTGGCAAGCTGTTGTTGGTTGGGCTTCTTCAACTTTAGTTTTATCTTTAATTGCATCAACAATTGTTCATTATTTATATAGCGGTATTCGACCACAGGTTCGGGAAGAGCGAACCACTGTTGCGGCGAGAGTCCAACTTTCCGTTCTCCTTGGCGTATTAGTTTTAGTTAAAGCTGCCGCATATTGGCTAGATCGGTATGCACTTGCCCTGAAAGATGGCAAGTTGATAACTGGCCTTACATATACCGATGTAAACGCAGTGCTGCCAGCAAAAGCAATCTTGACTGGCATTGCGATTATCTGCTCACTGCTCTTCTTTGCAAATATCATTCGTCGCTCATGGGTATTACCAGCTGCTGGCGTTGCACTTCTTGGGATATCTTCATTACTAATTAGTGGTGTTTATCCAAGCATTATTCAACAATTCCAAGTTAAACCAAGCGAATCTTCTAAAGAAGAGCCTTATATTCAGCGAAATATTGATGCAACCAGAGCTGCATATGGTTTAACCGATATCGACATGCAAGATTATCAAGCAACAATCTCAACAACTGCAGGGCAGTTAGCAAATGATGCTGCAACGATTTCAAATATTCGATTAATGGATCCAAACGTTCTTTCGGCCACATTCCGTCAACTCCAACAGATTAAGCCGTATTACACATTCGGTGAATCCTTAGATATTGATCGATACACAATAAATGGCGTAACTCGTGATGCGGTTGTTGCCGTTCGCGAATTGAATATTGCTGGAAATCCACAACGTAATTGGATTAATGACCACTTGGTTTATACCCATGGGTTTGGATTTGTCGGTGCCTACGGAAACTCAGTAGATGCTGATGGAAAACCAAATTTCATTATCGGAGATATTCCACCAACTAAAGCGCTAGGTGATTTTGAACCTCGGATTTATTTTGGTGAGAACGTGCCAGATTATTCAATCATTGGCGGCGCAACTGGTGGCACAAAAGTTGAATTCGATTATCCAGATGATAAATCTGCGAATGGCCAAACTAACTACACATATACCGGTAAAGGTGGCGTTCCAATGGGATCGCTCTTCTCCCGGTTGCTATTTGCGATTAAATATCAAGAACAACGAATTGTGTTGTCAAGTTTGATCAACTCAAGCTCAAAGATTCTCTTTGATCGCAACCCAAGAGATCGAGTTGCAAAAGTAGCACCATGGTTAACTCTTGATGGCGATCCGTATCCTGCAGTAATAGATGGCAAAGTGATATGGATAATTGATGGTTATACAACTAGTGCAGGTTATCCATATGCGAAGAAGACATCACTCTCTGGTTCAACTGCGGATGCGCTGACTGTGAATTCCACTTCAATAACCGCACAATCAAATACTTCAGTTAACTACATCCGTAACTCGGTAAAAGCTACGGTAGATGCTTACGATGGCACGGTTTCGCTATATCAATGGGATGAGAAAGATCCAGTGCTTGCTACTTGGAGCAAAGCATTCCCAGGAGTTATAAAGCCTAAGAGCAAAATTTCTGATGCGCTCATGAGCCATATTCGTTACCCAGAAGATATTTTCCGCGTCCAACGCGATATTTTAAGTTCGTACCATGTACAAACTGCTAATGCTTTTTATGGCGGTCAAGATTTCTGGCGCGTACCACGAGACCCATCAACATTTGGTTCTAACGCAAGTGCGCAACCACCTTATTATTACACTCTTGAAATGCCAGGTGCTAAGAAGCCTGCATTTTCATTAACAACTCCATTTGTACCGCGAGGTGGTCGTGAAAACTTATCTGCATTCGCAGTTGTGAATTCAGATCCAGGTCCAAATTACGGAAAAATTACGGTTCTGCAATTACCTCGTTCTACAAATATCGCCGGACCTTCACAAGTTGCATCTAACTTTGAGGCAAAACCTGAAGTTGCAACCGCATTATCTTTGTTACGCCAAGGTGGTTCCGATGTAGTACTTGGTAATTTGTTAACTTTGCCAGTCGGTAGCGGGCTGCTCTATGTGCAACCAGTTTATGTTCGCGCAACTTCGAACTCTTCGGCGTATCCATTGCTTCAAAAGATTTTAGTATCATTTGGAGATCAAATTGGATTTGATAGTTCGCTACAAGGTGCGCTGGATCAAGTATTCGCTGGAAACTCTGGCACTAAAATTGGTAGCTTGCCTATTAGTAACGGAACAAGCACGACTACAAATTCAGCGGCTTCCAATAAAGCACTTGCATCTGCTTTAGCTAGTGCGCAATCTGCTCTTGCAGATTCGCAAGTAGCTTTAAAGAATGGCGACTTTGCTGCTTATGGAAAAGCACAAGATCGTTTGAAAGCAGCGATTGCAGCAGCTATTTCCGCACAACGCGGTTAATTTCATTAACTAAGTGAGCGAATTTCCCAATAGCTCACTCGCCCAATAAGATTGGCGAACCGACGCGGGGTGGAGCAGCTCGGTAGCTCGCTGGGCTCATAACCCAGAGGTCGTAGGTTCAAATCCTGCCCCCGCTACCAATTTCTTAACGGGTTTGGCGAACCTTAATTCGAAGCGAATTCAAGACTACAAATAAACTCGAACCAGCCATTGCGGCACCGGCATACATTGGATCAAGAAAACCTAAAGCAGCAATTGCAATTCCAACTACGTTGTATGCAAAAGCCCAAAGCAAGTTACCTTTAATTGTGCGCAATGTGCGCTTAGAAAGATTAATCGCATCTAGCGCCGCAAATAAAGTTGGGCGAAGCAAAGTTATATCTGCACTTGAAATCGCAGTATCAGTTCCGGTTCCCATAGCCATACTTAAATCTGACTCAACTAAGGCAGCGGCATCATTTATGCCATCACCAAGCATTAGTACTTTCTTTCCATCTTTGTGAAGTTTTTTAATCAATAAAACTTTATCTTCTGGTGATGCTTGCGCAATCACATGATCCGCAGAAATTCCAACTAACTTTGAAATTTCATCGGCTGAACTTTGGTTATCTCCAGTTATCAACCAAGTTTCCATGTTGGCTTTTTTTAATGCAGCAATAGATTTTTCGGCATCGGGCTTAATCGTGTCGCCAACTTCAATCGTAGCTAATGCAACACCGTCAATCGCAACTACCGAAATTGAGTGGCCATTTATTTCCGCCCGAGCAATTGCATCTTGCAATTCTCTTGGGAAAGTGAAAGTTGCCTTAAGGATTGAAGCAGGAGTACCAATCAAAACCGGAAGTTCAACGGCGCCGATAATTACACGAGCAGCGACTCCTTGCCCTGAAGTTTGAGAGTAATCAGTGAGTGAACTCTTAGAAACTCCTTGACCTATTAAATATCTTGTAATCGCTCGCGCTACTGGGTGGCTGTTATCTGCTTCAACGGTATGTATTGCTGTGAACAATTCAGATAATGAGATCTTTAGCGCAGGATGAGCGGTGAAAGTTAAATCAATAACCTGCATTTCGCCAATAGTTAAAGTTCCAGTTTTATCAAAAACCACAGTATTGATAGTGCGAGCGATCTCTAATGAACTGGTTTTGCGAAGCACAATTCCGTGTTGGGCGCCGCGGCCAGTGGCCACTAAAAGGGCTACCGGCGTTGCTAATCCGAGAGCGCAGGGACAGGCGATAACTAAAACTGCTACGGCAGAGGCAATTGATACCTGCAGGGAATGATCGGTGAGATACCAAGCGGCAAAAGTGCCGATTGCTATTAGCAAAACTATTGGAACAAAGATGGCGCTAATTCGATCGACAGTTTTTTGTATCGGAGCTTTCTCGGTCTGTGCCGTAAGAACCATTGAAGTTATGCGGGAGAGTTCAGTATCTCTGCCAATACGTTGCGCTTGAATTATTAATCTGCCATTCAAATTTATAGCGCCACCGATAACAAGTGACCCTGGTTTTACATCAATAGGCAGTGACTCTCCAGAAATTAGCGAATTATCTACGCTGCTTTCACCAGAAATAACAATCCCGTCAGTAGGGATTCGATCGCCAGGTTTAACAATACAATTATCTCCAATCTCTAAAGATTGGATAGGCGCTACAACTTCTTCGCTGCCTCGCAAAATTGTAACTTCCTTGGTATGTATCGCCAATAAGTTTGCGAGTGCCGAACCGGCTCGACGTTTTGCCTTACTTTCAAAGTATCTTCCAAGCACTATAAAGAAAATAACAGCAGCAGCAACTTCGGTATAAATAGCGCCAGCTCCAGTTGCGTTAGCATATATCGACCACGAGAATGCCGAGATTGAACCAAGCGAAATTAGCGTATCCATAGTCGGATGAGCAATATTGCGGATAGCGGTTCGGTGAATTGGAAATGCAATAATTAGAATTATTGGCGTAGTGATTGCGATTGAGAGCCATCCAGTTGCGGAGTAAAGCGGATGTGCAATTCCAAAATAATCAAGTGCACTAATTATTATTGGTTCAAGGTAATGATGCACAGACATGGACATTGAAATTACAATTACCGGGATTGCTAAAATTGCAGCGAAGAAAACCCGCCATCCCATTCGGCGGGAGCGGGAAAAACTCTCGGTTTCATCAGCCAATAGCGTTGCGCCATATCCAGTCTTTTTCACTACATCAATGAGAGCGCTAGCTTTGTAACCTTTAGGAGCCAAAATATGGGCGGATTCAGTTGCGAAATTAACGGTTGCGGAAATTCCTTCCAAACCATTTAAGGATCGCTCAATTGCTGCAACGCATGCCGAGCAGGTCATGCCCTCAACTTTTAAATCAATCTGTTCGCTTGCGCTAATAATTTGGGTGTTACTCATTTAATTGCATCCAAGAACTGTTCTCGTAATAATCCATTAGTAGATAATCCACTTCTTCCAAATACGCCAGGCGTACCGTCGAGTGCAGTAAATGTACCGCCCGCTTCGCGAACAATCACATCAAGCGCTGCCATATCCCAGAGCGCTAATTTAGGCTCAGCTGCAATGTCGACCGCTCCTTCAGCGACCAACATATGTGACCAAAAATCTCCATACGCTCTTACTCGCCAAATCTTCTTAATTAAAGTTAAGAATTTTTCTAAGCTATCTCCCCAGCCAGACAAATCTGAGAAAGAGAGCGATGCATCTTCTAAATTCGCAACTTTTGAAACGCTGATTTTACTTGGTTCGCTTTTGTTTACTGATAAAAATGCGCCGCCACCTTTTAATCCATGCCATCTTCGGAATAGTGCTGGGGAACTAACTACGCCAACAACAACTTCACCATTTTCAACGAGCCCAATTAAAGTTGCCCAAGTTGGAATACCTCGCATGAAATTTTTCGTGCCATCAATTGGATCAATCACCCAGTATCGATTTGGTTTCTCATCACTGCCACCAAATTCTTCACCAATGATGTGATCGCCCGGGTTAGCAGCTCTTATTAAATTTCTAATCTTCTCTTCAGTTGCTTTATCCGCATCGGTTACTGGTGTGTTATCTGGCTTAGTAGTAATAATAAGGTCGAGCGCATTAAATCTATTTAAAGTAATTACATCGGCTGCATCAGCTAATTTATGAGCAAGCACGAGATCCGCTGCAAAAGATTTACTTTGATTGGTCATTGTGGCGCCCACTTTACTCGTTTGAGTTGAGCATCCCACGGAGACTTTTCACGCGCTCCATGCGGGCACTATCGCTACCGATCCAGACCTCTAATTCGCAGCCAATTTCATCATGCGAACAATTCTTTGCACACTTATTTATTACATCTGCAAAATCCGAGAATGATCCAATTACACGGTCGCGGTCAACATGTCGTAACCCAAATGATCTAACTCCAGGAGTATCAATAATCCATCCCGAGTTGGTTTGGTTATCTAAGTTAGGTAATTTCAACGCTACTGCGCTCGATGAAGTATGCCGGCCGCGGCCAGTTACATCGTTAACATCGCCAACTGCGCGCGCATCAGTGTCTAGTAGTGCATTAACTAAAGTTGATTTTCCAACACCGGAATGGCCAATTAGCACCGAAGTTTTATCACGAAGTAGCTCTTTTATTGGCGCTAAATCATCACCACGTTTTCTTTGCAAGGTTTGCACGCCAAGGTTTATATAGGGTTTCAAGAAATCGCTAGCATCCGCAAGATCACTTTTTGTAATTAGAATAATTGGTTCTATTCCTTGATCAAATGCCACAACAAGACAGCGATCAACTAAACCACTTCGTGGTTCGGGGTTAGCAGCCGCAATGACAATTATCATTTGATCTACATTAGAAACAATCATTCGCTCTAAAGCACCAGCATCATCAACAGTTCTTGTGAGTGAATTCTTACGTTCGTATACTGAAACAATTCGAGATAGCGAACCTTCACTTCCGGAGGTATCGCCAACAAGTGCGACATGATCACCAACAACCACGGAGTTCTTACCTAATTCACGAGCTTTCATCGCGCTTACTAATACACCAGTTTCAGTAACACAACTTGTGCGTCCGCGATCAACTTGAATTACAAAACCTCGAATTGCATTCTCATGAGATGGGCGATCTTTACTACGAGGTCGAGTTGAACGCGCCGGCCTTATTTTTGCATCAGATTCATCATATTTACGAGCCATCAATTAACCAGACGTTTCCATAGCCCAGAAAAATCAGGAAGTGTTTTTCTAGTTGTCTCAATATTTTCAACGTCAACACCTTCGGTAACTAGCCCAATAACAGCGCCAGTTGTAGCTAATCGATGATCGTCGTAGGTGTGAAAAGTGCCACCATGAAGTGGAGCTGGCGTTATATGTAGCGCATCTTTTTCTTCTTTTACGCTGCC